>NZ_JBSGZV010000058.1:0-54643 GCF_053611185.1 Streptomyces sp. NPDC054834 | reverse complement strand
GCTGGCCAACCCGCCAGGACTCGCCGACGATTTCACCGCCTGGGTCCGCACCGGCTGAGGCATTCGGGCAGTTCCAATACCCGACGTCACCATTAGTGACGGAGGAGCGAACTCGCAAGGCGGTTGACACCGTCGCGCGGTTCCACTTCGACCGGCATGGGAACCGGATCTGGCGCGAGGCCAGGCAGTTGATGGAATCCGAGCATGTGCGACGGGGCCTGGAGTCGGTCCCGGTGCCGTTCGGTGGGTGTGGGGAGCCGTCCAACGTCCAGGCTGGTGGGGGCGAGTGTCCGATCCGGTTCCGGTGCGTGGGCTGCGACCACTTCAACACCGATGTGTCCTACCTTCCGGATCTGGAGCGATACCTGTCCGATCTGCTTCAGACGCGCGAGCGGATCGCGGCGCTTACTACCGCGGACGAGTGGGCCAAGGCCGAGGCGACGCCGTCGGAGCACGAGATCCAAAGAGTGCGCCGGCTGATCGCCAACGTGAAGGAGTCACTCGCTGAGCTCGAGATAGACGAGCAGGACCAAGTGCAGGAGGCGATGGTGACCATCCGCAAGAGTCGGGCTGTCATGCTCGGCATGCCCCGCGTCGGCCAGCCGGTGCCAGACGTTCGACCAGAGAGGCCTGATCGTTGAGCAAGACCGGCTCCCGTCGCACGGAAGCGATGGTCCTTGGCCGCCAGGCCGACACTGAGCGCCGTCGCGCTCGAGTTGCCCAGGCGCTTCGCGATCTCCAGGCCTCAGGCGAGGAGGTGTCGGTGACCGCCGTGGCCAGGCGAGCGGGCGTGGACCGCACGTTCCTCTACCGCCACCGCGACCTGCTGACGCAGATCCACACGGCTGAGCAGACGCCGACCGAAGGCGCTGCAGTGGGAGCGGCGGTCTCGCGGGCCTCGTTGATGGCGGACTTGGCTGCCGCGCATGAGCGCAATGCGCGGCTGACAGGCCGGATCACCCTTCTGGAACAACGTCTGTCGCAGTTGATGGGCGAGCAGACCTGGAGGGATTCCGGTCTCGGCACCCCCGACAGCGTCGAGCAGGTCCAGAGAAGGGTCGTCCAGCTTGAGCAAGAGAAGGGCGACCTCAAGCTCAAGCTCGAGGAGGCCCTGGAAGATCTGGAGGCCTCGCGAGCTGCGAATCGTGAGCTGACCAGGGCCCTCAACCAGGCCGACTAACCAAGATCGATGGCACCTCCCGAGAGACGGGGTGATGCCGTCGATCTTGGGCACGGCTTTCACAGTTTCCAAGACGATCAAACGATGAAATCGTATCGTCCAGCTCGCACCCAACGGCCTGACTTGGCATGGCGCGGCGCGTGCCACTCCTCGCCAGGAGGTCCCGTGGCATGCCGCTCCCTCGGCTGGCACTGCTGTGACGTGGTGGTTCGTACGCCTGGGCGATCAGTAAGATCGCAGCAGGTCAGGCCTCATGAGGAAGAGGGTTTCAGCAGTCAGAACAGACTATGCACAGGACAGCCGAGCGGATGACGGGTGGCGGGGACTTTCCTCAAGATGGGGGTCTACCTGCGGCTGCTGCTCATGGTGATCGAACTTCACGTACGCGCATGCGCGGAGAACGCGATCTGAAGACGCACGGAGGACGCCTGCTAGCCCCGCGAGGTGCCGTTCGGTGTCCACTTCCCAGTAGATCGTACGGTTTTCCAAGCCACCGGAGTTGGGAGGCATCTCAGCGAGAGCCTTTTCAACGACGTCCCGCTCCAAGTCCGCATCCCGGACCCACTCGGCCAGCAGAGCGTTGAACGTGGTGCCCTTCTTGTGCGCCTCCATTGCCACGGCGTCGAGCTCGCCGGCGGGCCAGCGCAGCGTCCGTGACACCATCGAGGGACGGCGCCACACGTTCGGTTCACTCATCTCCGCCTCCGGCGTTTCCTGATTAAACCAACAAGCATACAGGTCGACTCAGTGTCCGTCCAGAGCACAGTAAGGCCGAAGGATCCGATCAGACAACAACCCGAGGCAACCGAGATTCGAAAATCCTGGACCCTCCATTTCGTCAGCGAGCATCGGCAGATGCAGCCGAGGTCGAACGTTTCTGATGTCCAAGTAGCGCCCCATTCGGCGACGGATACGCCTTTCTGTGATTCCGGATTCTTCCTCCTCGCCAGCCATTGGCATGGCGTCCAATTGTCTCTCAATAAGAGTGCGGGCTTGATCGCCCAGCTTTTCCACCCACCACATTCCGTCGAATCCCATCGCGATGATTACGTGATCAAATTGCTCAATGCGACCGTCTGAGAAATGAACCTTAACCTGCTCCTCTCTTGCGTCTAGAAGTTTAACGTAGCCCTGCACGGTTTCAACATTTGTTGCTTTGTTGATGTGCGACTTCGCCTCCGACGAGAAAACGCCGCGAAGTGTATGGTCAATAAATTTCTCCCGATTCTTTCTGCTGAGATTCTTCCAGTCCTTCGGGTTGGAATAATGCCGATTCTCGTCATAGCTTTCGCCGCGAGAATAAACCACGCCCGCTCTGGATATGATCTTGATGTAACAGCGCTCCCTGGGTATCATTTGCAGCAATGTCAATACGATCGAGGCGGCTGCACCGCCGTCACCTATGACCCCGACCGTGACTCGCGACTCGGATTCCACCCTGTATATGTTGGTCCAAAAACTTTCTGCATCGGTCACGCGGTCGCGGTGGTCGCCGGTGACCTTTGGCTGATTTGCGGTTCCGGGGCCTGTTATGACAAGGCCATCCGCTTGAACTGGTTTGCCGTCATTGAAACTTACCAGCCATTTCCCGTTGACAATATCGACATGGGTGGCGGTCCGAATATGAACAAAATCCTCCGACTCTCGTGCAACCCACTCCAGGTAATTGGCCCACTCGGTCAGTGACGGTGGTCTCGAACCCCGGTCGACCCAGTCAGCGAATTGGCTAGTCGCTTGGGAGGTATCAATCAGAAATGACTGCCAGCTGAAGTTGAGCATTGCAGAGTCAATGGCTTTATTGGCGGTGTGCCAGGATTCGGAGTGGTAAGGGAATCCGATATCCTTCATCGGTGATGTTGCAAGCGCATGTTCGCCATTTGTGAAGCCGGACCGACCTGTCCAATTCGCTGCGACGCCAGTCTTGTCTACGATGTAAAGGTCGGGAACGTCGCTGATGTGCCCCCGCAACATCTTTGCTTTCGCGGCCAAGGCTAGCCCCTTAGGGCCTGCTCCAACGACAACCAGACGCTTGGCACCCACATCAGCCTCCCGTTCGGGTGCTGTCCTCTCAAGCGAGGTGTACGTGCGGGCGGGGCTGCCAAATAAGACTCTCCCCATGCCCTATAAGCCATTTTGCGCTCAGGGGTCTCATTTCGCACGTGGACGCGTCATCGTGTGGCGGGGCACGTTCGTATACACGCCCGGTGAAGGTTCCCCTCGTGACTGGACACCTCGAGACTGGGACATGAGGTTCCAACGGAGAGTGTCCAGGATCACGGGGAAACGTCACCTGTCGTGCTGGCCGGATCCCGTCCGGGCTCAATTGACCGGGTCGACGTCAGTGAGTCTCCGGCCTCCAAAGGTCAGGCCGAGCATGAGCGCACCCTCCAGTGCGGTAAGCACGTGTTGCAGTTGCTCGCGTTCCTTCGGAACACCGCTGTCGGCGTGCTTAAGCTTCTGAAGCTTGTTGCGCGCAGAGACGAACACCATTGCGATGATTCGGTGTATGAGGGACGGACCTTCGCCGGTGTCGTACTGGGAGGGCTCACGCGGTTCCACAGGCGCGCAACTGTAGACGAAGCACAATGCCTCACCGAGTTTGCTGGGCTTGCGCTTTCCTTCATCAAGCCATGTAAGTCCCGACTCCTGGGGGAAGTTCGCGTCAATCCACTCCAGCACCAACGCTGGCGGGAACGTCTCGCGCATGAGGCGGTCGATCAGTTCGATCAAGGAGTTGGCGGCCTGAGAGACCCCGTCTTCCGAGTACTTCAAGGCATCGCGCGCACCTCTGATCTTGCGGACCAGGGGAGAACTGGCGCGCTCCACGCGTTGGGCCGAGGCCTCAGAGACAACGGAGCGAAACCGAAGGGCCAGGCCGGCCACATCGTCTGCGTCCCACGGCTCGAGATCAGCTTCGGTTGCGGCTGCCAAGTTCATGGGCAGCGGTGCGAGGAGCTTCTCCCCAATGAACATGTCTAGTTGCACCACTAGTTGGACCGCATTGAGAGCCAAGACATCTTTGGCTCTCAACTGCTTCAGCTGCTCGCGCGACATCAACGAGATTGCCTCATTCCACGCGGCCGCGAACGGGACGATAGCCCGGACCAGGCGTCGCACGGCGAGCGCAACGACAGCAGCGTCAGCCTTCAATGCACAGATGAACGAGCGGTACTCACCCGGCCCGAGCAGCCTTTCGGCGAAGATCTTGTAACCCTCGCTCCGAAACCGCCGGATCCATTCATCGGCGCCCTGAGCCTCGAGAGTTTCCTTGAACGCTGCCCCGACTTGCTGCAGCTGAGACAGCTGCTGGTTCGAGATGAGGTCCGCCAAGCGATCCGTCCAGGGACGCCTGTCGCCGGGTGTGCTGACCGTTCGACTGATCGCGACGAGAGTCTCGATTACGAGGAGTGATGCGTCGTCCAGGCGGAGAGCGTGCCGCAAGCCTGGGTCAAGGCTGCGCGCGTAAGCGGCAAGCTTGGATGGAACGTCGTCCTCGAGCTTTTGCATCGTGACCTCTTGGTGAAGTTGACCCTCTCACTGAATGTAGTGATATGAGCAGTGAACAGGTAGCGATTTTAGTGCTGGTGCCGACGAAGGAGAGGCGACGGTGGTCATGCTGACGGATGCTCTGTGAGCGGGCTCCTGCTGCCGATGTCGCGAGTGGATGCTGCTCCCCCCGATCTTCGGCGCACGCACTCGGTCGCTCTCGCTGAGACTTCATTGCTTGATCGCCGTGTCCAACTTGGAAGAGCCGCACCCATCGAGCTTCGAGTGAAGTCCACTTGCACAACAGCTGTTGCACTCGATAACCTCAGCGGCATAAGGCAGCTGAGCTGCAGCTTTTGAGAGTCGATGAGCTCCACAGGGCTGGGTCTACCCCACAGAACAGGGATGGCGTAGGTGATCGTGGCGCCGTCGATCTCGACCGGCTCCAGAACGCCACGCGGGGCGATGATGCCGGTGCGGCCCACGTTCCACTCCACCGCCAGCAGCCGGGTGATCTTCTCGACGGCGGGCAGCTTGTAGGCGATCGCCCACCGCGGCGCCCGCGAACCGGACCCGGCCGCCTGCTGATCGGCGGCCAGGTCGGCCTTGACGACGATGCCGTCGATCCCGAACGGCAGCCCGGCGCGCAGCGCGGCGATCTCCTGCACCCGGGTCAGGACCTCGCCGGTGGTGGCTGCGGTGATGCCCGGCACCGCTGTACTGGCGGTGGTGTTCACGCCCAGTCTGCGGCCAACATCATCAGCTCACTGTGGGCGAGGCCGCCCAGCCGGTCGGCCAGGGCGCCGTCGGTATCGGGCAGCGGCAGCAGGCCGTAGCCGAAGAACGTCATCGGGGCCGTGTAGGCGCGGTCCTTGGCCCGCAGGGTGCCGGCGGCCGCGCCCCGGGGGTTGGCGAAAGGCTGCCCGCCGTGCGCGGTGCGTACCTCGTTGGCGTGCTCGAACTGCGCATTCGTCATGAGGACTTCGCCGCGCACCTCCACGCTGACCGGCTGGGACAGCGTTTCGGGCAGGCCTTCGACGGTGCCCATCGCGTGCGAGACGTCCTCCCCGGCCGTCCCGTCGCCGCGTGTGATCAGCCGGGCCAGCCGCCCGCGGGTGTAGCGGGCGGCGATGGCGAGTCCGTCGAGTTTCGGCTCGACTGAGAAGCGTTCCGCCTCGTGTCCGATCCGGCGCGCCAGCGAGGTGGTCCAGGCCGTGAACTGCTCGGGCGAGAACACGTTGTCCAGGCTCAGCATGGGCACGGTGTGCGGCACGTCGCCTTCCACGGCACCACCGGCGACCTTCCCGGTCGGCGAGTCGGGAAGCACCTGATCGAGATGATCGGCCTCCCACGCGGCGATGCCCCGCACCAGCCGGTCGTAGCTGTCATCGTCCAGCGGGGACGTGCCGTCCGCGTAGTAGGCGGCCGCGGCCTTCACCACGGTCTCGACCGCCTGCGCGTAGGCAGCGGCATCCACGATCTGAGCAACTGGTGTGGTCATGCCCGTCATCCTGCCTGCCACCACTGACATTGATACTCGTAGCGGCTTCCGGCGGTCGTGGGCACCCAGCGGAGCCCGCCTGTCAACGAGCGGGCGCTGGCCCGGCCGGTCGGAGAGGACACGCAGTCGGCTCGCCTCTGCCGCGCATCCTCCCCGGCCGTCGTGAACGGTGGGGCGTCACAGTCGCAGGAGCAGGGACGAGCGCGGGCGCTTGCACGGCGACGAGGACCACAAGACCGGAGCCGAAGAGAGCGACGGCGAGGGCGGTGCGGTTGTCGGGGGCAGGGGACACGGATGGCCTCCAAGGTGTCGGTGCGGCTGGCCGGTTGGCGAGCCGCACCGACTTTCGAGGGCCAGGGGGTTAGCCACGCAACCCCGTGCGGTTCCCCTGCGGGTCGGTCAGTCCTCAGCTGTCTCGTTGAGGATGCCAAAGGCGTTTGGCACGCTTTCGTCCCGTCCGTCCCAGGAGGGGTGGGGGGCCTCCAAGGCGCCAGGGGCGTCTTCGTCCCAGGGGTGGTGGGCCTTGGGGGGAGGTGATGACGGCTGGGAGTGCGCCGGCGGCTGCGGTTCCGGTGATTTCCGGGGCCGGCCACGGGGCGTTTCCGCAGGCCAGTGCTCGTTGAGCAGGTTCAGGAAGCTGTCTGGGTCGGCGACCAGGGCGTTGAGGCAGGCGACGACGAAGGCCTTCATCTCGCGGTCCCGATCGGTCAGTTCCTTCTGGGCGTCCGCTTTGAGTGTGGCGGGCGGCCGCACGGTCAGGGGCGGGTCGCGGTGCTGGCTGCTCATACGGAGAACCTTCCACCAAGTGGCTTGCCACTTTCAAGGCCGGGAGCTACCTTAAAAGTGGCAAGCCACTTTATTGAGGGGGATTGCATGGACACCGACCCAGTCAGCAACGTCCAGAACCACACGGCCAGCGTGCTCAAGATCAAGTTCACCCCCGCACTGCCCGAAGAAGCGGAAGTCGAGCCGGGCATCGGCTATCTCCAGCCCGGTGGCCTGGTCGTGCACACCGGCTGGTCGTATCCGCGCCACGGTGAGGAGTCGGGACTGCGCCAGCACCCCGCCTACGAGGGCGGCAGCGTCCAGTGCTGGCACATCTCCACCGCCTGCGGGCACCGCGCGACCCGCTTCCGCTACCTCACCCGACCGCATGCGGAGGCCGCGGCCGCGCGAGTGGCTACCGCGTTGCCCGGGGGCGTGTGGCCGCGCGAGGCCGCCACCGCGGCGCTGCTCCCGCTCGCGCTGGAGGCGTCCGAGCAGTCGGCGCTGCTGCCTCTCACCCACCGGGGCAAGCCCACCTGGGGTTCCGGCTTCGGTGGTGACCTCGCCAGCTTCTGGGTGCCCGACACCCGGGACGAGTACGAGCGGATGATTGCCGCGCACGGCCGGATCCCGGAGAACTGCCAGGCGTGCGCCCGGACCGTGCGCGCACAGAAGAGGGCGGGCTGGGGACTGCGGACCAACCACTGGCCCGTGTGGTCGGTGCATGGTCGCAGTGGCGCCGACCGCTACGTCCGTCCCCACTGCCCGTGCACCGTCTGCATGCGCGTCCAGATACGCATCGGGGCCGTCAAGCCCATCACCGATGAGCACGGCGCCACGACTACGGGCTCCTGCGCCGTCTCCCCCTGGACCGACACGAGTTCCGTCATCGGCGCCGTGGAGCGGGACGAGCGGCCCTTCGCCTGGTTCCAGTACTTCCTGAGCGACGCCGGGTGCGTGGTGATCGACGAACGTTCCGGCGTGGGCCTGTGGCCGACAGGCGTCCGGCACGACGACGCCCTGTTCTGCGAGACCGGAGAGACCGGAGCGCTCGGTCTCGACGGCGTCACTCACGACTCCTGATGAGACCCGCCCGGCGGAACCCAGTCCGGGCTGATCCATATCCGCGCACTCCGCGTGGTGTGCCGCCAGCCTCCCGGCGCAGCGAAACCAGCTTCCGGGAGGTACTCCGATGACCAAGGAAGGAAGACCGAAATGACGAACAAGGACGTGGCCGTACCGGAGGTCGAGGTGGCCCGCTACGCGGCGCCGCAGATCAGCGTCTCGCCGGTGACGGAGGTCGTCTCACCAGAGCCGCTCGACGGGCGTTCGACGCCGGGCCAGTACCAGAAGGTGCTGCTCGACACCCGGACCGGTGAGCTGCGGTTCCACGAGAACACGCGACACCTGGAGCCGTGGAACCCGGCCTGGGTGGGCGCCAACGACGTGCCGCGCGAGACGTGGAGCCGTTGGTACCAGGGAACGGGCTTCTCGTCCAACGGTCCGCACATGTGGTTCGGGCCGGTACCGCAGTTACTGTCCTGGACGGTCGACTCCGGCGTCGAAGAACTGCCCTACCTGGACGTCGCGGCCGCCAACACATTGCTTCAGGAGCTGACCCCTCTCGCGCAGGACCTGATGGACGGCCTGTTCGACGGCGGTGGCGACCTCGACTGGTCCGCCGACTCCGCCCGCGCCGGCCGCACCATCCAGCGCCTCGTCTCGCGCCACCGGAAGGCCGCAGGGCCCGAAGCGGACGGCGACCTAGTCGACTTCGGTGTGATCGTGACCCGCTTCCCACAGGTGTACCAGCCGGAGCTGCTGCGCCACCCGCTGGACAGGCTCGCCGAGGGCTGCGAGTGGGTCACCCGGTTCCTCGGCTGCAACGAGTGCTGGCACGAGGAGATCAAGGAGGTTTTCGGGATCCCGCACCGCGACGGGAGCGGCATTAACCTGCAGGTGCTGGGCGTGCGGGCCTGGTACCGCACGGTCCTCATGAACGGAGACCACCGGCCGGCGCGGGAATTCGCAGACTGGGACGCTCAGCACGGCCGCCTGGCCGCTGGTGAGATCACCTCCACCACCACGGACGCCGAACTGGCCACCTGGGTCGCCCACGAGGAGGACCGCGCCGCACGTCAGGGGTGGCGCCTGCTCGGAACGCAAGCGGCCGCCGCCGGCCACCGAGAGTACCTGCGCGTCTTGGAGTGGGACCGCCTGGCCGTGGTCGGCGCGGACATTGCGTGGCTGGAGGACGAGGCCGATCTCGTGGACGCCGAGCTGGAGGCGAAGCACGCCGAGCGCATGAGGCTGGTCACCGCGGCGATCGGCTGGGGACGCAGCGACAGCGAGATCGCCATCCGTGCCAGGATGCCCCGTCATATGGTCTTGACGCTGCGGGAGAACAGCGCGAGGCCCGGGAGCCAGCAGAAGTAGAGCGTGCCCGGGACTGCCGTTAACAGCCCCGGACACTGGATCATCATCCCATCCGGAGCCCTGCCCGTGCGGGGCTCCGGATGTTCGTGTGCCTATCGCGCCAGCCGAGGCCCGTGGACCTGTCCGGCAGATGTTCGGCGCCGCGACAGCCGCGCGGGACCCTGCACCCTCAGGGCGACCGAGCGGCACTGGGCAGGTACTGCTCAATTCGGTTCCAGGTCTGCTCCAGCGAAGCGGCAGCCTGCTGCTCCTCGTGAGCGCGGCGTGGTTGGCATGCCAGTTGCGCGGCGGCAGGCAGACAAGGAAATCTGATGTGGATACCGGTGCCTGTGTCATCGGCGGAGGGGATGAGGAAGTGAATGCCGACAAGCAGCGCATCGGTTGGTCCGGCAAAGTGTGGCGTGCTTGGGAGTCGTTGCGTGGCAGAGGCTGCTGGTACGTAGTCTTCTGGCCAGGTGGCGAGCCGTACAGCGATGAGCGGTCTGTTCTCCTGCGACGCACACGGTACCGGTGGCAGGCTTCCCGGTGGGTCCGAAACTTCGGTGCGGGGCTCCGTACGCCGATCCTGGTTACGCCGCACGACCTGGACCCGCAGTACGAGGGACGCCGACCTCTGTATCCGTACCCTGACCGGCCGCTTGGAATGGATGAGCAAGTCGTAGGCCGCATGCCCGGGAAGCCTGACGCCCGCGGAGCCTGAGGACATCCCACGCCTTCCGCGGCAGCGCGCCCGGAGTGACCGTCGGGTCGGCGTGGGTAGAGCCGCGCCCACCTTCCGGTCCGTCGTACGGGGGCTGCTCATTCAAAGAGGGCTCTGCGAGCGGCGTCTTCCCGAGCTGCCGTCAGATGGGTTCCAGGAGGTCGACGACGGAGAGCCCGGTTTCGCCGCTGACGAGTTGGAGGGCGACTTCGGCCCGGGCCGCGAGGTCGAGGGGATCGAGGTCTTCGGCGTACGCGGCGTGCACGATGCGGTCCAGGCCCGCGCCGACCAGCGGGGCGGCGGTGCGCAGCGAGGCATCCAAGGCCACGCCCTGGGTGGCGCCGCCGTGCAGGATGATGTTCCGAGTGCGGTACAGGCGCCGCAGTGCGATCCGGAAGGCGCCAGCGACGTCGCCCAACACTGGGCGGGGGCCCTGGACCAGGTCGGCCATGCGTTGGGCAGCGGGGCGGTCGCTGTATTTCGTGGGCGCCCCGGTGAAGTCCAGAGCTGAGGCACCGCGCGCTTGCAGCGCCTCGGCGACCAGGCGGGCGCGCTGTTGATTCGTGGTGCAGGCCGCGATGCCCCGGGCGAGCTCGTCCTCGGTGCGGGGCTTGTGGTGATGGGCGAGGGCGGTGAGCTCGGCGCGGGGCCAGGAGCAAGCGATGATGGCCGACATCCGGTCGGCGGCCACGGCTTTGCCGGACCGCTCGTTCTCGCCCTTGGGGTCGTCCGGGTGGGTCAGCAGCGATTCGACGGCGGCCCAGGCGCCGGCGACGGCCGGGGCCATTGGGCCACGGTTGACCGCGGCCGCCAGCTCCAGGGCGTCGTCGATCCGGCTGCGCGTGCCGGCGACTTGGTAGAGGTGCCCCTCATTGACCAGGGTCAGAACGTCGGCGCCTCGCGCCGGGGGATCGAGCGGGATGGGATGCGGGTGTCCGGCCACCCAGATATAGGGCAGTGGTTGCACTCGGCCGCGGTCCCGGCGCAGGAACTGGGAGCGCGCGGTCATCCGCTCCAGCATCTGCCGCGCCTGCTCGGCGGCGCTGAAGGGGTCCAGCGCCGTGAACCGGTAGACGAACCCGCCTCCGGGCCGGATGCCTGCGGTGCCGTGGCCGTGTTCGCGCAGCCAGGCGACGACCTTGCCCTTGTCATACCAGTGCTCCAGGGGTTCTGCCAGCTCCCGTCGGGGCACCTTCTCCAGCGCCACCAGTACGTCGTACGAGCGGGCCGGTGTCCGGGCGAGCTGGGCAGCGCTGTCCGCTATGTCCGTCGTGGTGGCCCGGGCGCGGTAGAGGTCCTTCGCCCAAGCCTTGAGGTGGCTCGCGCTGTAGCCCAGGTCCAGAAGGTGGGAGGCGACCGTTCGGGAGAACCGCTCCGGCTTGACGCGCTGGTCAACGGGGACGTTGACCGCGGCCGCCCACCGCTCCAGGTAGTCGGCCCGGACGTGCCCGATGATTTCCTTGAGCCGACGCCGTGCGGGGCTGGGATCGGGCAATGGGTACTTCAGCAGGCTGGTGAGCTCCTTGCGCAGCTCCTTGTCTCCGAGGCCTCGGTCGGGGCCGATCAGGGCGTTGAGCTGGATGCGCTGCCAGTCGCAGGCGGCCGGTGACAGCACTCCGTGGGCCTGCCAGTAGCCAGCCTCCCAGAGTTCCTCAAGCGCGAGGACGGAACCTATGTCCCACAGGCGGCGCGCCCACGGCGTGCCTTCGTCGGTGAAGAAGTCCGCCATACGGGCCAGCACGTGTCGAGCGTAGGGATCCGAAGCAGGAGGGGCCGTGACCATCGCAGCACCCTAACCGAGCAGGAGATCAGCCGCCGCAAGTCGAGCGGGTCCGTGCTACTCTGATCGCAGACTTAAAGGGGCACCCGCCGTCTAACGGCCGCTGCCCCTTTCTTCTTGGCCTCATACCCAAGCTCTCGGCACCACGAAGCCCGGACTGCCCGGCCGCCGACGAGAACGAGCGGGCGCTCCCCGAACTCATACCGTTGATCGTGCTGAGTTCTTGACACGCCTCGTGAGGTCGGTGACGGACACGAGATCAAGATGTCTCGGTCTCGTACCGCAAGACGTCTTTACCGCGCCGGAAAGGTCGCAGGAGCCGCAGAGGTACCTGCGCATGATGAATCTTTAGCGCGGAACACCATCGGCGATAAGACTTGCGGACACCCGAGAAGATGCAGCGGCTCGCAGATGCGTCTTGCTGATGAAGTCAGAGTGCCGCGAGACTGCAGCGAGAACGTGCTGAGACCGTATCGAGAAGGCAGTCGTTGCAATCGCGGATGTTGGCATTGAATCGGACGACGTGAGAACCTAGATTGCCGGTGAGCCAAGTCGAGCAAGCCAGAGGCAACTCGAGCTCGATGAAGTTCTCGGTCTCACTCCGGAAGGTGTGCAGAAGCACGAAGGGCCTAGCTCCGGCGGCAACCAGAACTAGGCCTTCACGCAGTTGACGAGCCCGGTCGAGTAGATGCCGACCGGGCTCGCTGCATGCAGCTGCCGGTCCGACCGGGTCCTCGGGTGGGCACTCAGAGGTACTGAGCGAACTGTCCCACCAGGGCGATGACCGCCACCCCGAAGCTCAGCCCAGACAGGATGACCTGCCACTTCTCAGGGCCGGTCCACTTCTTCCTGCCGCGCTTGTCCAGGTCGGACATCGCAACCACCTCACCTTTCCCTCCGTCCGGCACCCGCGGTTCGGGTCCCGGTGGTCTGTGAACTCTCGCCCCCCAACGAGGAGTTCAAGGCAGTGTCCGGTGAAGCGGCATTCATACTACTGGGGCCCCCGACAGTAGACGTCACCTCAAGTGCAAGTCGCTCGCGCAGCGTTGACGGTCGAAGGAGGGGGACAGCAGGCCATACCACGGAAGCCCACCCCGATATCACACCCCCTCCCGCCGCGAGGGGAGAGGGACTGCATCAAGGGCTGCCGGCTAGGGGCCGTGACATGCCGAGCCCCCCGGAGACCACTCCGGGGGGCTCGGGAAGGGATGCGCGGGGTCAGGCCAGCAGGCGCAGCAGCGCGGCTGCCATAGCAATTGTCGCCTCGGCCTCGGCGCGGCTGTACTGGAACGACTTGGTGACGGCGTCCTTGTGCAGCGCGCCGCTCGCCTGGTCATCGAGGGCGGCCCTGATCCACGCCCACCGTTCGTCCGGGGTGCGCTCGCGGGGTGGCTTGTTGCCGGGCCAGGACCAGCCGCTGTTGACCTTGATGTACTCCAGCGTGCGGCGCGCTTCAAGCATGGCGCCGTCGACATCGTCGTCCCGCAGTCGGCGCTGTGCCTCCCGCAGGTAGCGGACGGCCTCCTGGCGCTCTTCATCGTCCGCGGGGAAGGGCACGGACATCTCGACGGCGAGAGACGGACCGAGTCCCTCGATCTGCTGGCGCCAGCGGCTTTCGGCGACGGCAAGATGCAGCGTCGCCGAGGCACCCGGGTAGGAGGTCGCCTGGGGCAGGGTTGCTCGAACCTCGATCTCCAGGCGCAGGTCGCCGGACCGGTGTTCGTCCAGGGCCCGCACCTGCGCGCTGGTGAGCATGTAACGCAGCTCCGGGCGCTCGACGGAGTCGGGGCGGAACGCGACGGTGGCTGTGGCGGCGCCGAGCATGCCCCGCAGTCCGTTGTCGAACGGCGCCCACAAGACGGTGTCCAGGATCAGCACGCGCCCGGCCTCGACGACCGCAGGGGTTTTCACCTCCAGTTGCAGACGCAGGCTATGCGCCCCGAGCTCCTTGAGGAGCATCAGGCTGTTGTCCCGGTGGCCGATGGCCATCGTCCCGACCGGCGCGTCGAAACGCAGTTCGTCCATCGTGCGGCGCCTTCCTGGTGGCTCGAATGCTGCCCCGATTGTGGGGCCTCAGCCCGGCACGGTGCCCCTGCATTTTGGGCATCGGGCTCCCGTTCTCCCCAGCGCCACAGCCGGGCCACGCCCAACAGCGGCGTCACGCGATGCGGCGCAGAAGGCGTCAGATGACCGAGGGGAGCCCCGCACCGGTGGTCATCGGATCCGCCCCCCCTCAGCCGACCAGAGGCGGAGACACTCGCCGTAGGCGACGGGAAGGACCGCTCACGCTGCGGCGAGTTGGAGGAGTTCCGGTACACCCTGGGCGCGGACGTAAGGCTGGAAGCGGGGGAGGAGGTCCTCGATGAGCTGCACGCAGCGAGGTGCGCCGAGGCGGCGGGCCAGGAGCAGGGATTTGGCGGCGGCGGCCGCGGCGGGTTCGGGTTCCCTCAGGTCGAGGTGGCTGGCGGCGCGGTAGGCGAGGAACACGCCGCGGGTCTTGTCCCGGGCCGGGGGCAGCAGTTGTTCGCCCTCGGTGATGAGCTGGTGGGCGGGGCCGGTGTCGCCGAGGTCCAGGAGAGCCTGACCGGAGTCCACCGCGAGATCGGCCGCGGAGATCCAGGCGCACCAGGCGGGCCGGATCGCGCCGGCGTCGTTGAGGTGTTTCTCGGCCGCAGTGAGGGCGCGCAGCACGGCGCGTCGTTCGCTTCGGTCTCCACGTGCGGCGAGGGTGCGGGCGAGGCGCAACTGCAGCAGGCTGCGGGCGGCAGGGTGCTGGGCGCGGGCCAGGGCGTGATGGAGGATGCGGGCGGCGGTGGTGTGGTCGCCTCGCCAGGCGGCCTGGTAGGCGAGGTCGCTCAGGAGGCCGGCGCCCATGTCGTGGTCTCCGGCCGCGTGGGCGTGGTGCAGGGCGGCGACCCAGTTCTGGCTGGCGTGGGTGTGGCGGCCCAGGTCGAAGCGATGCCACGCGACGGTTTGAGACAGGGAGGCGGCGAGGGTGTGAAGCCGCTTCCCGAGGGCGGGCATATAGCGGCCGTCTTCGAGTAGTTCAGCCACCGTGGCCGGGTGGGCATCCAGCAGGACAGCGCTGTGCTGTCGCTGCTCGGTGGCGAGACCGGCGAGATGCTGGGTGGTGTTTTCCAAGAAGGCGACGAAGTCTTCGCCGACCGGTTTTCCGTTGTCGAGCTGGGTGAGCGCGGCGGCAGGGCCAGCGGCCCAGTCCGCGGCCAGGGTGGACAGGGCGGCGCCGGAGATCGTGAAAAAGGTGCGACGGTCCATCGCTGTTCGCTGGGCCTCTCTCAGAGCGGGTACGGAGCTGCGGGGTCCGAACGGAAAAACACGCCGTCGGCGGGGAGCGGCAGGAGGCATGCTCAGAGTTCGGCGGTGATCAAGGCTTGGGTAGTCAACGCACCGCGCAGGTTTCTCGCCGAGCCAGTCCGGGTCGCCACGGCGACGGCTCGGGAGGCAAGGTCGGCGGCGATGTCCAGGTCTCCTGCGGCCTGGTACATGCGAGCACTCGCAGTGAGTACCTCGGCAGAGCCACGCACGATCGTGGCTGGCCAGATGGCGCGGGCCTCGTCGAGAGCGGCTGTGCCTGCGGGGATCAGGGACGGTGTCTTGGCAGTGAGCCGGACCATCGCGTGGCCTGTCCATTTTTTCAGTTCGGCGGTGCTCAGGTAGCCGATGTAAGGGGGCTTCTCACCGTCGTCGGCACGTTCGAACAGTGTCCACGCCGTGCCGAGGTCGGCTTGGGCGGTGTGACCAGCGCCGAGGCAGGCGTGATGGTGTGAGCGGACGGCGTGCAGCCAGGACCGTACGGCAGGGTGGGCGCGTGTGCCGGCCAGGTGGAGGGCGCGGTCGGCGAGGGCGAGCGCTCCGTCGTAGTGGCTGAGGTCGGCCAGAATGCGGCTCATCTGGCCCAGAAGGTTCGCGCAGGAGGAGACGTCGCCGGCCTCTCGGGCGTGAGCAGCGGCATCGCGATAGTGCATGGCTGCCAGTTCGGCCTGTCCGAGATCGTATGCGAGGAAGCCGACGAAGCCTCCGGTGTCGGACGCGAGGGCAGCAATCCGCTCCCGCTCAGCGCCGGCCGCACAGGCGTGCCAGGCGAGGATCTGCTGGTGATGGTCGACCGCTTGGCGGTACACGGCGTCTGCGCCGCGGAGATTGTCCAGGCGGCCGTGGACGGCGCGTAAGTCCTTATGGGCGTGCAGCAGATCGCGGCTGTCCGCGTTGACGGCATCGTCCACACCCAGCCCCGTGGCCAGTGCCGCCGCTGCGGCACCGGTTCCTTTGAGGAAGTCTCTGCGAAGCACGTCGTCCCATTCCCGCAGGAGACCTTCCACGGCGCTGTCCGGAGCCGTAGGGGCTGCCCGCTCACTCGCGCGATGTCGTTCCGCCTCGGCTAACACCACCAGTCTGCCCCCCGCCCCGAGCGCTCTGTCCAGAGCGCTTGCTATCCGGGGCGTCGGTGTCCGCCGCCGGTGCTCGAGATCGCTGATGATGCTCTTGCTGCAGGCGGCCCGCCGCGCGAGTGAGCGCAGAGGCAAGTCCCCGCGTATCCGTCGCAGTTCCGCGGCGAAGGTCACGTCATCGGATTCCGGCATCACTACCTCCACGGCGTCGTGGTTGATGGTCGTTGTCCGCAGAACAGGTGCGGACACGCCGTACTGCTGTGACCAGGACACACTCTCCTGCCGGGCCACGGGAGGCGGTCAGCTCGGCTGCGGACAAGTGCGGACATCCGTCCCCTGCCCAGGTGCCTTGAGCTGTGGCCACACTGGCGGACGTCAACAGGCCGTGCCGAACCGGCCTGGCCGCTCAACTCCGTTCTACAGGAGGAACCATGTCCAAGTCCGCTGCCGCCGCCGCGGCCGCCACCGCCACCGCGGAGGAGAAGCCGGTGACCACCGAGCCGGTGGTCGTCGCCGAGGACGTCGAGCAGGACGACCCGTACGTCCCCTGATCCGCAGCCGTGCCCAGAGTGTTCCTCCCGGTGTCCGACGGACACCGGGAGGAATACTCCTCCCCGTTGGACTGTCTGGAGGAGCCTTGCACCACGTGTACGTCGGGCCGACGCTGCCGCGTTGCGAGCCGGTGCTGTCGGAGCCGGGAGTACAGGTCCATCCGCCAATCCGGCACGGCGGCCTGTTTGATGCTGCCGTCCGCGACGGCGACACCGCCGTGATCATCGACGGGGTGTATCACCAGGCCCCGGCGCTGCGGCACAAGGAGATCCTGGCCGCGATGGGCCGGGGCGTGCGGGTGATCGGGGCGGCCAGCATCGGCGCCCTGCGGGCCGCCGAGCTGGATACCTTCGGGATGCTCGGCGTCGGCGCCATCTACAACGCCTACGCCCGGGGAGAGATCACCGGCGATGACGAGGTGGCAGTCGGCCAGGCCCCGGACGGTGACCGGAAGTCGCTGACCTGGCCCCTGGTGAACCTGCGGCACGTCCTGGATCTGGCCCGGGCGGCCGGAATCGTTGACGAGGCGCGGGCGACGAGGCTGCTGGCCGCGCTGCGCGGCGTCTACTACCCGCAGCGCACCACGGCGGCGGTGCGGGCCGTCTGCCGGCAGCAGGGGGAGATGGAGCTCGCCGACTGGCTGGGCGAACAGCGCGAACGAGACCGGTACTTCGGCGATCTCAAGCGCCTCGACGCCCTCGCCGCTGTACGCACCGCGCTCGGCGGCCGGGGCCCGACCGGAGCCCCGCCGCCACCGCTGGCCTGGGACTCGGCGTACTTCCGCGGATGGTCCAACCACTTCGCCCACAGCATCATGGACGGAAAAGAGCTGTCGACCCTGGACCGTGTCGTCTACCAGCAGGTGTTTGACCGAGGCTTCCGGCAGCGGTGGGCTGCCTTCCTCGCCCACCGTTCCCGGCATCCAGCCCACGGCGGCGAGGTCCTGCCGCTGCCCGAGCGGCTTCAGCGTGCCACCGGCGGCGTGCTGCCCGCGCACCGGGTGTTCCACCCAGTGCTCGACCTGCGCGACGAGGCGACCCTCGTCGTGCTGCTGGCCGGGGAGACCCGCGACGACCGTGACGCGGTCGCCCGGTACGCCGAAGCACGCGCCGCCTACCGCCCTGAGCGGCCGGGAGCGGCGGCCGTGTCCGACGACGTCGCCCGCCGGGTCCTGCTGCAGGTGTGGCGCTGTCGGCCGAAGGCGCTCGATGCGCAGGCGTCCGCCCGCGGCCTGATCAGCGAGGCGTACGCCATCGAGACGGTCAAGCGGTTGGTGCCCGGCTTCCTCGCCGAAGTAAGGGAAACGACCGAGACGAAGCAAAGGGAGGTGGCCGGTGGTGGGCGGTGACGGCCTGGTGGATCTGCCGGGGACGGTGCGCGCCCGGGCCCCGGAGCATGCCTGGGAGCTGCTGGCAGGGCGGTTGGAGAAGTACGGAATCACCCGGGTCGCCGAGTTGACCGGCCTCGATGTGATCGGGTTGCCGGTGTGGACGGCGATCCGGCCGGCCTCCCGCACCCTGAGTACGTCCCAGGGCAAGGGTGCCACCGACCTGCTGGCGAAATTGTCGGCGGTCATGGAGGCCATTGAGCTGTGGCACGTGGAACAGCCGCTGCTCGTCGCCGCGCACGGCCCCGCCCGGGACGTCGGCCCGCACTGCCCGCTGACCGCGCTGCCGCTGACCGTCCCGTACACCGAGCGTGTCCTGGAGCGGATGATGTGGGAGTGGACGGCGGGCAGCGGCCTGGTGAGCGGGGACAAGGTGCTGGTGCCCGTCGACGTGGTGCGCCGACGGGTGCAGCGACCGGAGTGGAGCCCGGACCTGCTGCGGGCCACCAGCACCGGCCTGGCCTGCGGGACCACCCGCGACGAGGCACTGCTGCACGCCCTGTGCGAGATCGTCGAGAGGGACGTCCTCTACCGTGACGGCCAGCCGGGCGGACAGCGGCGCACCCTGATCGACCCCGGCACCGTCGACGCCCCCTACGCCCGGCAGGTCATCGACCGTCTGACGGCGGCGCAGATGGCACTAGAGATTGCGCTCGTGGACGGCCCGTACGGGCTGCCGGTCGCCCTGGCCTACCTGTGGTCGGAAGACTTGCCGATGGTGTTCGCCGGCGGCGGCTGCCACACCAGCCCCGTCATCGCGCTGACCAGGGCGCTGACCGAGGCCGCGCAGTCCCGGCTCACCGTGATCTCCGGAACCCGGGACGACCTGCCGAGCGAGCCCGCCTCCGCCGACCACGTCCCCACCTTCCGTCCCGCACAGCAAACCGGTCTCGTCGCCTGGCCACAGGCGACGGCCGGTCTCACCTCCGCCTGCGGCGGCTTCGCCGAGCAGGTCACCGAGATCGCGCGACGCGTCCAGCGCGTCACCCGCCACGAGCCCGTGGCCCTGGACCTGTCCGATCCGGCGGATCCCGTCCACGCCGTACAGGTCGTCGCTCCCGGCACCCGCTCACGGATCACAAGGTCGATGCCCCGATGACACACCAACCCCTCCCCGCGGCCGCGCCTTGCACTCCGCCGCCCGGGCCGCAGACAGTGGCGGCCGCGTTCGACACCTGGCACACGGCCCGCCGGGCCGGCGCGCCGCTCATCGCCCGCCTGTACGCCGAGGCGATGGGCGAGCGCTACCCGCACGAGGTCGCAGCCAACAGCTCGTGTGACTGGCCGCTGCTGGGACTGCTCGTCGCCCGCCTGCAGATGACGCCCGGCCAGCTCCTGGTCGACGCGGGCTGCGGCACCGGCGGGGTGGGCCTGTGGCTAGCCCGCGCCCTGTCCGCCCGCCTGGTCGGCATCGACGTGTCAGCAGCCGCCATCCAGCAGGCCACCGCCCGCACCGCCGGCTTCGTCCCCGCCGACCACGCCGCCTTCCGAGTCGCCCAGCTCGAGGCCACCGGCCTGCCCGACGGCTGCGCCCGCGCCGTCGTGTGTGTCGATGCCCTCTCGTTCACCACCGACCGGGCCGCCGCCCTTCGCGAACTCGGCCGTCTCCTGACGCCCGGCGGCCGCCTGGCCCTCACCCGGGCCGTGCGACGCGATGCCGCCCCGGACTTCGAGGAACACGCCCAGGCCGCCGGACTCGTCCTCGAACACGTCGACGAACGCACGAACGAACCCGCGACATGGGAGCGAGTGTTCCGGCTGTGGACCCGTCACACGGACGCCCTCACGCGCGAGCTCGGCGACATAGAAGCACAGAACATGCTGGCCAGCGCGACCCGCAGACTCCCCTCGCTCCCCGAACGGCGCGCGGTCCTGCTGACGCTGCGACGCCCCGTGGCAACCCAGGCGATGGCCGCCGTGGCCGCTACGATGACCGCACCCGGCCACCCTGACAGCGGCCGCGGACCGGACGAGAGGACCGAGCAGTGAGCCAGCGCCCCGCCCGAGCGGCAGTTTTCTCCGCCGGATCCTGGGGCACCGCCGCAGCAACGATCCTCGCCGACGCCGGCACCAGCGTCGTCCTGCACGCCCGCCGCAACGAAGTCGCCGACGCCATCAACACCAGCCACCGCAACCCGGGTTACTTCCCCGACGTCGAGCTGCCCGCCTCGCTGACCGCCACGACCGACCCTGCTGCCGCGCTGGACGGCGCGGACTACCTCGTGCTGTCCGTCCCCGCGCAGTCGCTGCGCCAGTGCCTGCTGGCATGGGCACCGCTCATCAAGCCCGAGACGGTGATCGTCTCGCTCATGAAAGGCATCGAGACCCACACCCGTCTGCGGGCCAGCGAGATCATCCGCGAAGTGACCGGCGTACCTGCCGAGCGCATCGCGGTGCTCTCCGGGCCGAACCTGGCACGGGAAATCATGGCCAGACAGCCCGCGGCCGCCACCATCGCCTGCCCCGACGAGGACACCGCCGAGCAATTCCAGGCCGCCTGCCTCACCTCGTACTTCCGGCCCTACACCTCCACCGACGTGATCGGCTGCGAAATGGGCGGCGCGCTCAAGAACGTCATCGCGCTCGCCGTCGGTATCGCCTCGGGCATGGGCCTTGGCCACAACGCGACCGCCCTGATCATGACCCGAGGACTGGCGGAGAGTATGCGGCTGGCCACCGCGATGGGCGCCCAGCCGATCACCCTGTCCGGGCTGTCCGGTATGGGTGACCTGATGGCCACCTGCTCCTCTCCGCTCTCCCGGAACCGCACCTTCGGCACTCACCTCGGTCACGGGCTGAGCGTCGACGAGGCCGCCGCCGCAACCCGGCAGACCACCGAGGGCGTCAAATCGGCGGAGGCGATTCTCGACCTCGCTCAAGCCCACGGCGTCGACATGCCGATCACGACCGTCGTCACCGCCGTACTGCACGGCAAGGTCACTCTCGCCGAGGCCGCCGCCCAGCTGATGCAGCGGCCCCCTAAGCCCGAATAGCGGCCCCGCCACCTTCACCCTCCTCACCTCCGGAGGTTTCTTGTCATGCCCGCAGCCTTATTGACCGCTGCCCAACTCGCCATGACCGGGGGCCTGGTGGCCTGGATGTCCACCGGATTCACCCGCAGGCCCGGCCAGTGGATGCGTTATCCCCTCTTCTCCCAGGCCACCTTCGTGATCATCGACCTCACCGGAACCAAGGACGGCCAGAGCGAGCAGGTCAACCCGTATGCCTTCTTGTCGCCGGGCGCGTTCCTCCTGCCCCCACCCCAACTGCAGACGGTCATCGACCACCTGATCAACACTGGCCGGTACGACCGGATCGACGGGGATGGCCGGTGCCTGTCCGTCAAGGGCATGCAGCCGATCAAGGTGAGGGACAGCCGTGTGGCTCTCTGACGCCGTCATGTCGGGCTTCCACACTCCCACCGACCCCGGCCGGCTCCAGGCGTTCCGCATCGTCTACGGCACCGTCCTCACCACGAGGTTCGCCCTCTCCTTCAGCCAGGGCGGCTGGAAGCGGTTCACGCCCGGCTCACTCAGCCGCCGCCTCGCGCAACAGCGCTTCGGCCCCCGGCGAGGCCGTCTGCTCGCCGGCATCTACCGGCCCGCCCTGATCGTCCGCACCGCCGGCGCCGTTGCCCTGGCCGCCGGCCTCGTGCCCCGGCTGTCACTCCTGCTGGTTCTGACCGGGGCCGGGATGGAACTGCTCTACCTCAAGAGCCCCAGCGCCGTCCGCTTCACGCTCCTGACGGGCGCGTGCCTGATGGTCGCCGGAGACCTCGGCCATGGCCTCCACATCGAGCACCATCCCAGCACGGCCAACACCTGGGCCCAGGTCCTGCTGGTCGTCATCACCACCGACCTCTACTGGAACAGCGCCTTCCTGAAAATCCGGTCCCGGCAGTTCCGCACCGGCCTCTACCTCGCCCAGATGATGTACGCCTACACCCAGCTCAAAGACCGACTCGTCTACCGCCGCCAGCACGCCATTCCCGGCTTCGTCCACCGGCACACAGGCAATCTGAGCACCCGTGACATCCGCCTGTGGCGGCTCGTCTCCGTAACCGTCATCGTCGCCGAGATCGCCCTGCCCATCGCGTTGCTGATCCCGCAGACCACGCCGTACGCGGTGGCTGCGGGCATCGGAATGCACGCGGCGTTCACAGCCCTCAAACCCCGCCAGCTCATCACTTTCTCAGGACTCGCCCTGGGCACCTACCTCACCTTTGCAAGTTGACCCAACGCCGACGAGTGGAGGCTCGACACTGGAAGGCATGACGACTCCGCCGCGTAGGGAAGCCGCCCGCGCCATCGTCCTCGACGCGGACGACCGCGTCATGCTGCTGCGCTACGACGAGGAGGGCGGCTTCTGGGCGACGCCCGGCGGCTCACTGGAGGACGGGGAAGACCACGCCACGGCGACAATCCGCGAACTGTGCGAAGAACTCGGTATCGACGAGAAGGCGGTCGAACTAGGGGCGCAGCTCGCGGAGCGCAGCAAAGACCACCTCGTCGGCGGCCGTCAGGTCCGCCAGGTGGAGAAGTACTTCCTCGCCCGAGTCTCCGCAGCCGACGTCGCCCCGGCCCGGGCATCGCAGCCTGACAACATCCGCGAATACCGCTGGTGGACCCTTGCTGATCTGCAGGCCACGACGGAGACGGTCTATCCCGTAGGTCTGGCCGACCTGGTCGAGGCCCTTGTCGAGGGGCATGCGTGGGAACGGCCCGTCGTATTGAACTGACCTCCTGCTCCGGCCTGCCTCATCGAGATGAAGGCTCGTCAGTCCGGCTGGGGCGGGTCGACGGCGAACTCGTAGGCCACTTCCCAACTTCGGTCCGGAACGACGATGTCGGCCGTCTCCACGGCGCGGCCGTCGCTGTCGTAGTACGTCCGTTCGATCGCCAGCACCAGGTCGCCGGTGTTGAGACCGAGCAGCGCGCCCTGCTCCTGGGTGGCCCGGGCAGGCCGCGGGATCTCCACCCATGTTTCGATGTCGACACCGATGGAGCGCATCCGCTCGACCACGCCCTTGCCGGCGAGCGGGCCCATCTCGGGCAGCAGGATCGGCGTCTCGCCGGTGATAACCATGGGCTCCCAGCTGACGGAGAGCTGGGCGGGTTTCCCGTCGGCGAGGAACTCGTACGCCGTACGCACGGTCGGGTCCCCGGGGGCGATGCCGAGGCGCCGGGCGATGTGCTCCGGGGCGGGCGTGCGGGCCTCGGAGGACGCTTCCCAGGTGCCGCCGCTGCCGATCTCGTACATGTCGGCGCGGAAGGGGCTGCCGCCGCGGCGTTCGCGGTGCCGGGAACGGATCATCCGTCGCCGTTCGCGCTGCGGGGCCACGTAGGTCCCTGAACCGGCGCGGCCCTCGAGGAGCCCTTCGACGATGAGGCGCTCCATGGCCTTCTGCATGACGTTGGTGCCCACGCCGTAGTGCTGGGCGAGCTGCGCTCGTGAGGGCAGCTTCGTGCCGACCTCCCACTCGGCGTCCGCGAGTCGGCGCCGCAGGTCGTTGGCGACCGCCTGGTGCGGCGGCGGCGCGTCGTTGCCCATGCGCGGACTCCGTACTGGTCGGCGGCTGTCTCGGTGCCGGGTTCCGGCTTTCGATTGACAAGTTAATGCATCAGGTAGAAGCTAATGCATCAGATATACGTTACGTGATCACGTGTGTGCAGGGGAGATCCGTGAGCTCGCCGACGACCAGGGCCACCGCGATCGCCTCCATGCTCAGCGCACTGTTCGGCGACGCACCGGCCGAGGACGAGACGGACGATCGGATCCGCGTCGAGGCCACCGTACCCACCTCGCTCAGCGAGGCCGCGCGCCTCAATCTGCTCGCCTTCCTCTTCCGGATGGCTGACCGCTTCGGCCACCAGGTCGACAAGGACGGAACCTCCCGCATCTGGGCCGAGGTCGACCGCGAGGAGATCCCAGCACACCCGGCACCGAAGAGCCCGGACGCTGAAAGCGAGGCCCAGGCGTGAGCGCCACTGTCGAAGTCGTCTTCTACAACGAGGCCGTCCACCAAGCACTGCCCGTGGACACGGTCCTGGCAGCGGCCGCGATCGACCGCATTCTGGCCCCCGGAGAACCTCCTCCCGCTCGGCAGGAGGCCGAGATTCTCGCCCTCCTGTTACGCGGGCACCTCGCCGTCCTGGCCACTGAGGTGAGCAGCTTGATGGAGGCCGCTGAACAGCAGGACGACTGCACGGAACTCCCGGTCCGGGCCGCGCTCGACTTGGCAGCGCACCTCCTCGCCGCCCCGCCCATCTACACCGCGCGCCGCACCGTTTCCGTGGTCCCGCTCGCGCACTGCTGTCACGACCTCCATCGTTTCTACGCCGCAGCCAAGTCCCCACTCCCGCCCCGCAAGCCATGACACCTCGGAACTGCCTGTCATGTCAGTGGTGGCTGTCAGGATGACGTGCATGGCGATCAAGGATGTTGCCCGGCATGTCGTGAGCGAGCAGCGCATTGCGCAAGCGTTGGAGGGCATCGAGCGGCGGGCGCATCGCCGCTGGCACACGATGCAGTACGACTGTTACTCCGATGAGGAGCTACAGGCGATGCGGGACGAGCTCCTAGACCACGCAGCTGCCCGCACACTCACGGACCCTCAGCTCAGCACTGCCGCGTCGCGCATAGCCCTGCGCACCGCGGCGGAGTGCGCCCTGGGTTTCTTGGAACTTGGCTGCTATCCCAACGGGGATCAGGAGATCTTCTTTCCCCTTGTCAACGAGAGCATCAGCAGCGAGGACAAGGACTTCGAGGCCGTGGTGGAGCACGCATCCACCGCGAAAGACTGGCTGAGCGCCTTCGCTTTGTGCATGATCAGCGGCATGGTCTGGGAGCGGGACCGGGCCATCGGACTACTGCTGCACGACCACGCGACCACGATCCACGACGGGGTGCCGTACTCGCAGCTGGAGTCCAAGTCGGATCCAGCGGAACTGGCGGAGATGGACACCCTTGCCTGCTACCTGGCCAAGGCCCAAGGGCATCTGCCTGGCGACTGGCCCTCAGTGGCGATGCGCATGCCGGAGGTCGACGAGCGTCTCGATGCCGTCCTGGAGCTGAACGCCGTGGGTGCCTTGACGCCGGATCAGCAACTGCTGCGCATTCTCTTGGAGGACAACCAGCTGGCCTTCGAACAGGCCCTGGCACACCGTCTTGTCCAGCACCAGCAGAGTGCACCCTCCGATGCGGCGCCCCGCAGCCTGCTGCCGCACAAGACCATCGCCCTGGCCGCTCTGGCAGTCCAGGTACACGGCTGGGACTTGCACGTCCAGTCTGCCTACCTGCCGCAGGCCCTGCTGAATGCTCCGGAAGGCGCGCCGTCGGTTGAGAGGCCGCCCCGGCCTGCAGCGGCGCCGCGCAGCGGGCGGACGAACCGATAGCCCTGTCACCGCAGCACGCCACCGTCTGCCACGGCCACCTGATGGCGGGTTCGCCGCCGACCGCTGCGCCGACACCCGAGGCCGAAGATCCGTGAGTGCCGGACAGGCCGGGACAGCCGCGAGCGGCTACCCTGGTCCGTTCTGCTATGCACCCTGCGTGTACGGGGCCGCCGTCCTCGCTCTGCTGCCGACCCGCACGTAACGCATCCCCGCTCGGCCGAAGCCGCCTTCTTCTGCGGAGCCTTCATCGGCAGACCGCGCACGCTGGGGACGGGTGTGGCACCGTGAACGCAAGTGTGGTCCGCCACCCCCGTTATGTTCTTCGCGGTTCCGCAATGGGACCGCTCGCCTCCGGGCCCGGCATGACTGTTCCCCCCTGTCGCAGGTATGACCTGGGGGGTGGTGTCACCGGGTCCGCGGGGTGCCGTTGGAGACGCTGATGAGAGGTCCGACTACCGCCCGGCCTGGCGCAATGCCCGGCCGCTTGCGGCGGCAGGTCTGCATAACGTGGATGCGCGCATACGACACCGAAGCCCTGGCCAGCACCGCACGAACCCTGCTCGGGAGGATGGGTTGGACGACATCGACGACGTGGGCGTCTTCCTCGGCCTGGACGTCGGCAAGACCGCTCACCACGGGCACGGGCTGACCCCGGCCGGCAAGAAGGTCTTCGACAAACAGCTGCCCAACAGCGAGCCCAAGTTGCGGGCCGTGTTCGACAAGCTGGCCGCGAAGTTCGGCACCGTCCTGGTCATCGTGGACCAGCCCGCCTCGATCGGCGCCTTGCCCCTGACGGTCGCCCGGGACGCCGGCTGCAAGGTCGCCTACCTGCCCGGCCTGTCGATGCGGCGGATCGCCGATCTCTACCCGGGCGAGGCGAAGACCGACGCGAAGGACGCCGCGGTGATAGCGGACGCCGCCCGCACCATGCCGCACACCCTGCGCTCGCTGGAACTGACCGATGAGATCACCGCCGAGCTCACGGTCCTGGTGGGCTTCGACCAGGATCTGGCGGCCGAGGCCACCCGCACCTCCAACCGAATACGCGGCCTGCTCACCCAGTTCCACCCCAGCTTGGAACGCGTACTCGGGCCCCGCCTGGACCACAGCGCCGTGACCTGGCTGCTGGAACGCTACGGATCCCCGGCCGCACTGCGAAAGGCCGGTCGCCGCAAGCTCGTTGAGGTGATCCGGCCCAAGGCCCCGCGCATGGCCCAGCGCCTGATCGACGAGGTCTTCGACGCACTCGACGAACAGACCGTCGTCGTCCCCGGCACCGGCACCCTCGACACCGTGATCCCGTCCCTGGCCCGTTCCCTCGCCGCCGTCCACGAACAACGCCGGGCCCTGGAAGCCCAGATCAAAACCCTCCTGGAGGATCACCCTCTTTCGAAGGTCCTGACCTCGATGCCGGGGGTCGCGGTCAGGACCGCTGCCGTGCTGCTGGTCACCGTCGGCGACGGCACCAGCTTCCCCACCGCCGCCCACCTCGCCTCCTACGCCGGTCTGGCACCGGCCACCAGATCCTCTAGGACCTCGATCCACGGCGAACACGCACCCAGAAGCGGAAACCGGCAGCTCAAACGGGCCATGTTCCTCTCCGCCTTCGCCGCCCTGCACGATCCCGCCTCCCGCACCTACTACGACAAATGCCGGGCCCGCGGAAAGACCCATACGCAGGCCCTTCTCCGCCTGGCCCGTCACCGCATCAGCGTGCTGTTCGCCATGCTCCGCGACGGCACCTTCTACGAGCCCCGCACCCCCGAAACCGCCCTCGCATGACCCACTCAGCCTTGACGAAGGACATAGAGGCACCCCCCCGTGGTGGCGGTCCGCACCTGTCTACGTGGCCGACGGTGTCGGCTCCGACGAAGGGGCCTCCTCGAGGACCTGCCGCAGATCGGTGTACATCCGCAGCCGCACACCGGGCTGGCCGGCATCCCGGGTGGTGCGCTCGGCGACCGCGGTCCCCCAGGTTCGGGCGATCGCCGCCTGGAAGGCGAAGACGGTGTCATCGTTCGAAGCCCGCCACGTCGATGACGAGCAGGCCGGGCTCGGACAGGTGCGCTTCTCGGATCGAGTCCACGTCGGCGCAGACGTCCTGACGATCGACGGCGCACTGGCGCCGGTCCACATGCGCGACTTCATCCCTGCCGTGCAGCGCCACCAGGGGGCACTGTCGCCTTCGCACAAGGTCCTGGTGCTGAAGGCGTTCGAGAAAAAGGTGAAGGCAGCTCGGTCAGGCCAACGCGACACGGGCGACTGGAGTGGCGTGCACGCCATCTTCGAGAAGATCGTCCACGCTTTCGACTGAAGGGACGCAGGAGCGACCTGTCAGGAGGCCGCCTTCGCGACGGACCGGATGAGCTGCTCCCGGTTCATCTTGGACCGGCCCGCGATGTCCAGGCTGGTCACCCGCTGATACAACTCGCGACTGGGCTTGCGCACAAAAATGCAGGTCACACTGGATCTTCGCCCGCCTTCTGGGAATCCGCCCGGCCTCGGCGTCGGGCAGACGGGGGAGGGGTGGTGATGGCGAGGGTGGCGGGGTAGATCACCTGCTGCCCGTAGCGGGCGCGGGCGCGATCGGCGACGGCTTCGATCACGAGGGGTTTATCGTCCCCCGCGTCGAGCGTGAGCTGCCGGGTGGCCCGTTCGGCGGGGTGAAGGGCGTCGGCGCGCAGCGCGATGGTGCGGACCCGGGCGCGCTGGAGGCCGAGGGTGTCGTACACCGCGTAAGCGGCGCGGGCCAGGAGGACGGTGTGCTGGGTGGCTTCGGGCAGGGTCCGGCTACGGCGGGTGGCGCTCAGGTCGGCGTAGCGGATCGTGCAGGTCACGCCCGTGGCGATCTGGCCGGTGGCGCGGAGGCGTGCACCGAGGTCGTCGGCGAGGGCGAGCAGGGCGCGTCGGTGTTCGGCGGGGTCGAGTTCGTCCCGGGGGAAGCGGTGTTCCGTGCTCAGGCTCGCCGGGGCTGGGGTGGGATCGACGACGGTGGTGTCGTGGCCGCGGGCGTGTTCGTGGAGAGCGCGGCCGGCGCGGGCACCGAGGAGGCGTTGCAGGGTGTGCTGAGGGACGTCGGCGACGTCGCCGACGGTGTGCAGGCCGTACTCGCCCAGCAGTGCGGCGGTTTTCCCGCCTACGCCGGGAAGTTGCCGCACAGGCCGCGGCCGGAGAAAGGCCGAGATCGCCTCGGGGGAGTCGTCGATGACGGTGCGCCGCCCGAGCGGCGTGAGGGCGCAGGCCATGGCGGCGAGCATCGGAGTTCCGGCCACGCCCGCGGAACTGCGCACCCCGAAGTAGGCGAGCGCCCGGAGCTGGACGAGTTCGGTGATGCCGCGGGCATCGCGCTGCCACCATCGGGTCGCCCCGGTGAGGTCGAGAAGGGCACCGTCCTCGAGCAACTGCGCGCGCGGCGTGAAGTCCTCCAGCAAGCGGCGCAGCCGCTCGGGGAGTTCGGCGTCGGCGTCGGGCGGCAGGTCGAAGGAGAGGCGGAGGATACGGCGGCCGCTCATCATGATCACCCTGCGCTTCCCTGGCTTCGGTGGCCGAGCCGGCGCAGGTCCGCGGAGCGGGTCCCGGCGGGCTGGAGATCGGCATAGGGGTGAAGCCGAGCCCCGGCCGTGCCGTCGGCAAGCGTGCGCTGGGGCGTGGCCGGCTGGGCGGGGGTGGGGGCGGGGCTGGTGCGGCCGAGGAGGTCGAGGGCGGCCTGGGGTCCGTGGTCGCGGCGGGCGGCGGCCACCTCATCCAGGTCCCAGGCCATCTCGCCGACGACGGTGCGGCGCGGGCCGCGCGCCTCCACCTGGCCGCGTACCAGCAGAAGCCCGGAGTGGAACACGGTGTGCGCGACGTGCTCGTGGGAGTCCTCAAAGAAGGCGATGTCGACCAGGCCGGAGCCGTCTTCCAGGGTGCAGAAGATGATCCGCTTGCCGGACGGGATGGGCGGCGTCTGTGTCGAGGCCCGCACTCCGGCGACCAGCACCTTCTGCCCGGGCACCATGCCGCGCAGGTGGGCGGCGTCGGTCGCGCCGAGCTCGCGCAGCAGCCGGTGGTGGTGCTCCATCAGATGCTGGCTCACGTCGATGGAGAGGGTGTCGAGTTCGGCGCCGAGCTTGTCGCGGCTGGTCATTTCCGGCAGCCCGCTCGGTCCGGCGGTCACCAGCTCGCCGCCCAGCGGCAGCTGCCCGTCGGTGGCGGTGCGGTTGCGGGATTGGCGGTGCAGTTCGGTGGCCTGCAGCAGCAGATCCCGCCGGGTCAGGCCGGGGGAGAGGGCGTCGAGGGCACCGATACGGATCAGACGCTGGGCGAGCGGCAAGGACGGGCGGGCGCGCAGCCACAGATCCTGCAGTCCGGTGTAGGGCTGGCCGACGGTCAGGCGGGCGGTCTCTGCCTCGCTGATGCCCTTGACCGTGGAGAATGCCAGGCGCACCCCGAGGCCCTGCCCGGTCTTCTCCACGCTGTGCTGCCCTCGCGAGTGGTTGACGTCGACGGGCAGCACGGGCACGCCGTGGCGGCGGGCGTCGGCGACGATGACCCGGCGCGGCCACATGCCCGGATCGTGCTCCAGCAGGCCCGCGTACAGATGCGCCGGGAAGTGCGCCTTCAGGTACGCGGACTGCAGAGCGGGGACGGCGAAGGCCACCGCGTGGGCGCGGCAGAAGCCGTACGCGCCGAAGGAGGAGACGGTCTCCCACACCTCGTCGAGCACGTCCTTGGGGTAGCCGCGCTCCCCGGCCGTACGACGGAACCACTGCTCGACCTTGGGCAGCCGGTCGGGGTCGGTCAGGGCGCGGCGGGCGACGTCGCCGGCGGCACGGTCGCAGCCGGTCATCGTGGTGAGGATCGCGATGATCTGTTCGTGCCAGATGACCACGCCGTAGGTGTCGTTGAGCACCGGCTCCAGGTCCGGGTGCGGGTAGGTGGGGGTGGCGCCGTGCCGAGCGGCGATGTACAGGGCGGGCATGCCCCCAGAGACGGGGCCGGGGCGGAAGAGGCTGATGTCGGCGACGACGTCCTGCATGTGCCGGGGCTGCAGCCGTCCCACCAGATCCTGCTGACCGGGGCTTTCGAGCTGGAAGAGGCCGACGGTGTCCGAGGCCCGGATCATCTCGAAGGCCTGCTGGTCGTTCAGGCTGACGTGATCGGGGTTGTCGAGGTCGAGCGCGCGTCCGGTCGTGCGGCGGATCTCGGCGACCGCGTACGCCATCGCGGACTGCATCCGCACGCCCAGGACGTCGAGCTTTAGGAGACCAAGATCTTCGACGTCCTCCTTGTCGGCCTGCACCATCGGGTATCCGGCCGGGGTCGGCTGCACCGGCAGCCGGTCCAGCAGCGCCGCGTTCGACAGGATCACCCCACACGGGTGCATGGCGTAGCCGCGGGGCAGCGCATCCAGGCCCTCGGCGAGCTCCCACAACGGTCCGAACTTCCCCGCCCGGGAGGCGAGCTGCCGCAGCTCCGGCAGTTCGGCCAAGGCACCGCGAATGTCCCGGGCCCGGACGTGCGGAAAGCTCTTGGCGATCTCGCCGACAACCTGCGGCGGAATCCCGAGGGCGAGACCGCTATCCCGCAGGGCGTGCCGCGCCCGGTAGGTCTCGGGCATGCCGGTAACCGCAGTCCGATCCCGCCCGAACCGCTTAATGATCGCGTCGTACACCTCCAGGCGCCGCTCGGACTCCACGTCGAGGTCGATGTCCGGCAACGACGTACGCCGCTCGCTGAGGAATCTCTCGAACAGGAGCCGGTGTTCGAGAGGGTTGGCCGTGGCGACGAACAGCGCGTGGTTGACCATGGAGCCGGCGCCGGAGCCGCGGGCGGCGACCCGGATCCCCAGGGCCCGGGTGTCCGCGACCACCTGGGCCACGGTCAGGAAGTACCCCTCGAAGCCGAGCCGCCCGATGACCTCCAGCTCGTAGCGGAGCTGTCATGCGGCAGGCTCGTCCCGGTCCAGGCCACGCGCGACCATTCCCGTCTCACACCGTTGCCTCAGCAGCCGCATCGCCGAGCCGCGCTGGGGGCCGGCGCCGACGACGGAGGGTTCGGGGAAGTGGGGACGCCCGAGCCCGAGATCGGCCGGGGTGAGGGTGCAGGACTGGCCGGTGGCCTCGGTCTCGGTCAGCAGGCGGGCCGCCCGGGCGGGGTCGTCGCCTACGGCCTGGGCGATGCGGTCGGCGGCTGCCGCCATGGCGTCCGGTGCCTTGAGCCAGCGTTCGCCGCCGTCTAGGTGCCGGCGGTCGACGGGCCGCAGCAGGCGGGCCGCGTCGAGGACGTCGGCCAGCCGGTGCTGGTCGGGGTCGGCGTAGCGGACCGCGTTCGTCAGCACCGTACGGACGCCGAGCTGGTCGGCCAGGCCCACAATGCGCGCGGCCAGTCGCAGTGAGCCCGCGCCGGTGCCCTGCCGTCCCAGGTACACGGCTTCCAGCCGCAGCTGCTTTCCGGCGAGCTCCCGCCACGGCGCGAGCAGCTGCTCGGCGACGTCGGGGCGGCCGGCGGACAGGGCCCGCACCGGTTCGGAGGCCGGGCCGAGCAGCACCATCAGGTCCTGGTCGGCGTATGCGCTCAAGGTAGGCCAGGACACGACCGGTGCCGCGCCGTCGGCCTCAGCATGTGCGGTGGACACCAGGCGGCAGAGCCGCGCCCACCCAGTCGCGTTCTGCGCGAGCAGGGTGATCCGCAGCGGCGGCTCGAGCACGTGCGCGCCGCCGCGGACGGGCGTACGCGGCCGTCCGGCAGCCGGGTCGGGCGAGGTGAGTGGGGCGACGGCGACGTCGACACCGAAGACGGGACGGATACCGGCGGCCGCGGCGGCGGTGGCGAAGCGGACCGTGCCCGCGACCGTGTCCCGGTCGGTCAGCGCGAGCGTCGTCATTCCGCGCTCGGCAGCGCGCTGCACGAGAGCGCCGGGGAGGGAGGCGCCGTAGCGAGCGGAGTAACCGGAGGCGACTCGAAGATGAGTAAATCCACGGCTCGAACCTCCCGTCTGTCGCTCGCCCCTCCCTGACCTGTGTCCTCTCCAGGTATCCACCATAACGGGAAATCGCACAAGCGTGCGGATGAAGATTCCGAGCCGCCCCACGTCGCGCCGCGGCCGCAAGGAGTAGGACGGCCTTGATTCAGCGGCCCGAAGCGCGCGCCCGTGACGTGCATCTCACCGCTCGTTTCGATCCTGTAGGGCGGCCTGTTTCTCGGCGGAAGGGGTGAGGCCAGCGACCGTCGACTGGCCCAGAAAGGCAGTGATGCCCCACCTGTTCGATCGCGCTGCTCGCGGCGTTCGTCGTCCTCACGGCGATTGCCCTCACGTCACTCACGATCGACCGCGACGACGAGCTCACCGAGCCCCAGGCCCGCGTCCTGTGCGCCGCGATGATGGCCATCGAGCACGTCGCGATCGCCTACGGCACCGTGCTGGCCGCACAGGACACGCCGCTCACGCTGGTCGTGAAGGCGGTGATGCCCCTGCTCAGGTAGCGCCCGTCCACATGCATCGGTGCGGTGGCGGCCGGAGTCTGATGCCGTGGGCTTCCCGTCGACGTCGCGCTCGCCAAGCTCGTCCCGCCTGCCGGCTGCGGCGAGCTGGCGGTACGAGATGAAGTTCGATGGGCACCGGACCGTCGTCTGGCGGGATTAGGCGTCGATCTCGTGTCCTGCGAGGTAGCGGAACGGCATGTGCGGGGCGTCCTTGCCGTCGTCCCCGGGTGGCCGGTGGCGACGGATGCCAGCGAACTCCGGTGCCGCGCGGCCGCGATGGGACACAATGCGCTCACGCTGGCCCCGCTTCGGGGCCGGGACCAGGGACGCGGGGGAACACGAACAGCGTGGATGGGGTGCGGGCGCTGCTGGCCGACTACGGCCAGTGGGCCAAGGACGACACCGCGACCGATGCGGAGAGATACGAGACGCTCGCCGAGCTGGTGGCCGCTCTCCTGAACCAAGTCATCGACGAAGGCGCCGTGCAGCGCGTTGACCTGGAGGGGCTGCCCGGGCTCGGCTTCGAGTACGAAGGGCGGGACTACCTGCTCAGCCTGGCCATCGGCCCGAACGATGCCATGGGCCGGGCGGTGATCGCCGCACGCCGGTCGGGGCTGGAGTCAGAGCGATGGGCTCTGCTGTGGTGGACGGCCACAACCACGCCCGACGACGATGATCTGGATCAGGTCGAGGGCGCCGTGCGGGCCTTCGGCGTGGTGCTGGACCGGACCCATCTGGACGCGGCAGTGGCCGGTCTGCGGTCCCTTCCAGAGCTGATCCGCGACACCTTCCGGCAGCGCCAGCCCTACGTACCGCTCGCTCAGCTGCTCACCGCCTCCCGCCCTCCGGACTACGCATGGCCGATGACGCCTGCGGCGCGTCTGAGCCCGACGGTGCGGGTGGAGATGCAGGCCCAGGCACCTCTGGCCGCTGAGCTGCTCTTCATGGGGCCGGCCTTGGCGGATCCTCCCTCGGGCCTTGCAGCTCTTTCGTGGCCTGGCGGGAACAGTCTGCTGATCACCGGCGCGCACGGTGTGGCAGAAATCGGCGGGTGGGGCGCAGCGCGCTGGCGCCTGAAACTGTCCGGATGCCACGGAACCCCAGTCCTTCAGCCCGACGACGCGCTGCTGGTGATGTGCGGGCCGGCGCTGGTCCGCTGGCACGACGGCGCACTGACCGTCCTGGCCGGCGCCTTCGAGGAGGGATCCCAACTGCTGACGGGACCCGGCGGGGAGCTCTGGGTGCTCTCCGGTTCCGGCGTCACCTTCGGCGCTGGCGACGGCACGCTCGCCCTGACCCGCGTGGGCAGCGAGCTCGGCGACCAGCTGCGCTACCCCGTCGCCTTCGAGGCAGCTGTGCGCTCGGCCGTCTGGCTGGATGGGCGCCGCTTCTTCCTCGCCGCGGGCGGGAGCAGCACCGTGGTGGATCTGGGGCGCAGCACAGATGCCGGTCGGCGTGAGGACTGGATTCCGACGGCCGGGCATTACCCGGCGCACCTGCTGGCCGACGGGCACGACGGCGTGCTCAGTGCCTCCCCCGACGGGTCCGGCAACCACGTCCTGCTGCACCGTACCCTCGTGGCGGATCGCTCTGCTGAGATGGTGGCTGATCTCCGGCTCGCCCAGGTCTTCGGCCTCGCCCAAGCCGAGAGAGCCAACGGGCCTGCCTACCTGCTCGCCTCCCTGCCGAACAACGACCCGTCCCGGGTGCGACCTGTCGTGGTCAAGCTCACCGGGCACCAGCCGGCCGCGGAGTCTCGCCAGGGGGACACCTCTCCGGTTGGGGCGCGGGTGCAGGAGTACAGACTGGTGAGCTGCTCCGCCCGTGGGGAGAGGAAGGACTACCGGCTCGCCCGGCTGCCGCTGGCGGAGGGCGGGCAGGCCGAGGTTTTCGAAGCCATCCACAAGGCGTCGCACGTGGTCGTGGCGTTCAAGCGCCGCCTGGGTAAGGGGTCCCGGGAGCGCCGACGCATGGCCCGGGAGATCGAACTCGGGCAGCAGCTTGGCGGTCACCCCCACGTGATGCCAGTGCTCGACTTCAGCCCGGACCACGCCTGGTTCGTGATGCCGAAGGCCCAGGCCACCGCCGAGGACCTGCGGTCGGAGCTCCTGGAGCCGAGCCGGCTGCGCGTCCTGGTGGACGCCGTCGCCTCAGCTCTCGCCGCGGCGCACGAGCACGGGTGGCTGCACCGGGACATCAAGCCGTCCAACATCCTGTACCTGGAGGAACGGTGGGTACTGGCCGACTGGGGCATCGTGCGTCGCCCGCGCGGAAAGACGAGCACTGCCGGCCTGTTGACCACCACCGGAATCGGCACCGAAGGGTTCGCGGCCCCGGAACAGTTCATCGACGGCCACGATGTAATTCCCGCCAGCGACATCTACAGCCTCGGCCAGCTCATCGGCTGGATTCTCACCGGGACCTGGCCACAGACCAACAGGCCCCTCCTGCCCGAGCCGGGACCGTGGTACGGCGTCGTACGCCAGGCCACCCAGCTCGATCCCGCCCGCCGACCCCAGGACATGGCGGCCTTCCTCGACCTCGTCGACCGCGAGACGGAAGCCGGAAGAGAACTACCCATCGTGCGCGCCCAGCGCCTGCTGGAGGCCGCCGACAAGAAGAACGACACCTCTGCGGCTGCCCAGCTGCTCACCCTCGCCGCCGATCAGCCCGGCTCCTACGAGCTGTACCTGGACGTGATCACCAGGATGAAGGTGACGACCGCCAGGAAGGCGTTGCTCGACAACCCCGCGCAGGCGACCGCCGTGGTCCAGGCCCTGACTGAACATGCCGCCGACGACGACTGGCCCAGCCGGGAGGAGGCCGACCGGGCCGTGTGGTGGCTGCTGGATGTCGCCCGCCTCGCAGCGCGCGAGAAGCAGTGGGCTCTGCTCGACACGGCCGTTCAGGGCATGTGCGACTGGGACGGCCGCTTCGACCGGTGGAGACCGCAAGATGACATCAAGGACTGGATGCGCGAGCTCACCGGGCAGGCCGCGAGCATCGTTGCCTCCGCGCTGCGCGCCCAACCGGACGGAGCGGGCCACCTCCATGAACTCGCCGACGACCGGCGAGTCGACCAGGCCATCCGAAGCGCTGTCTACAGGCCCTGAGCGGTCATTGCAGGGGCATTGATCAACCACGCCGCCGAGGCGGGCCACAACACTCCCCACGCCCCTGTCGTCGCGCGGGCACGGGCCGCCCGTCCGCCGTACTCGCGCATCAGCTGCCTGACCGGCCCTCGGTCCTCTCGGTCAGACATGGGGCGACCGGGGTGCGGACGCCTGCCATGCGGTGAACAACGGCAGTCCGGTGTCGCCGGCGAAGACCACGATGCCGAACGGCCTGTCGAAGGCGATGTGCCTGGTCCGCGGCACACGGCCCGAGACGCCCAACCTTCTCTTCCACACCTGCGTCACCGCGGCCGCCCGGACCCCCTCCTCGTCGATCCTCAGAACCGACTTCTGGGCGACCCTGCCAACGTGCAGCGACTCGGGAGACATGCCGGAGAAGTCGGCCAGATCGGACACGGCCAGGGGCGCACCGAGCCAGGCTAGGAGCTGCTCCGCGCGCAGGCGCGTGTGGAGGTGGAGGCGTGGGAGGGCGATGGTCACGGCGTCCGCGTCGATCGGCCGCCGGTGCTCACGCGCCGCCCAAGCGGCGGGCAGTACGTCCTCCGGGCCCCGGCCCGGCGCTCCCAGCACACAACTGACCTGCAGCGGCCGTCGCCCAGCCTCCTCGGCGCACAGCAGCGCCACGACGTCTACCTCGTCCTCCCGTGCTCCGGAAGGGGCCTCCACGGTCCACGCGTACGACGGCCGGGGCAGCGACGTCGCCATCGTCGGAACGAAGTGCTCGACGCCCCGGGCGTCGGTGAAGATCTGGTCGGACGTCTCCTCCTGCATGAAACGTGGTGACGCCCAAGTGCCGTCCAGCTGAAGCGCGTTGACCAGGAGGAGCAGCTCTTCCCCCTTCGGGCGGTCCGGCAGCTCGCGGATCATTCCGCCGGTCGCCTCGCGGACCCAGGTATCGATCGCCCGCACGTCGTCGGGGTCAAGGTGCCCGAAGCGGACGTCCGGCAGCCGCTCGCGGTACGCCCGGTACACCGCGACCCGCGCCCACACGGCTGTCGCGACCGCAACGCCTTGCGTCTGAGCCAGCTGCGCCGTCACCTCGGCGGCGGCGGCCTCCGGCCCGGCCACGCCGAACAGGTCACGCAGCTCCCGAGCCGTTCCCGACTCCGCCCCGGACGCCACGGCCGACAGCGCGAGCCACAGACCCGCGGGCGAGCAGGTGAAGTCACCGTACGCGTCCCGCACCCCCGACATAAGCAGGCGTTCCGCGAACCCTCGGACGTGACCAACATGGTGAACAGATATGACGTGAGCCGTCATTCGGCCTCCCCCTCGCACCGTCCGCACGGTGCGGACCGGCCCGAACGGTTCGGGCGTCTCAGCGCAGAACGACAAGCCTGTCGCACCCCGCCCGGCCTCGCCATCAGCGCAATCACGTAAGAGGTACGTATAAGCCGGTAGCTGGAGGGACCTGGAATCATCGCTGCGTGCGTTGTGCCGGACAGCCGCTGGCAAGACAAGAGCGGCCGCGCGTCAGCACGGGCGTACGTTGTCCGCTGGCGTACATCCTTGGGCGATGGGTGCCGGGAAGCGCTGCGGGTGGCGTGAAAGTGTCCTTGTGCAGCAGGTCAAGGCAGTGCGTCTCGGGGGTGCTGTCGGTGCCCTGGGCTACTGTCGTGGGGTCGCTCCGGGCGACGCTGCTCTCGCCTGGCCTACATGAGCGGCCAGGCGAGAGCGTCAGCGCGCCCCCCAAATTCTCGGCACGGGAGCGGGCTTCTTTGAGCCGACACCGTAGGTGCCCTGTATCCATTTGACGGGGGCGTGCGGCCCGATTGCAAGGAAAACCGGGAACTTCCCCTCACACGGGCCTCGTTTTGCGCTTCCTGTATGAGGCCCTGTACAGGCCGTGCAGGAGCCTCCGTCTCGGCAGGAAGCTGTGGACCCGCGAGACCATTGTTCCGTGATTCGATGATCACGTGGCGTAGCAACTGCGCTTCACTCCATGCTGGTTGACCTCTCCGGAGGGCGGCTTCGGCACCCGCCCATCCGGGGCCCGGCGCAGCCTTTAAGGACGGCTGCCCGGTGACGAGCCGACCGTAGGAGGCTGGATGGAACGCAAGCAGATAGTGATCATCACCGCGGCGGTGACGCTGACGGTCTTCACCTGGAGCGTGGTGATGGTCTCGGTCGGTCAGGCCACGACCGCCGCGGTCGCCGCGCTCGCCCCCGTGCTGGGGCTGACCGTGCAGCAGATCGTCCGCGCGGTGCGCGCGCAGACCGCGCCGGCCTCGGGACACCGCGTGGCCGTTCCCGACAAGGAGGACGGCGCCCGGTGACCACACCCTTCGAGCCACCCGCGCCACCCGCACGGCCGGGACGCAAGCTCGGACCGATCGACAAATGCGTCGGCAGTGCACACCGCGCCTGGCTGGAGCCGATGCGTGAGGCCTACCTCCGCAGCGGCCTAACCCTCAGCGACCTCTCCGGCCGGGTACCGCTGGCCAAGTCGAAACTGTCCGAACTGCTGCGCGGCATCGGTCTCTACCCGCGCTGGGAAATCGTCTTCAGTCTGTCTGCGCTGCTCAACATGCCCTACTCACCGCTGTACCGGCTGTGGCGCCAAGCAGCCTTCGAAGCCCACAAGAGCAGGGAATGGGTCGAACGCTCCACCGAGAACACCGCGGTAACCACCACTCACGCCGCACCCCCGCTGGACCACCGGGCCTTCTGCGAACTCGTCGAACACGACTACAGCCTCTACGCCCAGAGCTTCCTCCTCGACGATCACCAGCGCGACACCGCAGTCTCCGACACCTTCGACATCCTCTGGCTGTCGTGGAACTCCGCCCTAGCCAGCCCCGACACCCGCCGCTTTGCCTGGAAGGTCCTGCGCAGCACCGTCATGTCCCGCACCCCACACATCGACGGCAGGCCATCGCTCAGCCAGGCGGCCTTCGACACCATCGCCCTGACCTCCCTCACCGACGAAGCAGACCGCCTCGAGCAGATGGCCGAAACCCTGGCCCTGTTTCGGGCGATGAGCCGCCTGCCCGACAACCAACTCGACGTGATGGTGCTCCGCACCCTGTGGCGGCTGCCCACCGAGCGCGTCTCCGCCCTCCTGGGCGTCCCGCCGGCGCTCGTGCGCTCTGACGAACGCCACGCCGTCCACTTCCTGGAGAGCATCCTCTGCCCACCCGAAAACGAAGGAACAACCGCATGACCCGCATCGACGACCTGCTCTCCCGTGCCCAGCTCGTCAAAGACCGCACCGTGCCCTGCGACATCGTCCCCGCCTACGCCCCGGCGGTCAGTGCTCCCGCCCGGCCTGGCAAAGTGGCCACCACGTCCCGGGATCGCAGGACCAGGGAGGCCGCCGAGGATCTGCGCGCCTTGTGCGAGACCCTTCTCACCCACACCCCACCCACCGACGTCGCTCAGTTCCTCACCGATCAAGTCCCCGAACCCCGCAGCGCGCTTGCCCTCGCGTGCGTCCTGCAGCTGACCGACACCGACGACGGGGCACGCCTGTGGTGGCAGTTCGCCGCCGGCGCCGGCCAGCCAGCAGCCGCCTACTGCCTCTACCTCCACCACCTCGCCCAAGGCGAGGACAACACGGCCAACTGGTGGCACCAGCAGACCGATGACCTCGAGCCCCCACCCGAGGCACCCACTCCCGACGGCCGTCCCAACACTCAACGTGCCTCCGACTGGAACCCCGCGGACCACCGGGTCCTGAGCACCTCAACCACCACGATCCTCAGGATCCTGCGCCACCTGTCCAAGCACACCGCCCGCACCCGCACAGCCGCCGTCACCGAACTCATGGCCTTCGTCCCCACAGCCGTCACAGTCGGCTGGCTCCGCGAACCCGAGATGGACCTCCCCCTGCCCGGCCCTGAGTTCGCCCGCCGGATCAACGCCCTGGTGGCCGCGGCAGCGAACCGACCAGACGTCTCCGACACTCTCCCAGCACGACCCGACCCCCAGGAACGGACCGCCGGAGACGACCGGCCCACCGCCTCACCGGCTGCGGCCGCACCTTCCGAGACGGTCCGCGAACAAAGGGGAGAGACAGCCAAGCGGTAATGCCAGCATGACGGGGCCGGTCAGGCAGGTGGCAGTCGACGGCGGAACAGGCGCAGGTCCACCCCCCCGGCCGTACTGGTTCAGGGCTGCGCACGGTCCTGGGCCGCCGCCGCACTCGTGCTCCTGCGACGTCGGCCCGGGACTGGGACTCACAGACCACTTCGGTCCCGTTTCAGTCCCGCTGGGAAAAACGCAGGTCAGAGCGTTGTATAGCGAGTGAACGGGACTGACGGGACTCAACCTGCAGGTTACTGCAATCAGGGGCGCGCGTATGCGCGCGCACAAAGCCACCTGTGCTTATAACTGCTGCGCAGCTCATATATGCAGCCTTCAGTCCCGTCAGTCCCGTTCGGGAAGCCAAACCACGTTTGACCTGCACGTTCTTTAACGGGACCGAAGCGGGACTGAATGTCTGCTGCGTCCCGGCCGCCCCCGCCTGGCAGGGTGCGGAAGCTCCGGCAGGGACTGACGGGACTGACTTTTCGACACGCCTGCTCTACCCACATCGACGCCGCCGCGCGTGCGCTAACCTCTGTGCCGCATGCGTAAAACTCAGTCCCGTCAGTCCCGTCAGCCGCCGCCCAGCACGGAGGATCCGGTGCCGACGAAGACTGCAGAAGACCGAACAGATTCGACAAGGACGCCCAGTGCCCGGCCAGGTCGCGACACCCTTGCCAGTCCCCTCGGGTTCTGCCGAGCCCCGGGATGTGGCCCGATGGTGCGCTGCTGAGGGCTGGCCGGTGCATCCGCTGGCGCCTCGGCAGAAGACGCCAGCGGCCAACTGCGAGCGCTGCCGGCGAAGTCGACACAACCCGGCCGACTGTCCTTGTATCCCTGCCGGAGGCTGGTGCCACGGCTTCCACGCCGCCACCACTTCACTTCAGCGCATCGATGCCTGGTGGTCAGCTCAGCCCCGCCTCGGGGTGGGAGTCTCCTGCGGTCCCGCGAACCTCGTGGTCATCGATGTAGACGCCCACAGCGCACAAGTCCCTGACCGCTCTCGCCTGCTGCCAGGCATCGCTATCGGCCCCCACGTGACACTCACGGGCTTGGCCACCGGCTTTGACACGCTGGCACTTCTGGCCGCTCTCCGGCACGAGCCAAGTCCCGCGGAGGACGAGGAAACCCTTCGGGTGCGCACACCATCGGGTGGCCTTCACATCTGGTACCGCAACCCCAACCCTGAAACACGCTACCGATCCTCCACAGGATCGAGTCCCAAGGTTGCACTGGCCTGGCAGGTCGATGTCCGCTCTGATGGCGGCTACATCGTCGCACCAGCCACACGGACAACAGCCGGAACCTATACACGCGTAGGAAACGCCCGACGCCCCGCTCCTCTGCCCAACTGGCTGGCCGCTGAACTCACCCGCACCGGCCACGTACCGCCCAGCCCGGCAACCGACCTTCCACCTGTCATACCGACAGCACGGCCCCGCCGACGAGCACCGAAGTCCGCCAGCCGGATCCTCGAGCCCCTCCTGGAACTGGTCGCCGCTTGCGGAACCATCCCCGAAGGCGCCAGCTTCACCGAAAAACTCAACCGGGCCGCCTTCACGGCCGGAGGCCTCATCCAGGGCGGCCACCTCGCGGAGACGGACGCAAAGACACTGCTGCTGGAGACCGCCAACCACGCGCGCCCCCACCAGGAACACCGCAACGTCTCCATCATCGAATCCGCTCTGTCCGCCGGCAAACAACGCCCGCTCCACCCCAAAGGACGCTCATGAGCAGCGCCGAAACGCCCCGCTTCGACGCCGTGGCCGCAGCCGAGCAGATCCACCAGCAGCAGAGTCTCGACCTCCACCTGGCCGACGGGCAGCCACTGCTGCCGGCGCAGGCGGCAACCGAAGGCGCCCGCCGCCCCATCCCAGCCCCAGCAGGTCTGCTCCCGGACGAACTGACCGACCGGGCCAACGCCAAGCTCTTCGCCCGGCTCTACAGCGACCGCTTCCGGCACGTCGAAGGACTCGGCTGGTACTGCTGGGACCAGTACCGGTGGAAGCGCACCGGCGGCGAGAAAGGCGCCATGTGGGCGGCCGGCGACATGGCCGAGCAGATGCCTCGCACCGACCCCCGCGGCATCTTCAGCGACCGCGACCTCGCGGCACACCGCCGCCGCACCCAATCCACCTCGGGGATGAAGGCCCTCCTGCAGCAGGCACAGGCCGCTCCCGGCCTCAGCCTCGACCCCGACACCTTGGACGGCAACATCTACGTCCTGTGCACCCCAGGCGGAGTCGTCGACCTCAAAAACGGCGAACTGCGCAAACCCGACCCACTGTCTGACATGCACTCCCGCGCCACAACCGTCGCTCCGCACGAGATGCCGATCCCGCGGTGGTACAGCTTCCTGCGCGACACCTTCGGCGACGACGGCAAGGGCCGGGAGACCATCGCCTTTCTCCACCTGCTCCTCGGCTACTCCGTCACCGGCGATGTCGGCGCCCAAGTCCTGCCCTTCCTCTACGGCTCCGGCGCCAACGGCAAATCAGTCCTGCTCGAGGTCATGATGCAGATCCTCGGTGACTACGCCAACGCCGCGCCACCAGGCTTCCTCATGGAAAAGGGCAAATTCACCGAACACAGCACCGAACTGACCGAACTCCACGGCCGGCGCATTGTCGTATGCAGCGAGCTCAAGCCGAACGACAAGTTCAACGAGGCCCGAGTCAAGCTCCTCACCGGCGGCGACACCATCACCGCCCGACGGATGCGGCAGGACTTCTTCACGTTCACACCCACACACAAACTGTGGCTCCTGGGCAACCACCGTCCCGAGGTCGGCACCGGCGGCTACGCCTTCTGGCGGCGCATGCGGCTCATCCCCTTCGAACGCAAGGTGCCCAACGCACGCAAGATCGACAACCTGGCCCAGGAACTCGTCCGCGACGAAGGACCAGGCATCCTGCACTGGCTCATCCAAGGCGCACGCCAGTACCTCGCCACCCGCGACCCCCTCCACGGACCCGCCTCCGTACGCCTGGCCACCGAGGCCTACGAGAAAACCGAAGACCACATCGGCCGCTTCATCACCGAACGGTGCACCACGCTCACCAACGGAGAGCCCAACCCCGACCTGCGCGTAGAGCAAAAGCTCCTCTACGAAACGTACGGCGGCTGGTGCTCAGCAGAAGGCATCCGCCCCGCCACCAGCCGAGCCTTCGCCAGCCGCATCCGCCAGGAACTCGGCCTATCCTCCCCAGCAGAGATGATCAAGAACAACGACCGCAAGCTGTACCCAGGACTCGCACTGCTCGCAGACGCCGGAACGGAGACCGCCGAATGATCACGGTGACGCAACCCGGCACGCTGGGAAGGCCCGCCGCCGCGCCGTACGATGAAGGACGCGAACCTGATAAGAGCTGTGCGAGGGGACAGACTGCGAGCGGTGGGCACCCCACAGAGACCGGCCAGCGGCCGCTCGACAAGAAGGAGGGTCTTCGGCCATGAGCTCGATGCTGCAAGACAGCCAGCTCACCGATGAAGTAGAAGTGGTGTGGCTGGAAGACCCGACAGACCTCGACTACGTCCGGCAGGCCCTGGACAAAGTGCACACCCGCCGAGGCAAGCCCCGATACGAACGCGACGGACGCCTCATCGGCTACACCAACCTCAAAGTCGGCGCCGCAAGCGACCCCGACAGCGGCCTCTTCGCCCGCCGCACCTTCTTCCTCCTGCCCCACGACCGCGACAACCAGCCGACCGGACCCTACGAAGTAGGCGCACCCGGGGAAGCCGTGGATCCCAGCACCATTGGGCCCGGGAAAGTCGGAGCTAAGACCCCTCGCTCCCAAAGGGGCCGCGCCGCGGAGATAACCCCAGCCGGCAAGTAACGGGGCCGGCGGAACTCGGTTTCTCAAAGGGACACGCGACATGAGTCTGAACTGGCGAGAACCGAGTACAAGCGTGGCCCTGCGCAGTGAGCCACGGGACTGACGGGACTCACGCATGGGCTTCTCTGCGCTACGGATGCCCAGAGGTACATGCAGGGTGGTTCGTGTGCAGAAATCTCAGTCCCGTCAGTCCCGTCCAACGCCGCGCCGCAGCCACGCCTGCACTATTCCGGCCCGTCGGCGACCCGGCTGCCTGGGCAGCAGCCCGTCACTGCACGAGCAGCAGCACCCGTACACCGCCTGAGCCACACGAATGCTGCATCACGGTCCGCCAGGCCCTCTAGCCGTTCGACAGACCACCGCGCCCGGGGCAAGTGATCGCCAACGACCACGATGCACCTTCGCGTGCCCTAGCGGCGCGTCTGCTACTGACGGCTCTCCACCGTGATCGCCATACTTGCGGGCCGAACGGTGGCCACCGGACGGCCGTGAGAAGGGCCGCAGCCAGCCGGTCGCGGAAGAGAGACTGCCGGACCTGGACTGCGTGGATGGTTCCAAGGAAGGCATGCACTACCTGCGCGACCTGGGGGAGAAACCGAGACCAATGAGCTCGCTGTTGGACGCAAGCGAGATCACCCACGAGCAGGACGTGGTGTGGCTGGAGGACCCCGGCAAACTCCACTACGTCCGCCAGGCGATCGACAAGACCCCGCGCCGCCACAACAAGCCGCGCTACGCCCGAGACGGCCGCATGATCGGCTACGCCGTCCTCGACGACCAGGCCGAACCCGACCCCGACAGCGGCCTGTACCGCCGGCGCGTCTTCTTCCTCCTCCCGCACGACCGGGACAGCCAGCCCAACGGCCCCTACGCCGTCGGCGCCCCCGGCGAAGCCGTCGACCCGAGCACCATCCACCCGAAGAACCCGGGAGCGAAGACAGACCGCTCCCAGGGACGCACCACGGCCAAAGCGACTGAGGCACCGTAGCGCCCCGCCGAGCACCTTCCCGATCGCCACAGACAGCGACGTGAGCTGTTCACTGGATGTGGGTGGCTCATGGTGCGCAGGGCTATCCGGCCGCTTGGTGTATCGATGTGGGTGCGGACCGATTCCAACGGAGCGGCCGGGTGGTGCTTATGCCCGCAACGGCCAGAGTTCTGGGGAAGGCAAGGCGGCCGTTGCTTCCGACTGCTCAACGGCGATGGTGTGGCAGATGAGACAGCGGCATGACAGGCCCGGAACGCTGACCTCCGGCTCAGAGTGCCCGGGAACCGCGGCCCGCAGGAGTCATCTTCTTTCATTCGAAAGAGAGATCTGATCCCCCTCATCTTGCGTCTGAGCCGACATCGGCATCAGCGGAGCGTCGAAAGCGACAGCACATCGCCTCACCTTCACCTCACCCATTCGGGTGATAGTCCGAGCCGGATTCTTGCGTTCCCTGCTGCCCCAGAGTTCTTGGAAAGCGGCGCACCCCGGCGCTGAGCAGCCGGAACACCTGCGTGAGTGTGCAGGTGCCGGGTTCTGACGGCCAAGATAACCAAGAGATCGTCTGCTTACTGTCTGCGACAGTTTGGGCTCAGGGAGACATGCCCTGCCACCGCAGGGAGGGGGAGCGGGCACGTGACAAAGCGCTGGGAGTTCTACCAGACAGCCGTGGGGGCGGATGTTGTACGCAAGGAGATGATCAAGTGTCGGCTCACCAGGACTGAGAAGGCTCGGTTGGGCCGCCTAATGGAGCGTGCGCAGAAGGGTGGACTGCTCCCCAAAGATCGAAAAGACCTGCGGGGTGGACTACTGGAGCTGAGGCTGGACTGCGGTGAGCGGATCTTCCGTCTCTTCTACAGCGAGGTGGAGGGAGCCGACCTTGATCTGCTGCTCGCTGTGAAGTTCGTGAACAAGAAGTCCACACAGGGCATCGCAACCGATCCGACCGATATCGAGACTGCACGTAAGCGTCTAAACGAGTGGCAAACCAGGTCAAAAGGTGACGATCAACGACCTGACGCGTTGAATTGATATCGGTTTTAGGCGATACTCGGCAAACAGGGGAAGGGGGACACCGTGGATGAGTACCTGGCTGACATGCTTGGGATCGACTTGGCTGATGCTCGTACACAGGACGCGCTCGACGACACCGAGCGAGTCATGAAACTCATCGAGACACTGGTGCAGCACCGCAAGAGCCGGAAGATCTCGCAGACGCAGGTCGCCGAAGCCATGGAGACCACGCAGTCAGCCGTGTCCGACTTTGAACGCCTAGGTGGCGACCCACGCCTCAGCACGGTAATGCGCTACGCCCGGGCGGTCGGACTGTGCATCCGCGTCACGACGATGGTGGTCGAAGAGCGTCCCTCGGATGCCGGCTGGCAGGCCGTTGCACACAAAGAAGAAGCCGTCGCTGTTGCAGGTAGGCGGTCCGCAGCATGACCAACCAAGTAGCACGAGTCTTGACCGCCGTGAGCGAGCTGCAGGACACGGCCGAACTAGTCGACATCGTGTACTACGAGGTCTCCGGACGCCGCCTCGACGGCTTCTCGCGCGCCAGCACCGGCTCCCGTGACGACACGGCGCCTGACGACGACACCGCCGAGATCGAGCTGATGCAGCGTCTCGAAGGTGACACCATCGACATCCGATTGAGGGCCGTCGTCGTTACTGCCCAGGGGCGCCTCATCGCCGACGTCGCAGCCGTCTTCCGGACTCCAGAACAGGTCAGCGTACCCCTAGAAGTCGTGTCAGACTTCGCGAAAGCTGTTGCCACACCCATAGTGCGTCCGTACCTGCGCGAAGCCATTCACCAAACCGCGGTCCGCCTCGGGATCGATGCACCGCTGTTGTCGATCCTGGACTCGCGTGAGCGCACGTTCTGGCAGATGAAGCGGCACGGGGCTGGGCACTAACCCCAACGCCCTTCAGACGCGATGCCGGGCCTCGACGCCGACTTCCACAACAAGATCAGGGCGCTCCTGTGACGCTCAGGCGTACCGGTTGGCCGCGTACGCATGCGGTGATTCTCAGCTGGATGGGACGTAACCGCCTGCTCGATCAGACAGCCGATCACCCGTACGGTGGGCCGCTGCGCTCGTCGAGCAGTGGGGCGTCGTGCGGCTCGAGGTCGGTCGATGCGGTGGACAGGGGCGGGGTGGCGCCAGCGCCCGGTGGGTCCCGGGCTGCGGCGATGGCGACTTCAGCCGCCAGAGTGGGTTGGATCAGGAGCACGTCAAAGGTGGCTTGCCACAGCCCGCAGAGCACGTCTATCCCGTCCATGGGCGCCGACCTGTGGGGGAGTAGCCGGTGAGTCAGGGAACGGGCAAAGACCTGGGAGAGAGTGGTGCTGGAGCCGATGTATAGCTCCGCCACGACCGGACACTCTGGCGGTAGTGCTCGTCCACCGCTTGAAGCAGACCCCCTCCAGCCTGCTCGCCGTACACGTCAGCCATTGGCGGAATCCGGGTCGGTAGTCGACGGGCACGGCTGCTACGGCGTCTGAAGGTCGCACTCTACGAAAAGCTCCTCGAGGACCGCACGGCGCAGCACGTACGGCCGGGCCCGTCAATTCGGCCCCGGAGTCCTAGCTCAGACACCGGCCGCAAGGTAACGGCCCCGGAGTCCTAGCTCAGACACCGGCCGCAAGGTAACCGTCGAGTGGCTTGCGCGTCGTGAGATAGCCCCGTTTCCCGGCCTTGGGCGCCTCGTTGGGCTGATCGAGTGATGCAAGGGTCGGCGAGGGAGGGGGCGGGGCGTGCGCCAAGAGTGGCCGCCAGAAGAGCTGTTGGCGAGCTGGACACCGGTGGACAGCGACTGGAAGTTGGTAGCCAACAAGACCGGCGCGACGCGACTCGGCTTCTGCCTGCTGCTGAAGTTCTTTGAGCTTGAGGGCCGATTCCCGGATCTGCTGGAGGAGACCCCGCAGGCTGCGGTGGAGTACATCGCCGGGCTGGTGAAGGTCCCGGCCGCCGACTTCGCGAAGTACTCCCTGACGGGCCGGACCGCCGAATACCACCGCGCGCAGGTCCGAGAAGCGCTGGGGTTCCGCCCGGCGACCCTCGTGGACGAGGAGCATCTAACCGCGTGGCTGACCGCGGAGGTGTGCCCGGTCGAGCTGATGGTGGACCGGCAGCGTGAAGCCCTGCTGGTCGAGTGCCGGGCAAGGAAGATCGAGCCTCCGGGCCGGACCAGGATCGAGAAGGTTCTGGTCGCCGCGCGGGGCCGGTGGGAGAAGGCGTTCTGCACCCGGACCATCGAGCGCCTAGGCGATGCCGGCACAGCCCGGCTGCTGGCGCTGGTCACGGAGGACAATGACGACGGCACCGCCCTGCTGGCCGTGCTCAAGCGCGACCCGGGCGCGGTCGGCCTGGACTCCCTGCTGACAGAGATCACCAAGCTGAACGACGTGCGCAAACTCGGTCTGCCCGAGGGGCTGTTCGCGGACTGTTCGGAGAAGCTGCTGGCCGCCTGGCGGGCACGGGCGATCAAGATGTATCCCTCGGACTTCCGGGACACCGCCGAGGACGTACGGATCACGCTCCTTGCGGCCCTGTGCTCCTGCCGGCAGGCGGAGATCACCGACGCCCTGGTGGACCTGTTGGTCGCCCTGGTGCAGAAGATCAACACCCGTGCCGAGCGCCGGGTGGAGAGGCAGCTCACTGCGGAGCTGAAGAAGGTCCGCGGCAAGGAAGGCATCCTCTTCAAGCTGGCCGACGCCGCGATCGGCAAGCCGGACGAGATCGTGCGCACGGCCCTGTACCCCCTGGTCGGCGAGAAGACACTGCGCGACCTGGTCGCCGAGGCGAAGGTGAACGAGAAGGTCTTCAAGGCCAAGGTCCGCACCACGCTGCGCTCCTCGTACAGCTCGTACTACCGGCAGATGCTGCGGCCGCTGCTAACCACGCTGGGCTTCAAGTGCAACAACACCGCCTACCGGCCGGTGATGGACGCGCTGAAGCTGCTGGCCAAGTACGCCGACGTCGATGGCAAGGCCCGCTTCTACGACGACGCCGAGGCGGTGCCTATGGACGGCGTCGTGCGCAAGGACTGGCGCGAGGCGGTCGCCGACGACAAGGGCAAGGTCGAGCGGATCCCGTACGAGTTGTGCGTCCTGGTCGCGCTGCGGGACGCGATCCGCCGCCGCGAGATCTACATTGAGGGCGGGCTGCGCTGGCGCAACCCGGAGGACGACCTGCCCGGCGACTTCGAGGCCACCCGCACCGTGCACATCGACAACCTCCGCGCCGCCGTGACGAAACTGGTGAACGCCACCTTCGCGGCCCGCGACACCGCATGGTGGGGGCAGGGCACGGCATGCGCGTCGGACTCGAAGAAGTTCGGGTCCTGGTCCTCAAACTTCATGACCGAATACCACGCCCGCTACGGCGGCAACGGCGTGATGATCTACTGGCACGTGGAGCGGAAGAACGTCTGCATCTACTCCCAGCTCAAGAGCTGTTCGTCGTCCGAGGTCGCGGCGATGATCGAGGGCCTGCTGCGGCACTGCACGGACGCCGAGATCGAGTCCAACTACGTCGACACCCACGGCGCGAGCGTCGTCGGGTTCGCCTTCACTGAGCTGCTCAACTTCCGGCTGCTGCCCCGGCTGAAGAACATCGGCAGCGTCCGCCTGTACCGGCCCGACGACGACCCGCCCGGCTGGCCGGCGCTCCGCGGCTCCCTGACCCGCTCGATCCGCTGGGACCTGATTGCCCAGCAGTACGACCAGATGGTCAAGTACGCCACCGCCCTGCGCCTGGGCACCGCCGAGGCGGAACAGGTGCTGCGGCGCTTCACTCGCGGCGGCCCCAAGCACCCGACCTACCAGGCCCTCGAAGAGCTGGGCCGCGCGGTACGCACGATCTTCGCCTGCGACTACCTCGCCAGCCCCGGCCTGCGCCGCGAGATCCACGGCGGGCTCCAGGTCGTGGAGAACTGGAACAGCGCGAACACCGTCCTGCACTACGGCAAGGACGGCGCCCTGACCGGCCCGGACAAAGAGCACGCCGAGACATCGATGCTCGCCCTGCACCTGCTCCAGTCGAGCCTCGTACACATCAACACACTGCTGCTTCAGCAGGTCCTCGCCGAGCCCGCCTGGGCGAAGAAGCTGAGCGACGAGGACCGGCGTGGGCTGACCGCGCTGTTCTGGTCGAACGTCAACCCGTACGGCACGTTCCGCCTCGACATGGACAAGCGGCTCGACTTGGGGCTATCGATCACAGTGCCCCGGTCGCGTTTCCCTGAGCCCACCGCGACGATGCCCAGCTGAGTGTTCGGCGCCGTCGAAGAGAGTGCCCGAAGCCAGCTCCAATGGCTTCGGGCGCTTCTCGCCGTGGCTGGCATTGCAAGGCTCCGGTGATCCGGGCCTTACCGGGCCCGTGTGCCGCCGTCGGTGTCCGAGCGCATCTGTCCCAGGGTGGGTCTCAGATCCAGGTGGGCACGTGCCCCTCGGTGTAGCGGGCGCCGAAGCCGCCCTGAGGCAGGATCTCGTCGATGGCCTTGAGGTCGGTGTCGGTGAGGGTGAGGTCGGCGGCGCCGACGTTTTCCTGGATGCGCTTCGGGCTGCGGGTGCCGGGGATGGGCACGATGTGCTCGCCCCGGGTCAGGAGCCAGGCCAGGGCCAGCTGGGAGACGGTGGCACCCTTGGCCGCCGCGAGCTGGGCGAGCCGGTCGACGGCTTCGATGTTCTTCTCGAAGTTGCCCGGCTGCCAGCGCGGGTCGACGTTGCGGATGTCGGTGGCTTCGTACTGGCCGGCGGGCTTGGCGGTGCCGGTGATGAACCCGCGGCCGAGGGGGGAGTAGGCGACGAAGCCGATGCCGAGTTCGTCCAGGGTGGGGAAGAGCTGCTCGACGTCCCGTTCGAACAGGGAGTACTCGGTCTGCAGGACGGAGACCGGCTGCACGGCGTGCGCCCTGCGGATCGTCTCGGGCCCGGCCTCGCTGAGGCCGAAGTACTTCACCTTGCCCGCGTCGATCAGTTCTTTGACGGTGCCCGCGACCTCCTCGATGGGCACCTCGGGGTCGACGCGGTGCTGGTAGAAGACGTCGATGTGGTCTACGCCGAGGTAGCGCAGGCTGTTGTCGGCGACCTTGCGGATGTTGTCGGGCCGGCTGTTGAGAGGGCCGCCGATCTGCTCGGGCGGTACCGACATGTCGACGCCGAACTTGGTGGCCAGGACCACGTCGTCGCGGAAGTCCCTGACCGCCTTGCCGACCAGGATCTCGTTGGATCCGGCGCCCCAGCCGTACATCTCGGCGGTGTCGAAGAAGGTGACGCCCAGGTCGTGGGCGCGGCGGAGGGCGGCGACGCCGGCCTCGTCGGCGGTGGGGCCGTAGGCCATCGTCAGGCCCATCGCGCCGTAGCCGATCGCCGAGACCTCAAGGCCCTGGCTTCCCAGTGTCCGGTGCTGCATGACGCACTCCTCTGAAAGAAACCTGGAAGGCAATTTCTGGCGAACCGTTGTGTCAGTGCGCTGCGGCGGCCAGTCCGGCGCGGTGGATGCGGGTGTGCTCGGCGACGCGCCGGCCGAGGTGGCGGGCGGTGTTCAGGTCCGCGTCGTGGACCGCGGGGGTGTCGTTGAAGCTCTGCGCGCCCGCGCCGAGGTAGAAGCCGAGGCGGTTGTCGTCCTGGGGGCTGGAGGTGGTGGTGTTCCAGCCCGGCAGAAGGTTCAGGCTCACCCAGAGCATTCCGTGCTGGGCCGCCAGGAGCGCCAGGTACTGCAAGGTGTGCAGCTTGTCGCCGCTCATGGAGCCGGAGTTGGTGAATCCCGCCGCGAGCTTGTCGCTCCAGGCGCGGGTCATCCACCGCTTGCTGCTGGCCTCGGCGAAAGCGTGGAACGCCCCCGACGCGGTGCCCATGTAGGTGGGGGTGCCGAAGATGATGGCGTCCGCGGCGTCCATCAGTTCCCAGTCGGCGTCGCTGAGAGAGGCGACGTCCACGCGGTGGACCTGCGTCCCAGCGATGGAGCGCGCGCCGTCCGCGACGGCCGTGGCGATCTGCGCGGTGTGGCCGTAGCCGGAATGCGACGCGATGACGATCGAGATATCGGACATGGGTGTTCCTCTCCTGCCGCGACGGCGGCGTGTTCGGTGGTGTGCCGGCAGACGATGAGGTGCCCGCTGCGGCGGTCGGCCGCACTGCTCCACGCGTGGGGGCCGACGGCCCCGGCCGGGGTCCGGCGCATGCCCAGATGCCGCAGGGCGGCGCCGACCACCATCAGCTTGGATCGCTGTTCCGCTTAAAACCGTAGCACCGATAAGGCGCCGATACGCAAAATTGGATATCGTTGTTCCATGAACGAGGGACGACGCGCCGTACGGCGCCAGGTGCTGCAAGTGGCCGCCAAGCTTCTGGAAGAGGGCGGCAGCGAGGCGGTCTCCACGCGCGCTGTCGCCGCCGCCGCAGGCATCACGGCCCCCGCGCTGTACCGGATGTTCGACGACAAGGACGGACTCCTGGCCGAGCTGGCCGCCTACGGGTTCGAGATGTACCTGGCCGAGAAACGGGAGGCACTGGCACTGACCCCCGACGACCCGGTGGCCGACCTCTACCGCGGCTGGGACCTGCACGTCGACTTCGGAGTGCGGCACCCCGCGTTCTACATGCTCATGTACGGCACTGTGCAGCCCGGGCGGCGGCCCCCGGCCGCGGACGAGGCGCACGCCCTGCTGGTGGGACTGCTGGGCCGGGCGGCCGAGGCCGGGCGCCTTCGGGTTCCGGTGGAGCAGGCGACCCGCGTCATTCATGCGGCAACGACGGGCGCCACGCTGGCGCTGATCGGCGAAGAGCCCTCGGAGCGGGACCTGGCCACTTCGGCGCGGCTGCGGGACACCGTCATCGCCTCGGTCACCACGGACCCGCCCGCCTCATCCGGGTCGGACCTGGCCTCGCGCGCACTCGCCCTCGATGCCGCACTGGAAACCGCGCTCAGCACCGGGGTACCTCTGCGAGACACGGAGACGGCTCTGCTGCGCGAATGGCTACAGCAGTTGGCAGGCTGAAAGGGTCGCCTACTCCGCAGGCGGTGGGCGTAGTCGGTTACGCCGGCCGTCCAGAACTCGATGTGCGTGTCGGCAAACGACCGTCTGCCGACACTTGGGGACGTGATCAAGAACCCGCAGGTGGGCGGTGTCGGCAACTCGCGTCGGAAAACAACGTCGGTTAACGGTGCACCCGATAGATTTCGACACATGCTCATCGGCTACGCGCGGGTCTCGACCGCCGACCAGAAACCCGATCATCAGATCGACGCCCTGCTGCGGGCCGGTGTCGACCGCGACAACATCCACGTCGACACCGCGAGCGGTGCGAAAGTGTCCCGGCCGAAGCTCGACCTCGTGCTGCAGTTGTTGCGCGAGGGCGACACGTTGAAGGTCACCCGGCTCGACCGGCTCTCCCGCTCCGTGCTCCACCTGGTGACGCTCGGCGCTGACCTGCGCGAGCGCGGCATCGGGCTGCACGTGATCGAGCAGGGCATCGACACGTTCACGATGGAGGGACGGGCGATGTTCGGGATGCTATCCGTGCTGGCCGAGCTCCAGCGCGAACTGATCGTGGCGAACACCAACGATGGGCTCGCCTCCGCCCGCGCCCGGGGCCGGGTTGGCGGACGCCGGCCGAAGCTCACCGAGGACCAGGCCGCGCTCGCCCAACGGCTTTACGACGAGCGGGAGAAGACTGTCAAGCAAATCGCCGACATGTTCGGCGTGCCCCGGTCGACGGTGTACGGGCACCTCGATAAGGCCAAGACCGTGCCCCGCCAACCCAAGAAGACCGCGGTCACGAAGTCCTGATCGCTACTTTGCGGCTGGTGTCTGAGCTAGGACTCCAGGGCCAATTCAGTGTCGGCATGTAGCAGGTAAGAGCGCCACTCCCTCGCCGCCCCGGCCGCGGCGTCCCCGCGCCGCCCGAGACGTTGCTGCAATCGTTCGAACGCCAACCGGCCCTCCTCCCACACCGTCAGCTCCCCATAGAGCCCGGTGTCGACGGGCAGTGGCGCGAGGTCGGCCGCGCGGATCTTGGGGGCGCCGGAGCCATGTCCGTGCCACGCCGCGAGCGCAGCAGCCCCCCATCCGCGTACTGGCGAGTTGGGCACGATAGCCGTCCCATTTCGACTCCGCGGCCCATCCGGGCGACAGGTCAGGGCTGGCCACGGTCACGGTGAGCATCGGCTCCGGCAGGGTCCACGTCATGCACCAGTGGGGACGGCGACCACGTAGGAAAGCTCGGCATCCGCCAGGAAGCGGCGGAAGTGCGAGTCCTGCCCGTAGGCAGAATCCGCCGTCACCCAGGCGATGGGGAGCGGGGAGGCCAGGGCGCGCAGGATCATGTCGCGGGCCAGTTCACCCTTGGTGGCGAAGATGCGCTCGTCGGGGATGCGGGCCGCTTGGCAGCGTTTGCGGTCCTCTAGCCAGGACTTGGGCAGGTAGAGCTCGCGGTCGACTAGGGCGTGGCCGCGGGTGGTGGCGTAGGCGGCCAAAACCCCGATCTGGCAATTCTCTGTCCGTCCGGGGGCCCGTATTTCAATAAGTGCTCGGCAGAGGGGTGTTGGTGGGAGTCTGAGATATGACCCCGCGTCTGTCAGACCGCGTTGCCGCTC
>NZ_JBSGZV010000057.1:10367-56012 GCF_053611185.1 Streptomyces sp. NPDC054834 | reverse complement strand
CCCGCCAAGCTGCACGCGGACAAGGGCTACGACTACGACCACCTGCGCCGATGGCTACGCAAGCGCGGCATCCGGCACCGCATCGCCCGCAAGGGAATCGAGTCATCCACACGGCTTGGCCGGCACCGCTGGACCATCGAGCGCACGATGTCCTGGCTGGCCGGCTGCCGCCGCCTGCACCGCCGCTACGAACGAAAGGCCGAACACTTCCTGGCCTTCACAGCCATCGCCTGCAGCCTCATCTGCTACCGCAGACTCACCAAATGAGACCACGTCTTAGGAGCTAAATCGCCTCGTCGTCACGGCGGCGACGTGCCCGGCCAGCTCCGGGGGGATGGCCGCCCACCTATTCCGCAGCGTCGCGCCGGCGGCCGAGAGCTCCCAGGCCCGCTCGGTGACCAGCGCGCCGATCGCGGAACTAAGGCCCATCGGCTCGCGCCCGTCACGCCGCACCGTCTTGACGGCCTGCGGCTTCTGCTTCGCCTTCTGGCCGCTGCCGTTCTTGCGTGCCGCCTCCATCGCGGCCCGCAGCGCGACCCGGGCCAGGTCGACCCCGGACACCTCGCTGCCGCTCATGCCTGCCCCCAGGTGGTGTAGCCGAGGTCCAGATGCCCGAGGCCGGCCAGGCGCTGCACCTGGGCGACGAACGCCCGGGTGAACAAGCGCTGAGCCGACCTCTCGCCGTATCGGTCGATGTGGTCGAACACCAGCTGGTGGTCGGCGGCGGCGCGGTTGCGCCAGTCCAGGACCTGCTCCCGGGTGAGCTCCTCGAGGACCAGCTCCTGGTAGTCGTCGACGTCGGCGCGCTCCGGTTCCGGGGCGGGGACGACGGCGGCCGGGCGCGGCGCGGGCAGCGGGGCCACCGGCGCGGCCGCGACGTCGTCGGCCGGCTGCGCGGCCGTGGCTTCGGCGGCGCGGGCCTTGGCGGCGGCCTGCCGGGCGCGGACCTGCTCCCACTTGTGCTCGCGGGCCCATGCCTGGGCGGTCACCTGCTCGTGCAGCTGCCGGTCGGCGGCCGCGCGGCGCTCCGCCTCGGAGGCGCCGGGCATCGCGGCGTCCACGGCGGCCGCGACCGCGCTGCGCTGGGCACGGCGGTCGGCCTGCTTCTCCTCGCAGCGCGAGCAGTCCCGGCCGGAGTCGAGCAGCATCCGGTCGTCGCACAAGGCGTCGCCGCACTGCTGGCGCTGCGGCAGTCCCCGGGCCAGCAGCCAGCCCACCGGGTCGGTGATCGGCCCGTACAGCCGCATCTGTTCGGCCAGGCGGCGGGCGAGCCGGTCGGCGAGGACCTGCGGCCCGTCGGTGCGACCGGCGAAGCCGATCACCCGCTTCAGCTCGCTGCGGGCGGCGGCCTCCACCAGCTTCCGGGCGGCCGCACGGTCCAGGCGCACCCACACCAGGTCGACCGGGGCCAGGACGATCCGCAGATCCTCCGGCGGCAGGGGCACCCTCCCCCGCTGCTGCCTGCCCTGACCCGCACCGTCCACCACCCGCACCGGAGCATCGGCCACCGGCCCGCGGCCGGGCTTCTCGCTGCTGATCGACGGGGACTTCTTCGGCTGTTCCCCGCGCAGCGGGCCGCCGTCCTCGCTCACGCACGCGCGGTCCGGCAGACCACGGTTCCCACCACGGCCTTCGCCGGAAAAACCACCAGAGAGCGAGAGCGGAGAGAGGGGAGTAACCACAGAAGAGTGAGAGGCGTGAAGGTATGCAGCAACGGCGAGGTCTGCCGAACCGGCCTCCTGCCCCTGCTCAGCGCCCTCCACCCCAGTAACCACAGGGGTCACAGCCTCTCCGGCCGTCTCATGATCTCCGGATGCACTATCGGCGAGGTCTGAAAACACCGAGGCGGCGGCCTCGCGGGCCTCCCGGACGAGCACGCCGTGGGCCTGGGCGACCGGCAGCAACCGCACCCGGCTGCGGGCGTTCAGCCCGGACGCCGTCTCGCGGCGGTCCACCGTCAGCACGCCCCGCTCCTGCAGCCGCGCCAGGACCTTCGCCCCGGCCGCCGGCGAGCAGCCCAGCAGCCGCGCAGCCGTCGCCGCCGGACGTCCCCGGGAGGTGTCCACGCTGCCGCAGCACAGCTGCAGCCAGCCACGCGAGTTCGAGGACAGCACCATCAGCAGCAGCCCGAGCCGGTCGGTCGCCGTCCCGCGCCCCGTACGGTCCGCGAGCATCCCGGCCGGAGTCGTCCGGCCGTCCTTGTGCACCCAGCCCGGCGCGAACAGCACCTCGATCAGCTTCAGCAGCACGATCAGCTCCACCCGCGACAGCGCCAGGGCGTGCCGCCGGTTCCCGCCGTGCTGCGCCCGGTACATCGGGATCACCCAGCACTCCAGGCCCGTCACCCGCCCGGCCGCGCTGGTCGTCTCGTTCGAGCCCAGCACGCCGCGCTCACGCAGCTCCGGCAGAACCTGGTGGGCGATCCGGGACGGCTTGAGGCCCACCCACCGGCCAAGCTCCCTGGCGGTGATCGTGGTGCGGTAGTTCGTTGCGACCTTCGCCTTCGCCATCAGCACCACCGCCGCAAGGCGCGCGGGGTCGCCCGCCCCCTTCAGGGCCGGGTCCGACACCAGGGCGCGTACCGCGGCGAGCAGCCGGGTGCGCATCGTCTCCGTCAGCTGGAGCGGGTTGCCCAGCTCCAGCGCGACGGCCGGGCCGGCCTGCGCCGGGACCGACCGCAGCCAACGGGGCGAGGCCCCGCCGACGGAGCTGTCCACGCACTCAGAACGGGGGCGTGCGAACACGGCCGGCGCCGCCACGGCGCTCATCGGCCCACCGCCCCGACAGCAGCGGCGGACACCGCAAGAGCCGGACATCCCAACATCGCCTGTGTCGCCATCGGGCCGGTGTACACGCCAAAGCGGACACCCCCCTCAGCAGGCAGAACTCGCGTTTCTTGATCCACCCGCCGACCCTGCACGAGACGGCCTGTGGACAGAGGACGCTCAGCCCCAATCACCCCCGGCGCTCCCGCACGGCGGGCAACAATCTTGGAACCCGTCCCGCCACACGGGACGCCGCCCTCACGGGCGCTGCCGTCGACGGAGTTGTCGACGACCTCCGAGAGCGGGTGCATGAGCGGGGTGGCCGACGCCGCTACCGCGCTCATCGAGCCCACCCCGAACTCGCTGCTCTTGTAGCTTCCTACCGGAAATCCAATCTCCGGTACAAACCGTGTATACCGGCATGAACAGGACGTCGATCCCGTCACACGGGAAGCCTGCAGAGTCCGAATCGGGGTGAAACGGACATGGTCAGGCTGACAAGGGGACACCAGGTCGTGCACTATGAAGACGACCGCCTCTCCATGTGGTGTATCGCCCGGCGTATCGCTGGACGTATCTCTCGGGAATGGGCGGGACGCCCCCTCCGCGAGGAGCGGGCGACCGGACGAAGAGCTAGAGGCACCTCCTGTTCTGGATGTGCTGATGGGGACTCGGACGGCTGGTCCCAGCGGCCTGCGAAACCGTTGGAACCGGGCTGCAAGGCCCCCTGCGAAAGGGGCTCTGCAGTGGTGTTGCTGGCCCTGATGAGGGGCCGATGGGAAACAGCGGCTTGATAAGCCGCAGCTCAGAACCGGGTGCGAACCGAGAACTGAGCAGCCGCGCTGGGTGCGAAGTCCAGGCGGTTGAAGGGCCGCGCGGCCACAGTGGATTGCGAGTCCACCGTCGTGGCGCGCGGCCGGTGGCGGCTACGTCACCCCGACCCCCTCGATTCCGAAGGTGGAGTCGGCGTGCCTGAAAACAGGTACGAGATCAGTCCTCACTTGGCGCCTCCTGGGCGGCGTCCGGGTACTTCTCGGTCAGCCGACGGAGGAAGTGTGCGTACTTCAGTCGATTGCTGCGGTGGGGCTTGGTAAGTCCTGCCTCCCATCGCGCGACGGCGACGCGCTGGACGCCGATGGCGTGGGCGACTTCCGCCTGGGTGAGGCCGGCGGCGACGCGCAGCTGCTGCCGAACGCGAGGCGAAGGGAGGGTGCCGGCATCCACCAGAGCATCGACGCGACGCAGCGGATCCGACATCGGAGCCTCCATCCTAGGAAACAGTTCCTGAAAAGATACACGAAGTGATCTCTGTGAGTGCACCCCATTCGATGCCCGGTAGTGTCCGTGCCTGTGTCCCGCCCCGCGTTCTTCGATCTCGACGGCACACTGGTCGACCGGCAGTCGGCATACAACGATGCCGTGACCGACTTGTGCCGCAGGCACCGCTTCACACAGGACATCGAGCACTGGCTGCTCACCGAGCTCGCTGACCGAGCCAACGCCGCTGACTTCACGCGGATGCACGACAACTTCGGCCTGGCGGTGCCCGGCGCTCAGCTGTGGCGGGAGTACGTGGACCTCATGGCGGCTGCCGTCACCTGTCGGCCCGAGGTTCTCGAGGGCCTGGCGCGCCTGCGCGCGGCCGCGTGGACGATAGGGATCGTCACCAACGGCGCCAGCGACATCCAACGGGCCAAGCTCTCTGCGACCGGCCTCGCCGACCTGGTCGATGGTGTCGCCGTATCGGGTGACCTGGAGATCCGCAAGCCAGACCGGCGCCTCTTCGAACTCGCGGCTTCGCGCTGTGAAGTGAGGCTCGCCGACGGCGGCTGGATGGTCGGCGACAACCCGACCGGGGACATCGGCGGCGGCCACCAGGTTGGTTTGCGCACCGTCTGGCTGCGCGGCCGGCCCTGGCCCGACGGCCTTCGCGCCGCGCACCATGTCGTCGACGACGTCACCGACGCCATCACCATCCTGCTCAACGAGACGGAGTAGCACCGTGGACCAGCCGACTGTTGGCATCCTCCACCCCGGCAGCATGGGCGCCTCCGTCGCCGCCTGCGCGGCGACTAACGCGGCCGAGGTCCTGTGGTGTGAAGCCGGGCGCAGCGAGGCATCTGCGGCGCGCGCCGCCCAGTTCGGCCTGACAGCAGTGGCCAGCCTGCCGGAGCTGCTGGAGCGCAGCGACGTCGTCATCAGCCTCTGCCCGCCGGCCGCTGCCGAGGACCTGGCCCGCGACGTCGCCGCGCACGAGTTCGCCGGGGTGTACGTGGAGGCAAACGCCATCAACCCCACACGCGTGCAGCGGATCGCCACGCTGCTCGAACCGGACGCGACCGTCGTGGACGGTGGTGTCGTCGGCTCCCCGCCGGTCGGAGGCAAGTCACCGACCTTGTACCTGTCCGGAGGGGGCGACGCGACCGCGCGCATCGAGGCACTCTTCGCGGGCACCGCCGTCCAGACGGCAGTGCTGGGTACCGAAGTGGGGAAGGCATCCGCGCTGAAGCTGTCGTACGCCTCGTTCCAGAAGACCAGCCGGGTGCTGGTGGCGCTAGCGGTCGGCATGGCGCGCGAGCACGGCGTCGACCAGGAGCTCCTCGAGGTGGCCTCGAAGCGCACCGACTCATACCTCGCGGAACCGGCGTACGTCGCCAAGACCGCCGCGCGCGCCTGGCGATGGGGCCCGGAGCTGGAGGAAGCCGCCGAGACCCTCGCGGCCGCCGGCCTTCCGCCAGAGATGTTGCGCGCGGCCGCGTCCACGCTGGCACGGTGGGACGATGCCAAGGACAGCAAGCTCACGCTCACTGACGCCTTGGACCGCCTCGCCCAGCCGTAGCCCGCGCTCATGCCGTCGCCGTTCCCGCCGCTCGCTGCGCCAGCAGCTGGTCGATGAGCCGCGCCGTGTCCTGCGGCGACGCCGCCGTGGTGTCCACGGTCAGGTCCCAAACTGCGCTCGGGTGGGCGTCCAAGTCCTCGAGGGTCGCATCCCACGCCGCCAGCCGCGCCACGGTGTCGCTGTCGCCTCGGCCTACCGACCGCTCCGCAGTCGTCTCGCGAGGGCACCACAGCAGCACCACAGCCCAGCTCGCCGGGTAGCCGTCGACCAGGGCACGGACACCGTCGACCTGCCCGAGATGGACCACCGGCACTCCAGCCGTGAATGCCGCGTCGAGGCCGGGCCGGTCGATGACGTACGTGTTGTCGTACCTGGTGTTGGCGTAGACGACGTCGCCCGCGGTCTCCAACGCGTGCAGCTGCTCGGCAGTGCCCATCCGGTAGCCGGAACTCTTGCCCGAACCGACCTTGAGCCGCGCGAACTGCGTGTACTGCGAGTTCAGTTCGGTCAGCGCTTGGGTGACGGTGTCCTTGCCTGCTGCTGGCGGGCCGTACAGCACCACTCCGTGCTTGCCGTTCACGAGTACATCGCCCCCATGGCCTGCCGGGCCTGGTCCGCGAGTGAGACCGCGGCCCCGAGACGGTTGTCGACGACCAGGTGCGGTACCGCTGGCCGCAGGTCCAGGTCGATCGTCGCCATGTACTCATCCCACCGTTGCAGCTTCCAGGCATCCCGGGCCGCGCCACGGAAGCCGATGTATTCGCGCATCGACTCCTCGTCACAGCGGACCCAGACCGGATAGACGTCGACGCCCATGGACGCCGCGCGGTTGGTCAGGCGCTGCATCCACGCCTGGTCCGTCATCTCCGCGATGAACGGCGCTGTGAGCACCGTGCTGATCCCGCACTTGATGTTGGCCATCGCGGACTGCATCAGGCAGTCGTACTCCACCGGCCGGACCTGGGTGCGATACAGGTCGGTGTGCCGGTCATTCGAGTCACCACCCAACGCGACCAGCAGCTTCTCCACCAGCGGGCGGGTCAGAGGATCCTTGTCGAGCAGCGGCCAGCCCGTGAGCTGAACGAAGAACCTCGCCAGCTCGGTCTTCCCGCTGCCCGCGTACCCGCCGACCAGGATCAGGACCGGCCGGTGCGGGTCACCACCGGTGTGCCGACGCTTCCACGCGTCAATGATCCGCTGCTGCAGCCCGAAGTGATCGGCATCGTCACTGCCAGGCGCAATTCGGTGAACTGCACGCTCGACTGCGAGGACATGCGCGCCATTGAGTCGATCATCCATCGGCGTGAGCTTGAAGGAGGTCTCCTCCCCCGGCAGAGCAGCGCGGAACCCAAGGTCCGGCTCCGTCGCCCTGTACAAGAGACAGTAGGCGCGACGGTAATGCGGGCCTGGGTAGACCTCCCCCTGCTCGTGCTGCCACAGGGTCTGGGGATTCGCGGCCGGGATGCCCTTGAGCTTGGCCTGTTCAGCAACCTCACGGAGGCGCTCGCCGGCCTTCTCCAAAGTCAGCCCGTGAGCCTCACGCTGCTCACGCAGCCGGTCCGGCCGCCACCCTGTCCGGTGCTTCCCCACCCTGTTCCCCTCCGTCGTCGTCATGGCCGCGAGCCTAGAGCGCAGCCCCGAAATCCCATGTGTACGCGGATGTTGAAAACTCGTGAACGCCGGTGCGCACGAGCTTCGACAAGGCGCTGTGATGTTGCGTTTCGGCTCTGGCGAGTGTGATGGCCCCCACACGACGAGCAGTCATGAGGGGGTTTGAGGTGACGGAGTTGGGACGCTTAGGCATCGAAGGCGTACTCCAGCACGTATGCCGCGCTGTCCATGGTCATCTCGTTCACTTCGACAGCTCGAAGCTCAGCGTCGAAGGCCGTGCGGCACAGCTTGATGACCGGGCGCTCCAGGGGCATGGCCAGTTCTTCGGCCTCTGCAGCTACAGGGAGTCGGCACCGAAGTTCCTCGCGGAAGTGTGCGGGCGCGTGACCGATCTCAGCGAGCCGGGCGTACGTGCCGCCGTCCCCGGTGTCGACGCGCATGATCGCCGTGCCTTCAACCAGCCCGAGGGGCAGGTAGGAGGTTGCGATCATGACTGGCCTGTCGTCCAGCACGAAGCGCCGGGATCGAGCGCAGACAAGTTCGTTCTCGTCCACGCTCAGCATCCGGGCGATGTGTACGGGAGCCGCCACGGTGTCGACGCGGACGTCGATGGTGACTGGACGCTCTTCGTCGGCGGACCAGATGGATTTGCCCGCGCCCCACTGCTCACGTGCCAGTCGCTGAATGCCGTGGCGCCGGATCGGGCGGAACTCGATGACTCGGGCGCCAGCGCCCTTCTTCGTTTCCACCAGGCCTTCGATCCTCAAGATCTTGAGCGCCTGGCGGGCGGTAAGCACGGCAACGCCGTACCGGGCGGCGAGCGCGCTCTCACCCGGCAGCCGATCACCGGGGCCGTACTCGCCAGACTCGATCGCCGCCTTCAGGTCGTCGGCAATCCGCTGGTACTTCGGCCTCTGCGGGCTCGTCTCACTTGCCATGCCTCTCCCTACCTCGTTAGCGATCCTAGGGCCGCTGACTATCGAGCCGCCGGAGGGGCGCCGCCTTGACCCGCAGACAAGTTAGGCGGCGAGGTACCTCGTTAACGAGTTTTCTTGACAACGCTAACGAGGATACGTCTACTCTATAACGTACCTCGTTAACGAGGTCGCGAATGCCACTGCAAAACAGCAGGAGTCACTGCTCTTCGGAGCGGCGGCAGTGGGGTGAGCCGAGCTCCCCCGGCCTAGGCGCCTGTACCGAATAGCTCCACCTGATCCACCTCGAACGGCGCTGCTGCGCTGTCTGTCCGCCAAGACCCACCTGCCGAAAGGCCGGCCTGGCGCGGCAGAGAAGGCAGCACCCGCACCCGATCCCACATCAGGAGGATTCGATGCCCCGCAAGCGTCCCGGCCGCGTCCGGAGCAAGAACACGAACCGCCGTGAGGCGCTCAAGCTCAGCAGCATGGCCCCGGAGGACTTCAACGTTCGACCCGGCGAGACGAAGTCGATCGCCTGCCCCGACTGCCGCACCTGGCGCCGGATCATGGGCGACAAGGTCCTCAAGATCCGCGAGCACTGCATCAGCGACAAGGTCGCGGAGGGCGAGAAGCACACTGCCTGCCCCGGCAGCGACCAGCTCGTGGTCGTGGACATCGACGTCCGGCGCTGGCAGGCCAAGCAGGACCGCCTGCTGCGGGACGCGATCCCGCAGGACAACCGGCGCGCCGCCCGGCAGTTCTACAAGCCGCTCCCGGCCCCGGCCGCTCCGGTCTCCCGGATCAAGGCGGAGGTCACGCTGGAGACGACCCGCCAGTCCTACCTGGCCCACCGCAAGGGCTGCACGCGCTGCGTCGGCGGCCAGCACTGCACGGACGGCGGCATTCTCGCCCGCCGCTACGTCCTTGCCCTCCAGTTGGAACCCACCCGCCGCGAGGCCCGCGAGCAGATGGAACGCCAGGAGCACAGCACTGCAAGGGAGTTGGCGAAGCAGTGGCCGGCCGGGCGCCGACAGCAGTGGGCCAAGCACGGCGGCGAGGCGATCGAGAAGGCGAACAACCAGTGCGCGGAGCGACTCCCGGGATCGCTCTCCGAGTTCCGCGGCCCCCAGGTCCCGCTGGCGCCGAAGGACGTGAAGGCGCACGAACGGCGTCAGGCCGAACTGGGCAAGCGGTACGCGCGGAAGAACCCGGCCACGTCAGCAGCCTGACCTGCACACCGAGACGAACGACCACGGCCCCGGCCGTCCCGCATCAAAGGGGGCGGCCGGGGCCGTGGCTGCTCGTACAAGCAGTCAACTCCCCAACTGGGGAGTGATCGCGACAGCCCTTGGGATTGCGGCCCGACGGGCTGTCCAGGACCTGACTGGAGGACCTGATGCAGCACAGCATGACACGCACCGCGGCGCAGCCGCAGGCAGGGATCATCGACGACATCGAGCGCGAGGACGACTCCAAGGGCTACGAGCCTGAGGACGCCGCCCGCGTCGACGTTGCCCTGGTCCTCCTGCCCACCGCCGCACCGGCGCTGGCCGGTTGGGAGGTGGCGGCGTGATCACCAGCCTGACCGACGCGGAGCGCGCTGAGCTCTCACGCAAGAACGCAGAGCAGAACAAGCGGTCGGAGAACAACCGCCGCTGACCAGTCCCCCGGCATTGCCCGTCGTCCTCGCCCGCTCACCCGGGCGGGGCAGGCGGAGAGCGCCGGGAGTTCCCGCACGCTTCGGCCGTCTGGCCGCCACATCACGCAACAGCCCCGGGGTGGCCGCCCCGGGGCTGTCTTCTCGCTCTGGACCTTCTGGGAGGCCCTGATGAATCGCGACTCCATCGTACGCACCAGCTACGCCCCCTCCGCCGACCTGCCGGTCAACACCAACTGGCGTGAGGACGGCGCCTGCAAGGCGGAAGACCCCGAGCTGTTCTTCCCCATCGGCAACACTGGCCCGGCGCTCTTGCAGATCGATGAGGCGAAGGCGGTCTGCCGCAGGTGCCCGGTGCTCGAGCGCTGCGCCTCTTGGGCGTTGGAGACCGGCGAGGCCCACGGCGTCTGGGGCGGCATGAGCGAGGCCGACCGCCGCCGCATCAAGCGCCGAGCCGCCCGCCGCCGCGCTGCCTGATCCGTTCTGACGGCTGCCTGATCCGCTCGCACCGACCGCTGCACCACGGCGGCGGGACGGGCGGTGACGGGGAGCCGGACAGCCCGGACCGACAGTCGAGGGAGGCCCCCATGGCCACGACGATGACCCCGCTCCAGCCCGGCACGGAAGCCACTGCCAAGGCCGCCGCGTTCGCGATCTTCGGCAGTGACATTCCGCCGATCGACCCGGAGGACTACAGCGGCAGTTGGCGCACCACCCTCCAGGTCATCGCGGAGGAGTGGGTGGGCGAGGGCCGCTTCGAGCGGCACGCCGCCCGCACCGCGGCCGCGCTCAACGAGCTGTTCGCCACGCAGAGGCTGTACGGCGTCGGCTCGCCCGAGGCGCGCGCCGACGGCGCCCGCATCCAGCCGCTGATCGACCGGTGCCGCCACTTCGGCATCACCACCGCCGACCTCCGCCGGCACGGCGCGCAGTTCCCCGAGAGCTGACTTCGCGCCCGCCCGGCGGGAGCCGCTCCCAGTTTCGAGTCCGCCCCACAGCACTTCGCGAGACCGGCCGCCCACCTCCCGGGCCGCCGGCCTTTTCGTGCGTCTGGAGCGGGTAGAGCCGGTGTCCGGTTCGCAAGCAACCATCCGCACCACGAGCCGCTTCGGGAACGCCTCACCGCGTTTCGGGAGCAGCCCCCGCCATTTCGCGCACGCCCTGAATGAACCCCTCCGGAGGCCCCAATGAGCATCACCGACTGGCCGCGCACCGCGGCTGAACCCGACCCCGACTCGGCTTCACCGGCCGCCGTTTCGGGAACGTCCGCGCCGGTTTCGCAGACGCCCGGCTCCGTTTCGGACGCGGCCGAGTCCGTTTCGGAGACGGAAAGCGGAACCGGAACGAAGTCCTCCCCGGGGAAGCTGACTGGCACCCAGAAGTGGGCGGCCGCCGCGATCGTGGTCGCCGCGCTCGTGCTCGCGGGCATCGGCCTGTACCTGTCCTTCGAGCACGTCGCGGTCTTCGCCTTCGAGCAGCTCCGCTTCGAGTCGCTGGGTAAGGGCCAACTTTTCGCGGTCGGTGTCGATGTCGGCATCATGGTCATGATCGCCGTCGACCTGCTGATGGCCTGGCTCAAGCGCCCCATCAGCTGGATTCGCTACCCGGTGTGGCTGCTGACCGGCGCGACGGTCGTCCTCAACGCGGCCTCCGGCGCCCCGGAAGGGGCCTGGAAGCTGCTGGACTACGTCGCCGCCGGCGCCCACGGCGTCGTCCCGATCCTCTTCATCACGGTGGTGGAGCTCGGGCGTACCGCGATCGACCGCATTGTCCGGCCTGACCAGGCCGAACGCGACTCGATCCCGTGGATGCGCTGGGTGCTCGCCCCCGTGGCGACGGCCCGGATCTTCCGCCGGATGCGGCTGTGGGGGGTCACCTCCTACCCGGAGATGATCCGCCGTGATCAGGAGCTCATTGCCTACGAGCAGTGGCTCAAGCGCAAGTACGAAGGCGACATCTCCCAGGCATCTGAGGATGAGCTGCTGCCGATGAAGATGGCCCCGTACGGCTACACCGTTGCCCAGGCCCTGGCCATGCCCGATGAGCAGGAACAGGCAGCTCAGGAGCGTAAGGAGGAAGCCGAGCGGCGGCGCCTGGACACGGAGACCCGCAGCGAGGTCGCCAAGTCCAAGGCCGAATCGGAGCGTCTGCGCGCCAAGGGCGTGGTCGAGACGGTGCGAGCCGAGGTCGATGGCCAGACCGGCCAGGCCCGCGCTCACGCCCGTGCCCAGGTCAGCGCCGCAGAGCGGGCCGCTGAGCTCGAGGAGGCGGCGCTGGAGACGGCCGTCATCGCCGAAGCCCGCGCCCGTGAGGCGGAGGCGCAGCGCAAGGAAGCCCGGGAGCGCGAGGCGAAGGCCGAAGCGGACCTGCGCGCAGCCGAGCTGGAGCGCCAGGCAGCCGAGAAGCGGAAGGAAGCTGCGGAGGCCGACCGGGTCGCCGCGGCGGAGGCTCAGGCCATCGAGACGGCGGAGATCGCGGAGGCCCGGCAGCGTGCTGCCGAAGCCGATCGGGTCGCCGCCGAAACGGAGAGGGCCGCTGCCGAAACCCGCCGCCGCGCCGCCGAAGCCGACCGGCTCACGGCGGAGGAGAACGAGCGCAAGGCGACCGCCGACGCGAACACGCAGGCGGCCCGTAAGCGTGAGGCCGAAACCGAGTACGCCGCTGCCGAAGCCCGGCTCGCCGCTGCCGAAGTCGAGCGGCGCGCGGTCGAAATCGAGGATGCCGCGAAGCTGTCGCCGCGCGAGCGGGCGGTCCGCAAGGTCGCGCGCATGGCGCTCGCGGCCGGCGCGGTGTTCGTCGGCCTGGACGCCGACGGGATGCACCGCGAGCTGTGCCGGGTCGTCTCGATCGCTGATGTCCAGCGTGAGTTCGACGTGTCGTCGACCGACACGGCCTCCAAGTACCGCCAGGAGGCCGTCGCACTGCTCGTCGGCGGATACCGCCCGGAGCAGTGACCTGCACGAACCGCAGTTTCGACGGTTCCACCGGCCCCCGAGACGAAGTCAGCGCCTCGGGAGCGCGGTGAAGGCGCCGAAACGCCACGACAAAGCCTCCCAGATCGCCCCCGCCCTGAGAAGGAGAACCCCCACTCATGGATATCAACGCACTGTTCACGGATGAGGGCCTGCGGGCCTTCACCGTCGCGCGCGTGTCGTGCGCGCGCGAGGGTGCCCCAGGCGGTGACCGTCTGTCAACTCCGAGAGGGAGACGTCATGGCCGACGACGACGGCCCGAACAACCTGATCCACTTCCCCCGCGTGGGTTACACCGCCCCTGCTGAACCCCCTGCGGAGACCCCTGCCCCAGCCCCCGCTGACGTGCCGTTCGCCGCCCCCGCAGACACCTCCCCGGCCACACCCGAAGCGTTTGCACCCGCGACGCGAACCGACCCGATGGGCGTCATCGCGACCCTGCCCGAGCCCGGTCTCGGGGCCCCGTTCACCGCCGACTCGGGGCCCGCCGCGGCGCCCGCAACGGCGGGCGCGATGGTCCCGGCGACCTTCCGCTCGGAGGCCGCGCAGCCCGCCGCGCCGCGCCTGGGATCGCTGTCCCTGGCGGCGATCCTCGCGGTGTCCCTGGCGGCCATGCGGGGCATCCACTCCGCCGTCGCGGCGGGCCGGGCGAACCGGGAACAGCGCGAGGCAGTCGCGAAGACCGCGAGCACCGCCAAGGACGGCTTTCCCGGGGGCGGTTCGAAGAAGCAGGTGCAGCCTAGCCACGAGTACGGCCGCAAGACCCTTCAGCGCGGCCCCAGCGGCCTGTCAGGCCGCTCCGGCGGCTCAGGTCCGGGCAGGTCCGGGCGAGGCGGCAGCGGGTCGTACAGCGGCTCGGCAGGCCGCGGGCGCGGCGGGTCGACGACCAGGTCGCCCAGCGGCTCCGGGGGCTTTGGCAGCGGCTCGCGGGGCGGGCGCGGCGGCGGTTCGGGCTCCGGGCCCGGCCGCTCCAACTCCGGCTCCGGTGGCAAGGGCGGCTCGGGCGTCACACCGCTCAAGCGCACCTCGCAGGGCGGCGGCGTGAACCTCAAGAAGAACCGCGGCCCCGGATCGTCCGGCGGCTCGGGCGGTTCGGGAGGCTCCGGCGGCGGCAAGGGCCCGAGCAACAGCGGCAGCGGAGGCGGCCGGAAGAACCGCGGCTCCGGCAGCGGCGGCGGGTCCGGCTCCTCCGGCGGCGGCTCCACCACGAACCGCAAGCGCGGCCCCGGCAGCACCGGGGCCGGCGGTTCGTCCGGCGGTCCGGGCAAGAAGCGCGGACCGGGCTTCGGGGCGGGGGCCGGCAAGACGACGGGCCCCGGCACCAAGAGCCCGGGCAAGGGCACAGGTCCGGGCGGGAAGGCCACGCCCGGCACGACCAGTACCAAGGGCCCCGGTACCGGCAAGGGCACGACGACCGGTCCCAAGAGCGGCACGAAGAAGTCGCCGCGCGGCACAACCGGCCCGTCCGGGATCCTGCGCAAGAAGCCCGGCACCACCACCTCCGGCACCGGCCCGAAGACGAAGCCGAAGGGCAAGGGCAGCAGCGGCGCAGGTACCACGGCGCCCGGCAGCAAGCGCGGAGGCAAGAATGGCAATACCCGCTCCGGCAAGGGCGGGACGGGCCCGGTCGGCTCGGCGCCCAAGGCGCCGGGTGGGAAGTCCCGCAAGGGCAAGAAGATCCCGCTCACGCCGGGCATCGCGCACGGCACGTTCGCGGCGACGGACAAGTACGGCTGCCGCTGCCGCAAGTGCCGGCGCTTCCAGAAGGAGTACAACCGCAAGGTCATTGGGGCGATGAAGTCCGCCGCCCGGGGCCGGACCACCTTCGGCGAGGCCGTGCACGAGACCGCTGAGAAGCGTCTCAAGCGCCGCCGCAAGAAGATGGGGCCGCCCGTCATCAGCAAGGCCAAGGTCAGGAAGCCGAAGAAGAAGACCGGCCCGAAGACCAAGACCACCAAGCCCGCGAGCACCAAGCCCTCCGGGCCCGCCGCGAAGGCACCGGCCGGCCCGGCCGCGAAGGCACCGACCCGCCGCACGCCCTGGTCCACGGCCAAGGCACGGGCCCGTAAGCGTGCCCGGCTGCGGACCACCACGGTGCCTGGCCCCCGCCCCGCGCCGACGCCCGGCCCGGCCGCACCACCGGGGCCCGCCGCTCCGGCCGCCCCGACGCCCACCCCGGTCACTGCACCGGCCCCGGCCGCCGCAGTCGCGGGGGCAACCACCGTCCCGGGCCCGCCCGGTGGCGGCACGGTGCCCGGCACCGGTACCGGCACGCCGCGCCTGTCGCCGTTCGAGGCGATGGGCATGGCGACGGCGGTGTCCGCTCCGGCTGGTCCCATCACTGTCGAGCGGGCCGACTCCCCTGGATCCGCTCCGGCGACATCCGGCGCGGGCCTACCCGCCGGCACGAGCACGAAGGAGAACAGCGTGAGTGACGCCTGGCTGACGAAGTGGGGCAGCGGCAGCGTCGCGGACATGGACGCGCAGCACCAGACCGAGGTCACCCTCGACGACACGCTCGACGTCCTCGAGGAGCTCACCGAGCAGTCGTTCAAGGCGCACGAGACCTGCCGCAAGCTTTCCGTGAAGGCGCGGGAGATCCGGCACGAGCTGGACGAACTCGCCGCCGACCTGCGCTCCACGCACAACGTCATCGGCCGCCTGACCGGCGCCGCGATGGCGAAGCTGGCGGAGTCCATGGAGCTGCTGGCCCGCAAGGCAGACGAGATGGCCACCAAGTCCCTGGTGGCGGCGGAGCTCTCCGAGACGGCGGAGAACGCGATGTTCGACGCCTACCGGCCCCTCCAGCAGGCCACCGAGGACTCGGGCCTGGCCGTGCCCGCCGCCCGCATTCACAACGAGAACTGAGAGGAGATCACGTGAGCGACAACCTCCCCGCCATCCCGGGCATGAACAACGGCGTCGCCGGCAGCGCGGGCAGCGGCAACGGCTTCCTCGCCCTGTCAGGCCGGACCGCCAAGCTCGCGGCCGCCGCCCTCTTCCTCAAGGAGGGCATGCACCTGCTCCGCTCCCACATGCAGGCCAACGCCAACGCGGCCATGCGCCTGTCGGAGATGTGCGGCCAGGCCGAAGTCGAGCCCCAGTTCACCTCGATGATCGAGGACACCTCGACCGCCCTCACCGCAGTGGCGGAGGCGTCCGGGGAGATGGTGAACGCCGCCGACGCCGTCGACACCGACGCCCGCGGCTTCAACAACGCGCACGACCGGGAGTACCGCCCCGGCTACGAAGCCTCCAACGGCTCCGGCGTGCGCCAGGCCAAGCCCGGCTACTACCGGCGCTCCGGCCGCCGCAGCTGACCCACCCCGCCCCGCAGCAGGGACCGCGCCCACCCGGGCGCGGCCCCTGCTGCCCCTGCCCTCGAACGGAGGCTGTGTTGAGCACCATCGACCAGGCGGCGCTGCCCGCCGACACCACCAAGCGCGTCCCGGGCCACGTCATCTACCGGCGCGTCCTGGCCGAACGCACCTCCTACGCCCTCGCGGCGGCCGGGATGGCCGTCGGCCCGCAGCTGGACGACAGCGCCTGGTCCTACCTCGCCTCCGGCGGGATCGGACTGGGCACCCTCGCCTGGCTGTACGCGAAGACCAAGGACCCCGACCAGGGCCTGGGCATGCTGACCCGGGCGCAGCGGGCGATCCCGTTCCTGACGGCCGCCGGCACCTACGTGGCCAACCTGATCACCCCCGGCTTCAACTGGTGGGAGGTCGTCGCCCCGGCCGCGTGGGCGTCCCTGATGGGCTGGATGGCGCCACTCACCCGCAGCGCCGGCCTGGTCCTGGAGCTCACCGAGCACCAGGCGCAGCACGGCGCCGGGCCCGGGGAGCCGCTGACCTACACCGAGTTCCTCGCCGCGAAGTGGCAGCAGGCCACCGGCGACGGCACCCGCCTGGTGTCCATCACCCCGTTCCGCGCCGACCGGCCCGACTTCGAAGCCGTGGTCGTCGCCCAGGCCGGGAAGGCGGTGCCCACCTTCACCGACGTGCAGCTGGCCGCCGCGTTCGACTTCCCGGTCGGCACCGTGAAGATCCGCCCGATCCAGGGCTCCGGGCCCGGCCGGATGCGGCTGGTCGCCCGGCCCACCAGCGAGGACACCGAGGCCACCGCCGAAGGGCTGCGCGGCCTGTGGGAGACCGCGGTTGCCGCCCCGGGCAAAGCCGCCCCCGGCGTCGACCTGATCGACTGGCGCAGCGAACCGCACCGCATCGTGCTGCTGGTCGCCTCCCCTCCGGGCAAGGAGATCCACCTGCCGCACACGGCGATCTGCTCCGCGTTCGGCATCGACGACCCGTCCCGACTGGTCATCGAGACCGACGGCATCCGGCAGGGCGTCGTCTCCGTCTACAAGACGAACCCGCTGATGAAGGTCCGCAAGGCCACCGTCGAAGACCTGACGATGGACGCCAAGGGCCGCGTCACCATCGGCGTCTGCCACGACGGCAAGCCCGCCCGGATGCGGCTGTGGGATCCCGGGCAGGGCGCGCTGCGCGGCATTACCGCCGGTGTCACCGGCGCGGGCAAGTCCGTCCTGCAGAACCTGATCCTCGCCGCGGAGAAGCGCTCCGGCGTCGTCTCCTGGGTCGGCGACGTCCAGGGCGGCATGTCGCTGCCCGAGGCGGAAGGCCGGGTCGACTGGTTCGCCAAGGGCCCGGTGGAGACGCTCCTGATGCTCACGGCCGCGCACGCGGTCATGAAGTACCGCGAGCGGCTCTCCAACGAGATGGGGCGCGGCGACTTCGCCCTGAACCGCCCCTGGCCGCTCATCAACATCACGCTGGATGAGATCAACCGGCTGCTGTCCCACCCGGACGAAGCGATGCGCAAGGCCACCGCCTACCTCATCGCCGACATCCAGAAGACCGGCCGCAAGGTCGGCATCGGCATCCGGCTCGCCGTGCAGTCCCTGCACCTCAAGGACCTGGGCGACGACGACGCGATCCGCCAGCAGGGCAAGGTCGGCGCGCTGTTCCTCATGCGCACCGCCTCCTCCTCCACCAAGGAGATGGGCCTGGACGGCATCGCCCCGGCCGGTTTCCAGATGGAGAACATCCCCGCCCGGATCTACGAGAACGGGCAGATCGAGGCGCTGTTCTCCGGCAAGGGCGACGAGGACGGCGAGTCCACCGCGGGCATGGCGTACATGTTCCTCGACGGGCGCGCCAAGTTCATGCGCACGTTCTTCGCGGAGAAGGTCGACGGCGTCTACCCCGACCTCATCGCCCTGTACGGCGAGGACCCGCCCACCGGGCTGACCGAGGGCGAGGCCAAGGCCGCGCAGGCCGGGGCCGCGATCTACGGCGTGCGGCACACCAACCCGTACGCCGACTGCGACACCCTCGCCCAAGCGTTCTCCGACGCCCCCGGCAGCAAGCCGACGGCCGGCGACCCCCCGGTCCCGGCCCCGGACACCGACAGCGACAGCGACGGCGAGGCACCCGCCCCGTTCGAAGCGCCGTTCGGCATCCCCTTCGGCGACAGCGGCCCCGACATCGGAGAGGAGCCCGGCCTCCAGGACCAGATCCTCGAGCTGCTCGCCGACGGGCCGATGAGCCTCAAGCAGCTGCGCGAGGCGCTGCCCAGCTTCCAGCCCTCCAGCGTCAGCAACGCCTGCACCCAGCTCAAGGCGAAGGGCCTCGCCAAGTCGCTCAAGCGCGGCCACTGGCAGCTCGCCGACAGCTGACCCGCACCACCCACCCGCTCACCACTCACACCGAAGGAACCGATCCCGTGGCCCTGTCGATCTCCCTGGTCCTCCTGCTCGGAATCATCGTCGGCATCCTCGTGCGCACCGGCTACCAGCGGATCATGCCCGGCATCGCCGTCCTGCTGTTCGGCTTCTTCCTCGCCAGCACCGGCATCGCCCCCACCATCAACAGCGCCGTCTCCTCCATCACCGGATGGATCAGCAGCTTCTGACCCCCAACCCCAACCCCACCGAAACGAGAACGGAGAACACGACGATGAACCGACCCCTGGTGCTCCTGGTCGACGACGCCGCCGACGTCCTGGCGGCCAACCCCGAAGCCCGCGCCCTGGTCGACGACCTGCTGCGCACCGGCCGCCGCAACGGCCTGGTGGTCCGCTCCGAGACCCGCCGACCGCTGCAGTACCCGACGCCGGACGCGCTCGAGAACGCCGCCGACCAGCAGTAGCCCCGCCCCCGCACCCTCGCCCCCTGCGCCCTCCCCGCCACCACGGCGGGGAGGGCGCCCCCGCATCTGCCCGGATGGAGACCACCGTGGACTTCGAGAACATCACCCGCCCGCTCACCGACGACGAAGCCAAGGCCGAAGCCGAGCGGATCATCGCGGCGGCATACCGGCCCGAGACACCGGTGCGGCACATCCCGACGTCATTCCGCGACAACACCCCGCTGCCCGCCTACGGCGACACCCCGCCCGTCCATCAGGACGACAAGCGGATCATCCCGGCCTGGGCGGCCGGGATCGCCGTGGCCTCCATCGGCGTTGGCGCCGGCATCACCGGCATCGGCTGCGGAGCCTGGCTCGTGCTCCAGGGCCTGGCCTCCGTCACGCTCTACGGCGTCCTCATGGTGACCCTGCCGTTCGCAGGCGTCGCCATGGTCGCCACCGCCATCAGCGGCGCGATCAACAAGGCCCGCAGCGCCGCCACGAAGAACGTGTACGAGGGGCCCGTCGTGCAGAACACGCAGATCAACAACACCAGCAACCAGCGCGGGATGTTCTCCCGCACCCGCAACGACGTCCGCTGACCCGGGCGCCCTGCCTCGTATCCGACACCTCGCCCACGGGCCGGGGCTTCGGGTGCGAGACAGGCCGTCCGGCCTCGCGATCAGTCGTAGTCGATCCAGATCCGGCCGTCGCCGTCGACCTCGGCACCCCGGATCTGCCCGTCGACGATCGCGCCGTTGATCGTCACCTCGACGTCGTAGTCCACGTCGATCCACAGCACACCGTCGTCGTCGGTGAACGCGGGCCAGATCTGCCCGTCCGTGTCCACGACCTCTTCGAAGACGACTTCCTCCGGCTCATCGCGGGTGAACCACCCCATCGCAGCCGCCTCCCCTCTCCGGTCCTGTCGCACACAGCTTGGCCCACTCGCACGCTCCGTGAACACCGCATCGACAACAAGGAGTTGCCCCGTGCAGTCCAACGACAACACCTCCGGCCACAACCACCAGGAGCTCACCTACCTCCCCGTGCCCTTCCCGAAGGCACCGCCCAAGCCGCCACGGTTCGCTGCGCTGCGCGACTGGTGGAACCGCGCCTGGGACATCGACGGCGTCCTGTACGAGATGTGGGACGACGTCCTCAGCGCCCCCGACGACGGCCTGCGCCACATGGCCCCCTGGATCCGGGCCGTACTGATGGTGGCCGGTGTGTCCTTCACCGTGCTGATGGCCCAGGCCGCCGGCGAAGTCGTCCTCCAGGCGCTGCACCAGACCCTCACCGCCGTGCCCAAGGTGCAGGTCGGCGCCGACACCTCCAGCGGCGTGGCCGCCGTCGTCGACCAGCCGGTACGCACGTACATCGCGCAGCACTCCGCCGGCCTCGAGGTCGAAGGCTCCACCGTCTACACGCTGTGGCTGCTCACCGGCATCGTCGGCCTGGTCCTCGGCTACCTCTCCCGCAACAACGGCGTGCGCGCGATGTGGAGCGCGTGGGGTGCGGCCACCGTGTTCATGGTCTGGACGGCCACTCCGGCAACCAGCCGCCCCATCGCGGCCGGGCTGGCCGTCCTCGCCTGGACGTTCCTTTCCGCGTTCGCGATGCGCGGCCTCACCCTGCGCCGCGTCGCCGCCGGCCGCCCGGCGAAGGTCACCGTCAAGCCCGAGATCCACGTCCCCGTCCAGCCCCCGGCCCCGGCCGCCGAACAGCACCCGCACAGCAGCTGCCCCTTCCGGGACTGACCTCCGGTCGCTCCGCCTGGTCCTCGCCCACCCGCTCCTGGGTGGGCGAGGACTGGACAGGCCGACCGGCCGCCAAGCACCGCGCCCCGCCGACACAGCACGACATCGGCGGGGCGCGGTGCTTGCTGTCCACCGACATCAGGAGGAACCGCTCGTGCTCATCCCCCGCCCGCGTCGCCGGATCGGCCGGCCCCGCCCTCAGCGCCCCGGCCCCCGCTACCCGCAGCGCCCGGCCCGGATCCCCGGCATCTGGAGCAGGTGATGCCCCGCCCCCGGAAGAAGCGCCGCCGCGAGATCACGAAGGCGCCGCGCAGCGACGCGAGGCTGCCGGAGTTCGATCGGCGCGCTTGTCCCGAGGGCCTGGTCACCCGGCGGCAGTTACGGGAGAAGGGGCTGAGCCCCGGCGGACACGGCCCGGTCGCGGTACTGCGCTGCAAGGCGTGCGCATACCGGCCCGACCAGGCGTGCATCCATCCCACCCGGGCCTGGCTCTACAGCGTGGAACTCGCACGGCCCAAACGGGTGCCGACGCTCGCGCAGGAATGGGCGCTGGACCGGGCCATGGCCGCGAGGTCCACGTGCCCGAGTGCAAGAGGCGCTACTACTTCTGCCTCCCGCTGCGAACCCAGGGCTGCTGCGACCCCTGCGCCCGGGGCTATGAGCCCAGCCCCGACACCTACTTCGCTTCCACGGCCCCGGTGACCCACCGGCTGGCCGCCTGATCAACGACCCTCCGAAGGAGAAGTCACCGATGTTCAGCAGCCTGTTCGCCCGTCGCCCCGCCGCACCGGACCCGGCCCTGTGGACGCCGCCGGGTACCACCGTCGTCCAGCGCTACCGCAACACCCTCGGACCGCTGGAGGGAGCAATCGTCCTCGTCTACACCTCCGCCAGCGACCGCAGCTCCTCCCACGGCGCCGCGTGCCTGGGCTGCACCTACCGCGCGGGCCGCAACAGCAGCCGCATCCGGCTGGCAGAGACAGAGGCCGCCGACCTCGCCAACGCGCACGCCGCCCACTGCCGCACGATCGACCGAGGCGTCCCGGCAATCCCCGACGACGCCGACGCCGCGCAGATCGTGCGCAGCCGCCTGCAGCGCATGCGCCCGCACGGCACCTCGCCCCACCCGGTGCACCTCGCCGACTTCCTCGAGGACCGCGTCGACCTCCAGCGCGACGACGACTTCGTCAAGCAGGCGATGTTCGAGATCGTGCGGACCGAGAGTGACTTCCTCAAGGCCGCGCCCGCGTACAACGGCACCGGCACCCGGTTCATGATCCAGCCGCACCCGCCCCGCAAGTGACGCGGACCCGCAAGGCCGTGCTCCTGGCGGCCGTCGTCCCGGCCTCGGTCGCCACGGCGGCCGCCGTCCTCAAGGCCGGCCGCTGGCAGCTGTCCGCCGACCGGCACCGCATCGAGCTGACGCCCCGCCCTCACCGCTTCTGCCCCGACTGCCGGGGTGCGGGCGGCTGGTGGGTTGACGGCGCGCACCCGGAGATGGAGGCGTGCGGCTGCTGGTCGAACCGGCGCGAGCTACGCATCCGGCTCCTGCCCGTCCGCGACCCCTGGCCGGACGAACCGCCGTTCTGACACCCGACGTACCCAAGCCGTCCCGGGCGGCCCGCACACGCGGGCCAACCCTTCACGTTCCGCAAGGAGAACCCCACTCATGACGACCGCCACGGTCCCCGCCTCCACCGTCGACAAGAACCTGGACACCGCCTGCGCCTCCATCGTCAACGAGATCGGACGCACGGACGGTAAGTCGTCCTTACTGCTCGCCTTCAACGGCGCCGTCCTCGCCGGCCTCGCGTCCGTCACCGACAAGGACCTGCCACCCGCGACGAAGGTCTTCGGCACGCTCGCCGTCCTCGCCCTGGGCGCGGCCGCCGTGCTGCTGCTCCTGGTCGTCAGGCCCCGCCTGCGCGGTGATGACAAGGCGTCCTTCCCGTACTGGGCACGCCTGGACGAACACGAGATCCGCGCCTGCATGAACGGCGACACCCGCGCCGCCCGCATCCGAGTCCTGTCCACCCTCGCCGTACGGAAGTTCACCCACCTGCGGCGCGCGGTCGACCTGTCGCTCGCCGCCCTAGTCCTGCTCGCGCTGGCCGCCGCCGGCCTCGCGCTGTGACGGCGGCCGCGGTGACCCGCACGCGCATCGAACGCGTCCGCGCCGCGGCCGGGATCGCCTCCCTGGCCCTCCAGCAGATCGAGGACGACCTCCGCGCCAGCGACGTCGACACCGAGGAGCTCGCCGCGATCCTGCGCGAACTCATCGAAGACACCGACCCGCCCGGCGGCTTCCTCGCCGCCGTGGCGCAGCTGGTCACCGCCGCCGCGCGCCGTGCCGAGCAGATCGAGCAGGACCGCGACGGAGACGCCTCCTGCCCGCTACACGAAGCCGCCGCCCTGATCACCGACGACGCCGGGCAGCGCCTGATCTGGGCTGCCCGCGTCCTTCACCCACAAGGAGCTGGCTGAGATGGCCAACACCAAGGCGACGAACCCGCCCCGGGGCCAGTGCACGCAGTGCTGGTACCACGCGTACGCCAGCCGTGAGGCGCACGCCGGACTCGGTCCGCGCGAGGACTGCCCGCAGTGCGTGGACCACATGAACAACGGCCACCCCGCTCACATGATCGTCCGCTGACGGCGCCGCGCGAAGCCGTCCTGTTCACCCACCACGCCGGTCAGCGCTTCATCCGAGCTGCCCGGCCCCATCTCACTCCCAAGGAGAATCCGCATGACCGAGCTGATCTACCCGGAGATGCCTGAGCACAGCCTGGTGGTCCTCATCGGCCCGTCCGGCGCCGGGAAGTCGACGATCGCGCGCACCTGGCCCGCCTCGCAGGTCCTGTCCCTGGACGCGCTACGCGAGACGGTCAGCGACGACGCGGGCGACCAGGACGCCACCGGCGACGCGGTCGCCGCCCTGCACCTGCTCCTGGAGGCGAGGATGCGCCGGCACCTGTTCACGGTCGTCGACGCAACCAACGTCACCAAGGCGGCCAGGGAGCCGCTGGTCGCCGCGGCCAAGCGGCACGGCATGCTGCCCATCGCGGTCATGGTCGCCACCCCCGGCAGCGTCTGCATCGAGCGGCAGGGCCCGCGGCCGGCCAACCGCACGGTGCCCGAGGCCACGGTCATCAAGCAGCGCCAGGACATGGTCAACTCGCACCGGACCCTCAAGGCGGAAGGCTTCCCCGAGATCGTCTTCTCCGACAGCCTCTACCGGCTGCTGCCGTTCCTGGAGCGCCTGAGCGAGGCCCGGCAAGCCGACCTCGGACTGGACGGCAGTGGCGGCCTCGGTGACCTGAACCTCGTCTCACGGGTGTTCGGCGAGGAGATCCTGCCGCTGTGGCAGTGGAAGCCCGGCTCGAACGTTGCCGGCGGCGACCGCGTCGCGGAGATCCGCCTCGGCCAGCAGTACCTCACCCTCGCCCTGCGCACCGACGTCGACGGCGAGGGCGACGTCGGATTCGACGTGATGGTGCCGTGCCCGCACGACGACGAATGCACCGGCCGCGCCTGGGCGCCCGCCTACAGCGTCACCTGCCTGTTCCGTGCGCTCAACGGCGACCTGGACGACGACGAGGACATCGTCTGCACCGTCCATGGCCCGAATAACGACGACCAGGACGACGCCCTCGAGGCGCAGGACCTCGAAGCGATCCACGGCTGACGGACCTCCGTGCCGCCCCGGCCCCGGCTCACCGCCGGGTCCGGGGCGGTCGCGGTGGTTCCTCAGTCACCGCGATCACGAGAGGAGTGCACGTTATGACCCAGCCCCCGTACTACGAGGTCGACGTCCCCATACGGAGCACCGAGACGCCCGGCCTGGAAGCGTCTTCATCGGCTGGGCTGACAGCCGCGCCGCCGCCGTGAAGGCCGCGCATGAGGTCTACGACGAGGCCCGCGCCGCAGCGGAGGCCGGACGCGAGATCCCCCACGGAGGCCCGGACGGCTGGTCGGCCTGCGGGTACCGGCCCGGCTGGGAGCTCGACTGGCCCGCCGCGAAGGCCGACCCCTGGAGGAGCCCGTACAGCTCGCTCAACTCCAAGCCCTTCGAGATGTAGCTCCGCCCCGGGACAGCCGCACGTGCTTGGCGGCTTCGACGGCTGTCCCGGGCCCACCCAACCCGTACGAACGAGAGGGAGATCCTCAGTATGGACTCTGTCCTGCGCGTCCAGGGCCGGATCGGCCCGCGCACCCTCCTGATCACCGCCGCCGCCCTGCCGCTGACCGGCTGGACCGTGCACGCCCTCGCGCTACACCGCAAGCTCGCCGCGACCCGGACGGACCCGCTGACCGGCCTGCTGCGCCGCGACGCCTACACCGCCCGCGCCCGCCGGCTCCTGGCCCGCCACGGCGACGACACGACCGCGGTCATGGTCGACGCCGACAGGTTCAAGGAGATCAACGACGGCCTCGGGCACGCGGCGGGCGACACCGTCCTCGCGTCGATCGCGGCCCGACTCACGGCCTGGGCAGGCCCGCGCGCAGCAGTCGGCCGCCTCGGGGGCGATGAGTTCGCCGTGGTCCTGGACCTGCCCTCCGAACGCCGCGAGCAGCGCCTAGAGCAGCTGGTCCGGATGCTGCACACGCCGGTCACCCTGGACGACGGCCGCACCGTCGACGTCGCCGCCTCGGTCGGCGCCGCGACCCCGGACGTGATCGGCACGCGCGACCTGCCGCGCCTGCAGAGGGCGGCAGACGCAGCCCTGTACGACGGGAAGCACTCCGGCCGCGCTGTCCTGGCGACCACTGCGCATGCCGCCACGCCGTCCGTCAACGGTCGCCGCGCGGGCAGGCCGGGCACGGCCATGTGGGGGAGAGCCGCATGAGCACCGTGACTCTGCCCGAGGGCGACTGGATCCGCGGCATCAGCATCAGGCAGCCGTACGCGACCTGCATCCTCGCCGGTGCCAAGACGGTGGAGAACCGGCCCGCACCGTGGCGGACCGGCTGGGTGCTGCTGCACACGAGCAAGACCATCGACCAGCCCGCCCTGCGCAATCCGCTGATCGGCCGCACCATCCGCGGCCGCGAGCTGGTGAGGGGCGCGGTGGTCGGCATCGCCCGGATCACCGACTGCCACCAGGACCCCGACGGTGCGCCGCTCTGCTCGGAGTGGGCGCACCCGGGCGCCTGGCACCTGGTCCTCGACGACGTCCAGGAGCTGCCCCTGCCGGTCCCCGCACGCGGGCAGGTCGTGCCCTGGAAGCCGACCGAGGAGCTGCTGGCCCGCGTGTTCCAGCAGCTGCCCACCTTCCGGCCGTGACCCGCCCGGGACGCACGAAGAAGGATCCGCCGTTCGAGCCGGGCCTGATTCCGGCTCCCGGCGAACTTCTCGTCTGGCGCGACGGCCGGCACTTCGACCGCTGGCAGGACCTCCCCTGCACGCTGTGCGGCCAGCCCACGCCCATGCGCTCCCACTCCGGCGAGCCCGTGCACAAGGCATGCGCGGAGTCCTGGCTCACCGCCAACCCCGTGGAGGCCCGCCTCGGGCGGTTCGCCTCCGACCTCACGCCGAAGCCCAAATCCAAGGACAAGGGCCAAGGCGACCACTCCTGACCTCCACCTGGAGGACCTCATGAGCAGCACCGACCGCAACGTCGACCACGCCCTCGCCTACCCCGAGCCGCCCGCCTCCCCGCTCTGGCACCGCCACGGCGCGAAGGCTCGGCCGCTCACGCCCGCCCAGCAGCGGCGTAACCGCGAGCTGCTGGACATTGCCCAGCGCACCACCCGACCCCGCTCCACTCGCCCCACCGAGACACTGGCGGAGGCCAGCTGATGGACACCAAGCACTGCGCCGTCGACGGCTGGGTCGACGCGATACCCGCTCCCGGCCCGCGTATCGGGACCGCCACCTTCGACCTGATCGTCCGCCCCGCCGACATCGACGCCGTCGACGAGGACGCCCCTGACACGGTCGTCACCTGCACCAGCGGAGACCCCCGGATCACCCCCGAGTTGCTGAACGGCATACAGCCCGGCGACCTGGTGCGCGTCACCGGCACCCTGGTCCAACCCCAGACGCCCGGCGAGAACGCCCGGCTCACCGTCGACGCCCTGGAGGTCCTGGACACCGGACTCATCCCGGTCCTGCGCGACATCGTGATGGACCGGTACGGCGACTACTGCGTCATCTTCGACGCCGACCAGGACAAGGTCCCCGTCTTCACCGCGCAAGGACAGTGGGTCGGCCGCGCGGACAACCCCGACGCCATCGCCACCCTCATCGACATCCACGAGCGCGTGAACGGCGGTGACGCCTGATGGCCAACGCCCCCGAACAGACCCGCACCGTACTGGAGCGGTTTCCCGTCGGAGGCCCCCGCGGCTCCTGGCCGGCCGAAGAGTTCGCCGCCAACCAGCGCGCCCAGGGCACCAACGCTCAGGTCGTCATGGACCTGCGCACCGACCAGTTCCTCGTGGTCACCGACACCACCACCCAGTAGCCCCTGGAGCGCCGCGCCTCGCCCCTCCCAGCCGGGCGCGGCGCTCCGCCGTTTCCTCACCACCGAGCAGAAGGGCACCCCTTCGTGCATCCGATCCGCCTGATCTCCTTCGGCTACCTGCACCTGCCCACCGGCCCGGACGGCTCCCCCGTCCCGCCTGCCGCCGACCGCATCGAGGACGTCCGCGGCCGGCTCCGCGACCCGGCCGCCGCCCGCGACATCCTCGACCTGGACGGCCTCAACCCCCGCGTCCAAGACGTCGTCCTGAAGACCCCCGGCGCACACGAACTCATCGTCAACCTCGCCGACTACGCCGACCTGCCCGCCGGTCCGAGCCGCATCGGGATCGGCTGTGCAGGAGGCCGGCACCGTGCAAGCGGCCTCACTGAAATCCTTGCCCGCACACTCCGCGACCGGGGCCGCGAGGTCGAAGTCGAGCACCTCCACGTCCACTTGCCGCGCGTGCTCAAGACCCCCGCCAACCACACCGCCCAGCCCAGCTCCACGCAGGAGGCCACCCGATGAAGCGTCCTTTCCGCCGCTGCGCTCACGCGCCCGGCGCCCTCAGCCCCGAGGACCAGGCCACCGTCGACCAGTTCCGCGTGCTGCTCGCCGCACTGCGCGACATGGAGCCCTGGACCCCCGGCTTCTACCGGGATATCGCCGTACGCGTCGGACCGTTCGTGGAAAGGGCTCACCCCCGCCCGGGAGACGACCACGGCCCCGACCTGATCGCCGTCTCCCTGGTCCACCCCGACACCCCGCACGCCGCGGCCTACCTCATGGCCACCAGCTCGGCTACACCGGCAGGGGCTGGCTGCGCTGCGAGACGGACAAGATCCTCGGAGTGTGGCACCCGGCCCTTACGCCGCTCACCCACGCCGCGGCGGGCCTCGACATCCCCGACGACGTCGGCATGAAGCCCGCGCACTACGCCGTCCACGTCGAAGCCCGCCGGAAGGACAACTCCGGCCGCATCGTGCTCCGCATGGGCTCGTACACCCAGACCCGGCTCGCCTCCCGTGATGCGGAACACCTCAACACCCTGCTGGAGGGCAGGGCGGCCACCGTCATGCCCGGATACACGGTCACCGCGAAGGACACGGTGTTCCACGTCAGCGACCACGCCTCTTACAGTGACCCGCACAAGGCCGACGCCTGCGAGCTCCTGACAACCCTCCTCGAGGACGTGAAAGCCCCAGGGTGACCACGGCCAGCAATGCGTCACCCGGCCACCCCGGTGACCGCCGCCAGCCTCCCCAAACCCGACGAAGACGCGCCCGCCACCTGGGCGGCCTGACACCCGCATCCTGAAGCCCTGCCCTCCCGGCCTCTCACCGGGGGGCAGGGCTTTTTGCGTTTCAGGGAGTGCACAGAGGAGTGAGCTGCCCTGGTGTCCGTTCTCAACGAACCCAGTCGGCGCCGACTCGCTGACCAGGCCGGACTAACTTCGTTGAGGTGACTGCTCATCGAGCCGTCGCCGCCACCCCATCCGGTCTACCTGCAACGACTGGATTCGTTGAGACGGATCGCTACTCGGCTCGGTTCGTTGAGACGGGACACCTGGATGCTCACTCCCGTGCGCAAGGGGCGCTGAGAGAGCTCAGGTGCTTACCCGGTAAGCACCTGACATGCAGGAGCTGACGTCAAAAGGAGTGAATGTCCCGCCCTCCTGACGTTCATCCAGCTTCCGGCGGCAGTATGCTGCCGCGCATGACGTCTCCGACATCGGGAGGGGAGCGGGAGAAGCTCGCGTCGAAGCTGCCCGCCTCCCTCCGACAAGCCCTCAAGGTCCGGGCGGCGCAGCTCAGTACCGACGTGCAAGATGCTGTCACTGACGGCATCCTGGCGTGGCGCGCCCATTCCGAGCCGCTCCCCGCAATCGACACGGCGGGAGCCGAGTCGTTCGGGACATGGCTACCCGAAGGTCTCTACGACGACTTCAAGCGGGACTGCGCCACCCGCGGTGTCTCCTACATCCAAGGGCTTGCCCAGTCCGTGGCGCTATGGCTCGAGCAGAATCCCGCCGGCGAAGAGGCCGCTCCCACACGGCGCGTCATCGTCTGCAACCAGAAAGGCGGCGTAGGGAAGACCGCCGTCACCGCCGGCCTCGCCCAGGCCCTCGCGGAAGACCCCCACGCGCTGCCGGGCAAGACAGACGACACCGCCTCTCTCGCTCAAGCCGCTGCACGGTCCGGCCTCCGTGTCCTCATGGTCGACTACGACCCTCAAGGGCATCTCTCCCACCAGTTGGGTCTCAAGGCCATCCCCGCCGGCAGCGAGAGCCTCATCACGCACATGCTGAACAGGGAGCAGGCGCGCACCCCGCTCATCGACCTCACTGTCGTCATAGAGGAAGCACGCTTCGGAGACCGGCTGCGGATCCTCCCCGCGGCGTTCGACGCCTTCCTGCTCGACTCCGGCCTCACCATGTTCCGCGGGCCCCGGCACGCTGCCCTTGAGCGAGCACTGTCCCCACTGGAAGAGCACTTCGACGTCATCGTCATCGACTCGCCGCCCAGCCTGGGGTTGGCCATGGATGCAGCCATCTACTACGGCCGTCGCCGCGACGGAGAAAAGCCCGGCGTCTCTGGGCTGGTGATCCCCGTCGAAGCAGAGGACACCTCCGCGCAGGCGTACGGCATGCTCATCAACCAGGTGCACTCCCTAGCCACCGACTACGACATCGACGTGAACCAGCTCGGCCTCGTAGTCAACAAGTACGACTCGCGACGCGGCTACATCGCCACCTCCTCCCTCGAGAAGTGGAGGAGTCTGGGGACACCGCCCGTCCTTGCGGTCATCGGCGACTTGAAAGAGCAGCGCGAAGCCGTTCGGCTCCAGAGAGCACTCCTCGCCTACTCCCCCGAATCCGACCAGGCCCACCACATGCGTGAGATCGCTCGGAGGCTGACATGAGCAAAGCCGATGCCCTCGGCGGCTCCGCCACGTTCGACGCCGTTGCCCAGCCCATGAGTAGCCGCGCCGCAAGCTTCGCCGCGTTTGCCGGACAGACCACGGCGGCCCCGGCCGCAGCCGCCACCCACAGCTCACTCCGGGTTGCTGTCGACCGGCTGGCACCGAACCCCTACAACCCCCGCGCCACCCTCGCGGCCATAGAGGAGATGGCGGACAGCCTTACCAGCAAGGGCATCATCCAACCCCTTACCATCGTCACACGCGAAGCATTCCTGGCAGCGCACCCCGACCACGCACAGGACCTCGCATCAGCCGAGTACGTCGTCGTCGACGGCAACCGCCGCCTCGCTGGTGCGAAGCTCGCCGGTCTTGACGAGCTTCCCGTCCACGTTGACGACGCGCTCGCCCACGACGCCGACACGTTGCTGGAGACGGCACTCATCGCAGCTGTCCAGCACGAAGACCTGGAACCGCTCGACGAGGCCAAAGCACTTGAACGACTCGTCCAGGTCCACGGCTCGCAGCGTGCTGTAGCCCGAGCTTTGGGCAAGTCCAGCGGCTGGGTAACCCAGCGCCTCGCGCTGCTGAAGCTCACTCCGGAGCTCAAGCAGGCCCTGGAAGACAAGGAACTGCCGGTCAAGATCGCCCGCACCGTCGGGCAGTTGCCCGAACAGCAGCAGCAGAGTGCCGCAGATGAAGCACTCGCGCAGCGGGCCCAGCAGAAAAGCGAGGCCAGCCGGAAGCCGAAGGGTGCTTACCCGGTAAGCACCCCACCGGCGGCCGCCGCAAAGCGCCAAGGCGCACCCGCAACCGCCACCAGTACACAACGGGCGGAAGAGGATCTGGAGGTACTTGCCGCAGACCTAAAGCGACGCCTCACGCCGCAGCAGATCGAAGAACTCGTTGAGCTGCTCATCGGCTGACGGGCGCTTAGCCGGTAAGCACCGAGTTCATCGGAGGGGTTGTAGCCGGAACACCCGGCTACAACCCCTCCTGCGTTGGCCGACACCTCTCTTCACCCTGCTGTGCGCCGCACGCGGCAATCTGCCTGCCGATGAAGTGCCATGTAGGTTCTTGCTGGTCCTCCGCGACGGGCCTGCCCATCAGACCTGCGAGCAGATCGAGGGCTTCTTGGTTGATGTATCGATCGGGGTCAGGGGACTGGAGGTGTCGACGCAGAGGTTCCGCGTCCAGTCCTTGCTCTTGGAGGTATGCGGCGAGCGTGCCGACCAGCAAGAAGTTGTAGGCCAGGGCGTCCGTGAGGGCGTAGAGCACCAGACGGTGCCAGTTCGCCGGCGATTCGATGTGCTGGCGCGCGGCGTTTACAGCATCGTCCAGATGGCGTCGTTCCCAGTGAACGAAGTCTTGGACGAGAACGATCAGCTCCGCTGGCACAACATCCGCGTGTGCCTCTCCGCCCGGAATCCTGGTTGCGTTTCTGGCCTGTGGAGCGGGCGGGACGGCGTTGCGGATGTCCTGTAGCGCTGCGCGACGGTTCGTCCCCGTTAGGTCCTGCTGCCGACGAGCGGCGTTCTTACGTGCGTGGGATGCCATGACTGGTCCTCGTGCGCGAGCCCATGACTCCACGCGGACTGTGGCTAGCCACATCTCCTCTGCTGCGATGACGCGGCGCGTCTAGGGCCTACCCATCTCCCGGTCATGGGCCGGAAGCTCTCAGCCGGGCACCGTCGCGGCAGCTTCATGCGGCGCCAGTCATCTCAACGAGCCGATGTCGCGGCGGGTCACGTAAACCCCAGACGCGAGGACGGGCATGCCCCCGAAAGGGTGAACGTCTCCGGGGAGCAGCCCGCAGCCCCGCTACAGTGCGAGGCGGCATGACACGAACGCCTACCGCCGCTGTTGCAGCGCCCACGCCGCTCGCGACCCAGTCCGGCCAAGGCTCCCCCGGCATCCGTCGGCAAGGGCCCGTGCAGACTTCCCGCCGCCAGACTCGTTCGGCTGACCTGGGAGGAGCGTGGGTCCCCTGGAGAAGCCCATGACGAAGAACGGCTCCAACGCCCGCAAGGCCCGCATCCGCGCCCAGGCGGACAAGGCAGGCATGACCTACCGCCAGGCCTCCCGGGCTCTGAACGACGAACGCGCTGCGTGGAAGGAGACGGCACGCGCTCTCTTCCACAGCCCGGAAGAACTCCGCGACACCCAAGAGATCTACTTGCTCGACCTGTCAGAGAAGGGGGCATGTCTCCCGGAGCTGGTAAAGGTCTGCCTGTATGCCCTCACTCTCCGTCTGGGCACCGGCACGCTGATCGACCCTCGCGGCGTGACCTGCACGGTGACTGAGTTGGCAGCGGCCACCGGCCTGTCGGACGTGGCGGTCGAAAACGCCCTCTACGTCGGTGAAGCACACGGCTGGATCAGAGAGACCAGTGACAAGGAGTACCGCCTGACTGTGCCCGGCGAGGACATCGGCATGTACGAATACTGGCTCCAGAAGCTGAAAGAGCCGGTGTGTGACGCAGCGGTGTATCAACGGATGAGGGATCAGCTCATTGCCGCGACGCGCTGAAGCGCATCTGACAGGCTGGGCTGGTCTCCCAACTTCGGGCAACCAGCCCAGCCTGTGTGCCGCAGCGCAGCATTCGCACGGCGCGGTCAGCCAGCTGCGCAGCAGCTGCGGCTGGCGGTCGGCTGTCGAAAATCTGAGCAGCACAGACGACTCGTCTCTACCGTCATGGAGCATGAGGAAAGATCCGTGGGCCGAACTCGCCCGTTCCTTGGAGGGACTCCGCGCCGCGTTCAACGACAGCTACGAGGCGAGCCACGGTTTCCTGCCTGGCTCCCCAGCGAGCGAAGAGTGTCAGCGAGACACCTTGGCCGGCTCCTGGGGAACCCACCCAGTACGTGACGCCAACATCACCCCGCTGTCATCCGTGTTCGTCATGCTTGATCACCTGGACAGCCTTGGGACCCTGTTCAGGTCGCCAGGAGGAATCACGGCCTCGCACACCATCGCCCGAGCGACCCTCGACATCGCGATCGCCCCGTGGTTCCTTCTCGAGCCGGAGATCGGCGAACGGGAACGTGTGCGCCGCTACATGAACCTCCGACTGCAGAGCCTCAAGGAACAGACGCAGCTTGAGAACGGCGTAGAAACCACAGCTATCCGTGACCACGCCAAGAACCGCATCCGCCTCATCCTCGAAGCCGCCCGCGCACACCGCTTCGAGGTGCGCGGGGAACGCGACAGATACAGCCCGCCCTTTCTGGGCGAGCGGATGCCCCGTACGACCTCCCTGGCGGCACAGATCATCGCGCCAGAAGTTCCGCTGCTCGGGCCGCTCTTCTGGCGCCTCGGCTCGGCTGTAACGCACGGCCAGCAGCACGGCATCACCATGTTCTTCGAGAGCACCGACCAACTTGTCGACCCCGCGCACGGCGATGCTGCGGCACGGATGCAGGCAAGCTCCAGAGACACAGCCCTGCGGTGCGGGGGAGCCCCGCTGGCTGCGATCGCCGTCCTCCAGCGACTGTTCGCCCAGTACGGCTGGGACACGGACAGACTCAGCACGGCGGTGTCGGATGTCATCAGGACGTGGCAGTCCACTGCGGGTGTCCAGGCACCTCGCGCACCTGACACCTTTCTTCAGCTGTAGGCCTTGTACGTTGGCGCACGATTCCCCGCCGGGGGAAGCACGGAGCCCTCCGTGCGGGCGGAGGCTTACCGTCTCGGGCCGCTGCTGCAGCCCGCCTGGCGGGCCCTGCGGTAAAGATCTGGTGATGGCCTCCCGCCCGGCGGGAAGCACCGAGGATCGCGCTTTTCCGCAGGTCAACGCGGGGGTTCCATGGGCCGGTGATCAGCATGTCGGAGGTTCGCCCGGGGAACGGGTGGCGCTATCTCTTCCGCGGCGTGATGGTCGGCGACGGCCACCGCCCTGCGGGCAAGCCGCTGCGCGCCGCCCAGGACGAAGCCGGTGTCCCGCCCGGGATCTGGAAGGGCCGGGGCCTGGCCGCGGTCGGTCTCAAGGCCGGGGATGTGGTGACCGAGCGGCAGGCGGAACTGCTCCTGGGGGAAGGCCGGCACCCGGACGCCGACCGGATCGAGCGCGAGCTCCTGGCAGAGGGCAAGAGCCCGGCGCAGGCCCGGCGGGCGACCGTGCTGGGCAGGCCCATCGAGCACAACCAGTCACCCAAGACCGACAAGGCCAAGGAGCGCACCCCCTGGCTGGGCTTCGACCTGGTGTTCCGGCCCCCGCCGACGGCCCACATCGCGTTCGCGCTTGGCGATGACAAGACCCGCCTGGTGCTGGAGCTGTGCCAGGACATCGCCCGGGACAAGACGCTGGCGTGGCTGGGGGATGAGGTCGCGGAGATACGCTGGAAAGGCGGCGGCAAGCGCCGCGCCCGGGTCAAGGACGGGCTGATCGTTGCGGTGTTCCGGCACTACGAGTCGAGAGCTGCCGAGTCGAAGCCACTCCTCCACGATCATGCGGTGGTGTCGGTCCGCGTCCGGCGGCCGGACGACAAGGGGACGTGGGGCAACCTGTCGGCGGACTCGCTGATGGCCCACATCGTCGCCGCCGACACCCTCTACACCCTCTACTTCATGGAGGAGGCGTCCGCCCGGCTCGGCTGGGCGTGGGAGCCCCGCGAGGTGACACCCGGCCGCAGGCCCGTCATGGAGATCGCGGGCATCGACCAGCGGCTCATCGGCTGGCAGTCGACCCGACGCCAGCAGATCGAGGACGCGCTGCCCGTCCTCACGGCCAAGTACGAAGAACGGCAGGGGCACCCGCCGGGGGAGCGGGCCGCGTACGCGCTGGCTTGCCAGGCCGCCGACCAGACCCGCCCGCCCAAGCGCAAGGAGATGCTGTCGCTGACCGAGCTGCGCGAGCGATGGCGAGACTCAGCGATCCGGGCCTACGGCGTCGACGTCGTTGACCGGCTGGCGGAGCGGGCCCGGGCGGCGGCCGCGGCGGTGTGGGCACGGGTGCGGCCGGTGGTCGACATAGCGCTGGCGGCCGTCGACGTCGTCGCCGTGGTGTACGTGATGCGAGGCGCGTTCAAGCGCCACCACCTGCTCGCCGAAGCCCGCCGCCACCTCTTCTACGTCCTGCGCGGCCGGCCCCACCAACCCGGCCTGGACGAACAGATCGTGCAGACGGTCGTCGACGACTACACCCGCCCGGCCAGCCGACGCATGATGACCGCCGACCTGCGCGCCCTGTACCCGCGCGACACCGAGGACCAGGCCGTGCTGCGCCCGCTGATCCGCAAACGGGCCGCTTCGCCGTACGAGCGTGCCCGCCTCGCCGCCGACGCGCTGAGGGTCCGGGTCCAGGCCGTGCGTCGCGCGGACCGCTTGGGCTCCCGCACCCGGCCGCGCACCGTCGCCGTGCCCGCCGCCTCGAGGTCGCGCCCGCGGCCGTTCCACACCGGCCGGAAGGCCGGCCGCGTTCCGGAGCAGACAACCGACGTCGCCACGGTGGAGCAGACCCGCCGGATGCTCGCCGAGGCCACCCTCGCCAGGGTCCAGGAAGGCGCCCGGGAGCGCGCCCTCACCCTCGGCTCCCAACCTCAGCCCGCCCCGGCGGTGGCCCCGCCGCCGCACACCCAGCAGCCCGGCACCCAGCACACACCGGGCCAGACCACAGGAGGAGTCACGTGAGCACCCCGGAAGAACAACCCAGCCCTGCGGAAGCCCTCGCCCGCGCCCGCGCCGCCGCCAAGAAGATGGCTGCCGCGCTCGATGAGGACCAGGAGCCCGAGCCCGATGAGCCCCTGGGGTGGCAGCCGGTCTGGAAGCGGCCCCGGAAGCCGAAGTCGAAGGCGGCGAAGAAAGCGGAGCTGCGCAAGCAACGGCGGCGGCTCCAGGACGCCGGACGCCGCCGGTTGGCCGCCGGGCAGTCACGCCGGCCCCGGTCCCGGCAGAACCGAATCGGCAACGCGGCCACCCGCCGCGACGCCCGCGCCTTGTCCCGGGTGCGGCACTCCAACGCCTGGCTGTGGTGACGATGCCGGGCATCGTCCACCGAGTGGAACCCATCTGCATCCAGTGGCGATGCACGGCACTGACTGGAGCCCACTCGATGGGTTCCACTGAGTGGACTCCATAGACCGGCCATGCCTCGGCCACCCTGATCGGCGTCAGCCGCACCGTCCGGGACACCTCCGCGAGGTCGCCGACCTGCTCACGTAGGCGACGTGAGCGGCCCGCCCCACTGTCACCGCCGTTGCGCGCAGCTCCCCCTTGTCAGTGACACCAGCGACAATTCCTTCCGACAGCGCTGTGGGGCAGGGGGGATGCGCGAGCATGCAGACAGATGACTTCTTCCGCGGCAGGCCCGATGAGCACGTGGACTGGCCTGGCCACAGGCCAGGTGAATGGGTGTGCCAGCTGTGGGAGCTGGATGTCGAGCTGATGGAATCCCTGCGGTTCGGTCCCCTGCCAGCCCACCCGGATCTGGACGTAGCCGTGGCCTTGACCCGGCTGCTGCACGAGGACTTCGTCGCCAGGGGCACACGCCACGACGAACGCATGAACGACGAGGAAGTCGTCCTCGCCGTCAAAGCGCACCGGGCGGTCCTCGAGCGCCTGGGCCTGGAGCCGCCGCAGCTGCCGTTTCGCCATCACAGCGGCTTCTACGACTACTGGCGCAAAAACGACATGTCCGGGGGCGGCGGGTGGCAGGCGCGCCGCGAGTGCGTCGAAGAATTGCTGGGGCCGACCAGGCAAGCCCTGGAGGACCTGCAGGAGGCCGAGTATGAGCAGCGGTTCAAGAAGGGCCCCCGTGGCACCTTCAAGAACCTCATCTTCGCGCCCATCGGCCCGAAGCCGCAGATCGTGCTGCGGGACGCGGTGAGCAACGAGGTGGAGATCGTCCGGAACGCCGAGAACTGCCTCGTGTATAAGGACCCGCTGCCGGTACATGGCCTGACTTGGCGGCAGATGATCACCTGGTGGCAGGCGAACCACGTGCCGGACGCCGAGGAGCCGGAAGCCGCCGATACCCTGTACCGGCGGCTGTACCGCTCACTGGACTCCCTGCCGGAGCAGACGGTCCTGCGCACGTACTGCACCCGCTACGCCGAACCCGACGGGTTCGACCTGCCCGCCCTCATTCCGCAGGTCTACCTGCACTACGACCCTTACACCCGCAAGAGCAGCGGACACAGCGGGGCCCTGCACCGTGAGCGCATGGACTTCCTGCTGCTGGCCCCCGACCGCTCCCGCATCGTCATCGAGGTCGACGGCGCTCACCACTACGGCATCAAGAACCCCATCGGCGCGGACGGCCGCACCACGTACACCGCCTCGCCCAGGCTGTACTCGGAGATGGTCGCCGAGGACCGCCGTCTGCGGCTGGCCGGCTATGAGATCTACCGCTTCGGCGGCTGGGAACTCACCCGGCCCGACAGCCCGCAGCTCATCTCCGACTTCTTTACCGAGCTCCTCACCCGCCACAAGAAGCCGACACCGTAGCGGCGGCACAGCGCTTCAGTAGCCGGCCGTGTCCATGGCCTCCATGTACTCGATCTGCCAGTTCTCGTACTCACCGAGATGAGCCGAGTAGCCGCCCCACAGCAGGTGCGCGAGCTTGTGCAGCTCGTTCACCTGCTCGTAGAAGTTGACGTTCTGCTGGACGGGACGGGCGGGAGCCCGGCCGGCGCCGTGGCCGACCACGGCGTACCGGTAGGCCTCCCCTGTCGCATCCTCGCTGTCCAGCCAGTTGAGCTGACTCCAGGACTCCGGGTCGATGCGCTGTTCCACCTTGGGCAGGTCCAGCAGGGCCAGGTACCGGTTGAGGCAGTCCGCCAGTCTCCTGATGTTGTGCGTGCGCAGCCGCTTGTCCAACTGGTCGGGGCTGAGGTCTTCTTCTCCTGTGTAGCCGTCGCGCAGCGCGCACTGGGCGGCCTTGCGGATCAGCCACTTCAGCGACAGTTCGATGCTGTGCCGGTAGTTGTAGAGGATCGGGAGGGGCAGTCGGTCGTCCGGGCCGTGGGCGATCCAGTGTCGGGCGGCTGTCTCGGCCACTCTCAGGTAGCCACCAGCGAGGGCGAGATCGTCCTCGCTGGCACCGCCCCAGACGGCAATCTCGGCATGCGCCCAGCGGGGTCGGGGCAGGCTCAACCGGTCTTCTGCTTCCTCCATCCGGTCAGGATGGCAACCGCCCGCCTCATCCACTACCGCTTTTGGCAACTGCCCGCCGCCGCAGCCTCGCTGGGCGGCCGAGGTCGGCATCGACAAGCACCTCGTCCTGAAGCTGCCGGACTCCTGGTAGGAGGACCTCGCCGGGACGCTGGAGAAGGTGTCGGCCGTCGACACGAGATTCTGGACTGGGAGGGCTGGGGGCGAGCTCCGGAAGGGCTCGACGCCGCCACGCTCTACGCCTACTCGCTGCTCCAGGAGGACGTCGCCGCCCGCGTTTGCGACGCTTTCCCCGTGCTGGGCAGCCCGGCCAGCCTCGCCGCCGAAGCGACCGTGTGCGCCCAGCTGCTGCAGACGGTGGCCCGTGGCGACAACCTCATCCTCGAAGACCAGCTCCAGGATTGGTCCGAGGAGCTCCGCCGCCGCTGACGAGTCAGCCCGCCCAGCCGATGTCACGGACCTCGATCGCGCCGGCGTGTGGCAGGTACTGGATCCAGCACTGTCGTCCGAACGCCTCCCGGATCTCCTCCACGGAACCCGGGTCACGGACATCGGGCCAGACCCGCGGATCCATCCGTGCGACCTCCACGAGCGCCATCACTTCCCGCCGGGCCTGGTCGTCCGGCAGCTGCGCCATGACCTCCACCGCGAGCTCCTCCACCACTACGCCGTACCGCATCCCGCACTCCCCCGTGTGATCGACTCGGGCAGCAGCGTACGGAGATACCCCCGAGCCCGTTCGGGCCTGTGGATAACCCGGATTCGCGGCGTGGTCGCCCCGACCACTGGAACCAGACCATGGCCCCGACCGTGGTCCGGCCGTGCAGCGTCCAGCCCAGACCACGGCTGGTGTGAGCGCTGACGGGCCGCTGGTGGAAGCCCCACCCGTCGCCACACGGCTGCCAGGGGCCAGGGCCGTAGGTGGCGTCGACCTCGTAAAGTCGTCCCATGCCGCCGCACGCCAAGAAGCACCACTTCATCCCGCAGTTCTTGCTCCAACACTTCGCTGGCCAGCGCGGCAAGTTGGTCATCCACCAGGTGATGAGCGAGCGGCGTTTCAACTCGTCGGTTCGCGACGTAGGCCATCGCAACCTCGGTCACTCGATTTACCGGCCCGGGCAGGAGCCCGATCACGTCTCGATGGAAGCCGCCATGGGCAACATTGAGGGGGAGGCCGCCACTGCCGTTAGGGAGTTGGTTCAGAGTCGGGAGCGTGCCGTCCCCACGCATGCCCGGCACGCCCTCGCCTGGCTGCTGGCCCTGCAGTGGCAACGAAGCCGATTCCTGATGCACCGGGTGACCAAGGAGATCGGTGCCGAGGACAGCGGGCTGTCCGACGAAGAGATCCAGACCGCCATGATGGGGCTGATCTCCATGCGTGTGATCCGTCCCTGGCTCCTGCGGAACGACGACGACGCGTACTACAAGGACCAATGGAATCATCTCGTTTCCACGTTGCTGTCTAGCGATATGCACTGGTCCTGCTACCGCCCTCGCGGCGGTGGATTGCTGGTCAGCGACAACCCAGTCTGCTTCTCGGGTGTCGTGGGAACGGCGCCACCCGAGATTCCCGCCGCCGTCTTCGATCACGGCGTCGGGACGGGTTTCCATAACTTTCGACGCCTGACCGTGCCGCTCGGCAGTCGTCTAGGCGTGATCATCTCCCGCGACCCACAGGACGCCTCGCGGCTTCGTGTCGCAGACTTCAACCGCTTCACCGTCTTCAACAGCCGGGAGTTCGTGGCGCACGCACCGGAATGGCCAGGTACTCACCCGAGCCTCGCGCAGGATCTGACCGAGCTGATGATGAGGCAGCGCATGGTCGCCCCCGCCTTCTTGCAGGACTACGCCCCTGGCGGCCGTACCTAGAACCCTCCTCGCAAAGCTCGATGGGGAAAGATCGCAGGACGACACCGTGATCAGCCCGCCCGGCCGCGGCTTCGCCTCATAAGGTGCCGTGTTGCGCTAGGTGTTGCGGTAGAGGTTGCGTCAAGTGTTGCGCTGAGTGTTGCGGTAGGTGTTGCGCCAGTCTCCACAGCGTCCCGAAGTCCGCCCAGGTCACCACCCGCGTACGGCGTGGTCGGGGCCGCTGACATCCCCGTTGCGACCTCCTTCGACCATGCCCTGGCTGGAGTTGAGGATGAGGGAGGGCGGGATGGGCGGCGCGGACGCAGCCGGGGATCGGAGCCGCGCTCTTCGTGTTGCGCGTCGGCGGGGCCTCCGCGCCCGGCCGCCGTCAGTGCGGCGGTGACGTCAGGCGGGGGACGTCGGCGGGGGAGAGGCCGGGGCGGGCGCGGTGCCAGCGTGCGGGGTGTCGCCACCGGCCGGAGGCGTCGCGGGCGACGTCGACGCCGACTTCCACCACCAGCTCGGGTTCCACCAGCGTGACGTTCAGCTTTTCCTGGCTGCCCCCCTGGCGGAGAACGACCAGCCTGTCCACGGATGACCGCGCCGCCCCGCAGCGAGCAGGTCGGTGACCGCCGCACCTGCCGCCTGGGCGAGGGTGGTGGTGCGGCCGAGGTACTGAAAGCGGCCTTCGGTGTCGTACCTGCCGAGCAGCAGCGTGCGGGGCGCAGCCAGGGAACCGGTGATAGCGCCGACGATCGCCTCGCTCGTCTCGCGGACCTTGTACTTCTGCCAGCCCCTCACCGACGGCTTGTAGGGATCGGTGAGCTTCTTGAAGACCACGCCTTCCATCCCGACCGACGCCCATGACAGCCACTCGCGCACGGTGGCCGGGTCGGTGGTGGACGGACACAGTGCCCACGGCGCGAAGAGCCGACGGGCCACGAACATCGACTCCAGCGCGGCCCGCCGCCGCTGATACGGCCACCCGGTCGTGTCCGTCCCGGACAACCTGAGCAGATCGAACGCCACGAAGTGCGCCGGCCACTCCTCGGCTGCCCGGACCGCCCCGGAACCGCGCCGGGCCAGCCGGTTCTGCAACCGCTCGAACGCGAGGCGACCCGCGGCGTCCCATACGACCAACTCGCCGTCCATCGCCGTCGCATCCGGCAGCTGCACGGCCCCCGTCACAACCTCCGGAAACGCCGACCCCATTTCCGTGCCGCGCCTGGAACGCAGCACCACCCGGCCCTCGTCGACCAAGACGGCTGCCCGGAACCCGTCCCACTTGGGCTCGCCCACCCAGCCCGGCCGCAGATCCGGCGTGGGTACGGGAGTGCTCAGCATCGGTTCCGGCAGCGTCCACGTCACGCCGGATCCCTTCCACCCTGCGCTGCCTCCAACGACCGGCCCTCGGTCAGCTGGGCGGCGGTGTCCTCGATACACAGCAGCGCCCACTCGACACCGGCCCACCAACCGGGATCCGCACCGTCCTACCGACCTTCGGCGTGGTAGGGCAGCTCACGAGGCACTTCCTTCTATCGACGCCAGGTGATGACCTTCTCGCGCACCAGCAGCGGCTTGTCGTCCGGTCCTTTGACGTGCTCGTTGATCCAGATGGGGCGGTGGGCTTGTAGGCGTGGGTGCCATTGACGTCGCCAATGTCCCCGGACGACCCAGCGGTGAGACCACTCCACCTCTTGGGCCTCGTCGTTGTTCCCGCACTTTGCTGTCTTGCGTCGCAGGGTGACGATCGCCACGGGAGCAGCGGGTAGCTGTCCTGCCCGTTGGAGTCGCCTCCGTTGAGGGCGGTCCGCTTCCAACTCGCCAACGGCCGCCAGCGGCTGCTGCATCAGTGTCCACATGGCGCGTGCGTATCGGCACAGGACAGCAGACTCAGGGCGCATAGCGCCGATTTCTACCGACTGAGCCATCTCGAGAGGGCGACCTGCGGGCATGAACATCCCGTTCCCCACCGGCGCAACAGGCGATCCAAAGAACTGGCGCTCCTCCTCGCCAACGACAGGTCCGATCCATTGGATAAGGATTCCGTCATCGTGCTGTTCCTCGGCCCACTTGGTAGCTGGAAGGACTCGGTGGACGGGACGCCACCGCAAGCCGCTGAACGGGTGGTCATCCACGCACGCCTGATCGGCGCACCGAATCGTGAAGGGCTCAGCGAGCACGAGGAATCCATGACTCGAGGGCGGCTCCTCAAGGAGAACGTCTTCGTCAGGCAGTGTTTCCTGCGCCGCTTCCGCGATGCGGACCATGTCTGGTGCCACCCAGTAGTTCTGCGCGATACGCAGACTGTCCAGCTCGTCTTGCGGCGAGTTGCTGAACCCCTGCTTCGCGTAAGCCTCGGCTTCCATCTCCGCCAGCTCCGCAGCCGGCTTGCTGGCGAACCAACCTGCGAAGGCCAGCTTGATGTCCAAAGTCTCCTCGGGACGCATCGCCCTCCCTCCACACCGCAGTGGCAGGACATTCTTCAAGATAGGGTGTCGCGCGCGCAGTCGTTTGGACGATCACGGCCGATGCCGTGGGTCCGGCCGCAGCCGCAGGATGACCTGCCGCACTGAATCGACGACTGCGAAGGACCGATCTGACCGCCGCGCGGTGTGTGACCCCCGGCATTGGCCGGAACAACTTCACGACGCGAGCTCTGCTCCTGGGCGGGTAGGGGAGCGGCCCGGATGGCCGCAGTCCTCGGACTGCGGCCATCCGGGATTCACCGGCGGATCTGGATCGTGATGGCGGGAGCCGAAACTGCAAGCAGAGCCAGTCCGACCGGCGCGGAGACCGTCAGGGCGATGACCGTGCCGCCCACGGCGCAGGCCGCCGTGAAACCGAAGGTCACCCACCCCAGGAACCGGCTGGACTTCTCACCGACTACCTCCGGGAGCTCAGCTCGCAGGCTGGGCTCGATCCGCTCTTCTGTTGTACGTTCCATTGATAGAGGTACCGCCTCTTTCGCGATTGGGAGGCCCGGAGCACCAAGTGCTTGCCGGCGTCGATGCTCCGGAGCCCCCGATTGGACGCGGCCGGAGAAGCCCTCCAGGCCACCTGTGGGGCCCTGTTCAGCGCCCCACACATCAAATGATGTAGCCCGTCTGAGGGGTCGTCCGGTACTCTCAACTACGCATTGATTCGCATGAACGCCACCTAGAGAAATCGAAGATGACTGAGTAATCGATGGATCACGGCGGCATGAGAATCAATCGGTAGTTTTCAAAAGGTAGGCCGAGATGCGCCCCAAGGACGGCAAGGTCGACACACGCCTTGCACACCTCCAGACCCTTCGCACCCGCATGCTCGGGGGCGTCAACCAGGTCATGCACCAGATCTGGGAGCAAGGACAAAAGCCCGCCTCCGTCCGAGTCCGCCAGGCCTTCTACCGGCTTGACGAGATGAGAATCCTGGAGGACGAGCGGAAGCCGCTCCCGAAGGAGGAGCAGCCGTTCGCGGCCCGCATGGTCACCCCCAAGGGACTCCAGCTCCGGCTCATGCTGACGATGCTGTACGCCGCGCAGTGCGCTGTGGGGCCGGGGAAGCAGTGGGACACTCCCTATCCCGTGGAGTCGACGGCGAAGCACCCGCTGTCATGGATGAGCTTGTCGGCATCGATCAGCCAATACGCCGGTCCTGGTATCCAGTTGGCGTCCGAGGACGTCAACCGGCGACGCCAGATCACGCAGGCCCTGAAGACGCTGGAGTCGATGGCGCTCGTCCGGGCCAACACCGGACCGGGCCGCTTCAGCACCGGTTTGCAGCTCCTCTGCGAGAACGGGACCAGCACCGTCAGCTCGGCCATCCCGTACACCGCCCCCGACGACACCGAGCCCTACGTGGAGCTCCCGGTCGAGTTCTTCACCCGCGGCTGGGTGCACGTGCTCACCAACAGCGAGATCGCCGCCCTGCTCATGTGGCTCGACCGCCTCAAGTACACCGGCGTTGAGGTCGGCGCCGAGGAGGGCGACCCGCTCACCATCACCTACGTCACCGGCGACGTGAGGCAGGGCCTTTACGGGTTGGGACGGAAGGCCTACGAGACGCATCAGGCCCTCGACGCCTACCAGCTCCTCGACGTCATCAGGCCCGAGAAGCGCTACGACTCCGGCAAGTGGGAGGGATATTCGCAGGGTGAGTCGGACCTGCTGTGCCACCGAGTCTCCCTCGCCCCCGCCGGCTTCGACCGCGATGCGGGAGAGGTCGTGGAGGAGGTGCTGAAGCGCCGAGACACCGGCGGATTTTGGGCACGCCCCATGTTCAGCACGCCGAAGCGCTTCGACCGCTTCCGCATGGTCTCTGGTGCCGAGTAGAGCTGGCGCCAGACTGTATTCGGCACTCTGGCCCAGACCACAGCTCCCCTTCCGATACGCCGCTGGTTCTGGGCTGGGCGAGGAGCGGAAACCAGGAAGTGGTCGGCATACGCCCGCTGACGGACAGGCGGCAGCTCCCGCCGGCGCATCCGCTCCCGCTCGACTTCAGCCGCGATGACCGCCCGCTGGGTCTCACTTCGCCGCCTAACAGAACTCGGGGCACCACTGTCAGTGGCGGGATTCATACTGGCGGATCAAGCCATACACGCGGTCGCACCTGTCCCGTCTGGCACAGGTTGCAGGTTGCGCGGAACAGACAAGGGCAACGTGGCCCTTGAAGGGGAGTGCCATGCTGGTGACGTCAGTGGAGATCGAGGCGTTCCGCAACATCATGAACAAGCAGACCATGGTGGTCGACCCTCAGGTCACGTGCCTGATCGGCAAGAACGAGTCGGGCAAGACAACGATCCTCAAGGCTCTGCATCGGCTGAACCCGGCCAACAACCCGGACGACTTCCATGTCACCACCGACTATCCGCGGCGGCACCTGTCCAGGGACCGGCGCTCCAAGAACCTCGACACGGTCGCTCCCTTGACGGCCATATTCGCGCTGGAAGACGCGGACTTCGACGCTCTTGAGGAAGTGGTCGGCGTACGCCCGCCGACGGGTACCTACGTCAAGGCGTCACGCCTGTATGGCGTTGTCAGCTGGCCACAACGTCGCGTGATTCCCGTACAGCACGCTCGCGGTGGTGCTGGGCGGGGATCGCCTCGTACAGGTTCAGGGCGCGGCGGCGGACCAGGCCAGTGCGGTAGTGCGTCATGCCGTGCATGACAGCGGTGCGCGGAAGTCCCGAAAGGCACGAGCTATGTTCCGTTGCCCCACAGTGAAGATCACCACGTTCGGCCTATAGCAGTTGGGCGACACCCATAAGTGTCACCTAACGTCACTCTCTAGTGACTCACCGCTTCTCTGTTGGAGGTGGGCTGTGCGCCGAACATCGTCGCGCAAGGTGAGACCAATCCGAATACGCCCGGGCCTTCGGGTAGCGATGGCGACAGCCAGCAGCCTGGCCGCTGGCTCCATGGCCCTGGCCGCGAGCTTCCCAGCCCTTGCGATCACACCAGGGCCGACGCCGCCATCCTCGTCCCCGTCGACTACGACGGCTCCGCCTGCGCCGCCGTCGGTGTCGGTGCCTCCGGAGCCGCATGTTGCTCCGCCGTCGACTACGACGGCTCCGCCTGCGCCGCCGTCGGTGTCGGTGCCTCCGGAGCCGCATGTTGCTCCGCCGTCGACTACGACGGCTCCGCCTGC
>NZ_JBSGZV010000057.1:0-10267 GCF_053611185.1 Streptomyces sp. NPDC054834 | reverse complement strand
GCCGCCGTCGGTGTCGGCGCATCCCTCAGTTCCCACGCCGGTCAAGCCATCGATCAAACCAACTCCCCAAGCTCCGACGATGTGCGGGCCAGTCGTTCGCGGAGATAGCCTCTGGGGCCTTGCCGGAAAGTTTCTGGGGTCGGGTACCAAGTGGCGCCAGATCTACGACGCCAATCGCTCGACAATCGAGGCATTTGCCCGCGATCACGGATTCCCGTCGAGCGATACAGGCCACTGGATCTTCCCCGGCGTGCGTCTCGGTGTCCCGGGGGTCTGCGCTGCTCGTCTGGCCAGCGGAGTAACACCGACGCCGACACAACCACCCGTGGCGCCTCCCTGTCCGGCGTGGGAGTTCATCGGGGTAAAGGGAGTCGCTAATGCGCCCGCCCCCGTCCTGCCCTTCAAGCTGGGCCCCAACGTGCCCGGCATGTTCGACAAGGTCATCTCGGAGCTGCAGGCGCTGCACGGCAAGGAAAACGTCGGCGTTTCATACGTCAACTACGATCCATCGCCCGAGACCGTCTTCAACGAGCCGGAGGCGGTACAGGCGCAGAAAGACGCCCAGGCAAACAAGATGCCTAAGCGGAAGCTTCCTGGGAGCCTCTTGAAGAGCGAGGAGCAGGGACGTGTCCGCGCGATCGACAAACTCAAGGCCGAGTCGAGCCGGTGCCCCGACACGCATTTCATCCTCGCCGGGTACTCCGAGGGCGCGTGGGTTCTGGGCGACGCCTTGGCAGATCCGCAGCTGAACGCGATCCACGATCGGATCGACTCCGTACTCCTCTTCGGCGATCCACGGTTCGATCCGGATTCGCCCGCAGCCAAGAACGAAGCGGGGGGACAACCTGCGGACACTGTAGGTCTCGCCGCCTACGCAGATCCTCCCGGTAAGCGGGAACCTTACCTGCCAAAGGATCTGGAGGGCCGCGCCCAGTCCTACTGCAGCACGTCCCCTGTGGACCCCGTGTGCACGAGCCCGAAGGAAGGGGTTCTTGACTCTCCGGACTGGGGCAATGCGCTGGGCGTGTGCCGAGGTGAGGGATTCGGTCTCATTGGCCGTACAGGGGTGGGGCGCCTTGCCTGCGGTCACATCAACTACGGGGATGCGGCCGCCAGATTCGTGCGGGACCAGGCCCAAGGCGTCGAGTAGTTTTGGGGCGGCACCGGCAACTGGTGCCGTGCCGGGCCACCGTCGTCGGTCAGACAGGTAATCCGAGCAGCGACACGGACTCGCCCTCGCAGTTTGCCGGGCGTTCAGGGGCACCCTGAACGCCCGGCAGCGTTTACGCGGTTGAGCGTACGGTTTCGGCGTAGGCGTCGAAGAAGCGGTCGCCGGTGAGCCTGTGGTGGGCAAGCTGGGCGCTGACGGCCTGCTCGTCTCCCCACAGGCCCGGGCCACTGGCTAGCGCGGCCGCGTACTGCGTCACGGCCTTCTTCAGTTCCTCGAACCTGGCTGGTGTGACGACGCGCATGCTCGGCGGAGGGGTGGCCTTGGCGTCGCAGACTCGGCTGGGGTGGAGCATGACGAGCAGGGCCTTCACTCCGGGTTGTGCTTGTTGAGCCAGCGGACGCTGCCGCCGAGCTGGTCCATGTCCTTCTTCGCGATTGTGTCGGTGAGGCACCCGTCTTCAGTTCGGTCACTGCCTGCCGTGCCGAGGTTACCTAAAAGGCCAGGTTCGGCCCTGCGTGGTCGTTGCTGGTCAGGGTGGGTGGGTTCCAGGTCGGGGAGGTGGTCGGTTGTTCGGCATTCCTGAACTTTCGTCGTGATTGCTGTGGGGGCGGGGTCAGGGTGGCCGGGTGACTGTCGTGGGTGTGGGGGTGGCCGGGCTGGGGGCTCGGTGGGTGGATGAGTTCGTGCTGGCGTTGGCGGCGCGGGGGGCTACGGACCGGTGGGTGGGTCAGCAGCGGGCGTGGGTGGGGGAGTTGCTGGCGTTCGCCCAGGTGCCGGTGTGGGATGTGGGGCCGGCGGATGTGGACGGTTGGTTGGCGGGGGCGCGGGAGCGTGGTGCGGGGACGCAGACGCGGGGGGAGATGGCGCAGGCGGTGTACCGGTTTTATGCCTTCGTCGAGGCCCGGCATGGGCGGCTGGTTGAGGAGGTGACGGGCCGGCCGGTGCCGCGGCCGGTGGATGAGTTCAACCGGCCCCGGCGTCTGGCCCGGGCGGGGGTGCGTATCCCGCCCTCGGCGCGGGAGGTGGAGAGGCTGTTTGAGGCGTGGCGGGCCTGGCTGCCGCGCACGCCGGGGCGGGGCTTTCTGGTGGCGGCGCGGGATTACGTGGCGGCGTCGTTGTGGCGGCGGGTGGGCTTGCGGATCAACGAGACGGTCCGCCTTGAGGTGGGGGACTTCTATCCCGAGGTGGGCGTGCATGGGGTGCTGCAGGTGCGCTGGGGCAAGGGCGCCAGGGGCAGCGGGCCCAGGCAGCGGCTGGTACCGGCGATCGACGGGGTGGACCGGCTGCTGGCCTGGTGGCTGGCCGAGGTACGGCCGCAGTTCGGCGACGACTTGGCGGGTGGGCGGGCGGTGCTGCTGCCGAGCCGGCGGCACGCGCCCGGTGGCGGGCGCTGTGCGGCGTGCGCGGTGACCTTGCGGCAGGGGCTGGCGGGAGCGGTGGAGAGGTGGCTGCCGGCGTGGTCGGGCAGGCTGACGCCGCACCCGCTCAGGCATTTTTGCGCTTCGCACCTGTACGAGCGGGGTGTGGGGCTGGAGGCGGTCGGGGCGTTGCTGGGGCATGTGTGGCTGTCCACGACGGCCCGGTATGTGCATGTGCCCATCGAGCGGATCGAACGGTGCTGGCAGGAGGCGAACGCCCGGGTCGCCGAGCGCCTCATGGGCTCGGATGCGTATGCCGCTGCAGGACCACTGTGAGTGTGAGGGTCCAGAAAGCGGGTGGAGTACGTGCGGTGGGAGTTGCGGCTGCGGGCGGCCGAGCGGGGCGTGTTCAAGGCGGTCGAGATGCGCCGGCTGCTGGCCGAGGCGGGGCTCGAGGTCAGCGCGGGGAAGATGTCGGCGCTGTGGTCGGCGACGGTGGCGCCGGTGTCGGTGAGGCTGGACGACCTTCAGGTGCTGTGCCGGGTGCTGGGCTGCGACCCGGCCGGGCTGCTCGTCCTGGACCCGCCTGCCGGCCGGTCGCCGCAGGCGGCCGGGCCGGCCCCGGCCGCGGGAGGGGCCCACACGTGGGCCGGCGGCGAACCGGCCGCCGGGTCGGGGGAAACCGGTCCGGGACAGGGGCCTGGCGGGAGCGGTGTGGTGCGGCCGTCGCTGCCACCGGTGTAAGCGGCCGGCAGCGAAAGATCAAGGACGGGTTGCCAGGGTTGCCGGGCGGCGGCACAGCGCGGCGCGGTCTGGGTCCGGTCCGGCTGCGCGGGCCCCGGGGCTGGGCCGTGCGGATCCGGCAGGTATGACGATGAGGAGCGGTTGATGCGGCACCGGGGCGCGCCCGCCGGGACCGGACTCCCGGGTGGGGCGGTAAACGGGCGGGAGGCGGAGCGGGCAAGGGATCTGGCCAGGCATGGAGGCCGGCCTGCGGTGTGTGCGGGGTGCGGGATCCGTCCGGTGGCGTTCACCATGCCGCGCGTCGATGTCTGCTTTGCCTGTCTGCCCGGGGGCCCGCACGCTCCGCCGCCGTGCACGGCATGCGGGAGGACGGGGTTCTTCTATCACCAGGGCCTGTGCACCGGCTGCCATCCCTTCTCGCCGGAGCGCCGCGGTTCGTGCCCGGACTGCTTCGCGTGGGGCACCAGCCGGGCCTCGCGGTGGCGTTGCTGGGGCTGTCTGGGCTGGCACCGCAAGTTCTCGAAGGCGGGGCCGGGCGGGCCGTGCGTGTGGTGCCGGCGTCCGGTGGCGGTCAACCACGACCAGGTGTGCCGGATGTGCTGGCTGCAGCGCGCCCGGCTGCGCCGCGCCACGGGCGATCCGCGCCTGTCCTACATCCAGGCCCTCGCGGACGGCTGGGTGCAGCTGTCCTTCGCCAACACCCGTCCCCAGGAACGCCGCGCCCGCCCGGCCGCGTCACCGCCCGGTACGGAAGCCGGCAATGCCCTGACCGCGGTGGTGCCGGCCGCGCACCGCCAGCTCGTCCTCTTCGCGTCCCCGCCCCGTGACCTCGCCGCCGCCCTGCACAGCCCGCCGGCCGACACAGCTCTGGCCGACGGGCTGGGCCAGGAGCTCACGGACTGGGCCGCATCCCGGGGCTGGACGCGCAGCACCGTCGCACGGGCCCGCACCGGTCTGCGGCTGCTGCTGGCGGTGCAGGACACCCCCGGCGCCCCCGTCCCGGCGACGGTGATCGACCAGCTGACGGGGCTCGGCCTGCCCGCCCGGCTGCTGCACGAGTTCCTCGCCGCCCGCCGTTTTGTCGAGGACGACCGCACCTCGGCCGTCGACGCCTTCTTCGCCCGCGTCACCGCCGGCCTGCCCGAACCGATGACCGGCCAACTCGCCCGGTGGATGTCCGTGCGCCTGACCGGCAGCCCGACGCCTCCGCGCAGCCGGCCGCGTTCCCCGGTCACCGTGCGCCACCAGCTGAGCTTCGCCCTGCCCGTACTCGCCCGCCTTGCCGCCGTCGGCGCCCGCGACCTCGCCGACATCACCCCCGCCCAGCTCCGCGAACACCTGACCGCCTGCCGACTGACGGGCACCGACTACACCCACACCGCCTCCGGCCTGCGCGCCGTGTTCACCCTGCTGCACGCCCACCGCATCATCCGCAGCAACCCGGCCGTCCACCTCCGCGTCGGCACCCCCGCCCCCACCATCCCCCTGCCCGCCGACACCGCCCCGATCCGACAGGCCCTCACCGACCCCGACCCGGCCCGGGCCGCCGTCACCGCCCTGCTCGCCTTCCACGCCCTGCGCGCCACCGAGATCCGCCACCTCACCCTGAACGACGCCCGTGGCCTCGAGTCGGGCCGCTTGTACGTGTTCGGCCGCACCATCCGTCTCGGGGCGCCGGTCGGTGTACGCCTGGCCGCCTACCTCGCCCACCGCACCCGGCGCTGGCCTCACACGGCCAACCAGTACTTCTTCGTCACCAGCCGCACCGCCCTGTCCACCGTGCCGGTCAGCCGCCCCTGGCTGTACCGGCACTACCCGGCCTCCAGCCATCTCCTGCGCGGCGACCGCATCGTCGACGAAGTCCAGGCCGCCGGCGGCGACGCCCGGATGATCTGTGAGCTGTTCGGCCTCAGCATCCAGGCCGCCACCCGCTACACCGCCACCAGGGCTGGAAGCTAAGGAAGGTGTAGGCGGCGGAGTGATCGCTGGTATCGCCCAGACAGGATGCGCGTGCCAGATGTGCGAAGTGGCCGCAGATGCGCGGATAGGTGACTACCGTTTCTTCTCCGGTGATCAACAGGGGGCGGGAATGCAGAAGACGTCGCTGCGTAAGGGCGAGAACGTGTCTCTGCTGACAACGCGGACGGTGCTGTCAGTGGCGGTGCAGGGGCTCTCAGCGGACGTGTCCGCGCTGCTGCTCGGCCCTGATGACAAGGTTCGCGGCGATCATGACCTGGTTTTCTACAATCATCCGGCCCAGGACGGTGTGTCCGTTGAGGGCGCGGCGGTCACTGCGGAGCTTTCTCGCCTGCCGGCAGGCGTGCACCGTGTAGTTGTTGTGGTGAGTGCTGACCCGCTGCAGCCAGGCGCCGTCTTCACCCGAGCGCCTCAGCTGACGATCAGCCAGAGCGGCGCATCCCCGGCGTTGTTCACCGCGCCGGACTTCACGTCGGGGGAGACCGTCGTGGTCCTGGCGGAGCTGTACCGCCGCGGTGACGGCTGGAAGGTCCGGGCCGTGGGACAGGGCTATGCCTCCGGCCTTGCGGGACTGGCGACCGACTACGGCGTCGATGTCGACCCCGAGCCCTCCGCCGTGCCGCTCCCTGTGCAGACTCGCACGACTCCGGGCCAGGCCACTGCGGTCGACCTGACGAAGCTGGAGCGGCAGGCCCCGGGCCTGCTGGCACCCGCGCGACAGGCCAGCCAGGCTCTCGCAGACCGAGGAATCACGGGACGGCAAGCCGCTGTCTACCTCATCCTGGATCACGACTGGCACATGGAAGAGCTGTACGAGTCGTTCGCCGTGCAGGCCTTCGCCGAACGCGTCCTGGCCCTGTCGGCGAACCTCGACGACGACGGCACGGTGCCCGTGATCTTCTCCAGTGGGCGAGAGCCGTTCTTGGAAGAGATCCGGCTGGACAACTACCGTGGCCGTATCGGACAGCTGCACACCCAGGTCGACTGGGGCTGGGGCAACGTCGCCGATGCCATGCGCCGCGCGGTCAGCCACTACCAGGAGTCCGGCGCTGCAGACCCCGCCTTCATCGTGACCCAGGTCGGTGACGAGCCCTGGGACAAAGCAGAGGTCCGCTCCATGCTCCAGAACACCGCCTCACTGGGGATCTTCTGGCTGTTTGTGGGATTCGGCCGCGGCAAGCTCGCCTTCTACAAGAACCTCAACGCCTCCACCTCTGCCACCTTCACCAATGTCGCTTTCTACGACGCCAGCAAAAACCCGGGCTCGGTGCCTGGCGAGCGGTTCTACACAGGCCTTGTCGACGCCTTCGCTACCTGGATGCAATCGTGAGGCCGTACATCGAGCCAGGCCTGGCTTGCCATCTACGCCCAGCCTCCACCACGTGATCATTGCGCCCACTGCATGCCCAGTTTCCGTAGTGCTTCCAGCTGTTCCCGGGTGAGCTTGCCCCGCCTCGCACGGACGTTCGATGTCCATACGCCCAGCCTCACGACCACCGGCTCCGTCTCGCCGTCGACCACGATCTCTTCAGTGTGGCCGCGCGGGATCGGCCGGTGGGCGCCTTCCCTTTCCACCCACTGCGCGAGGGCCGCGAGGCCGCGCTGGAAGGCCTGCTGCGCCTTGCTCGGGCCCTTCGTCGTGCGTGCGGCCGCTGGGGCGGGAGACGGGGCCTCAGCGGGCTGCACGCCCAACGCGGACAGTCGCTCCTGCTGCTCGGTGGACAGCACCTTCCAGATGCCCGGATTCTTCTGCCGCTGGAGCCACTTGCCCAGGTCGTCTCCCTCGAACAGGACCCCGGGTGCGATGTTGGGCAGGTGGCCGTCGGCGTTGACCAGGTCCGCGAGGATGCGGTAGTGGCGCTGCCAGTCCAGTGGCCACGGGCAGTTCCAGTCCGGGTCGATCGCCGCCAGCTGCTGTGCGCGTACGGCAGCCCGTTCCGGGTCCTTCCCCAGGCCGCCCTTGCGGCGGAGGTTGGCCATGTGCCGCCCGATGGGCACCAGGCCCTCGGCCTCGCTCTCGCCCCATACGGCGTCCTGGCGCGGTGCGAGGTGCCCGGTGGCACGCCGGTAGGAGCGGAGTGCGGCGAGTTTGGTCTCCCACGCCTCCTCGCCTGGCTCCCAGACCATCCCGGCCTCCGGGGCGTCCAGCAGGGTCTTGCGCCGCTCCTCCAGCTCCCCGGCCCGCAGCGCTTTCCGCTGCTGGTGCACCCACCGTCCAAGCGGAAACGCCTTGGTCGCCCCGACTTCGACCTCGACGTCGTAGGGCACGGCGTAGAGGCCGGTGATCTCGTTCTCCTTCCGCCACCGGATGAGGGCCTGGTAACCCTCCAACCACACCAGCGATTCCGGCCGGTAGACCCGGGCGCGCAGGAAGGCCGCGATCGTGGCGGCGTCGCGCGGTGTGGAGAAGTGGAGCAGCGCGGACTCGGCAGCGGCGTCGGTGTCGTCATGCTCCTGGTCCTCGCCTTCGCCGCTGGCCGCGACGATTCGCCCGTCTTCGTCGCGCCGGATGTGGACCTTGCGCTGTCCGTGGGTGAGGGCGCGGGAGGCGAGCTGCTCGACGAGTCGTTCATCATGACTGCGCAGGCCTTGGAGGACGGCTACGAGGGGGCGGAACGAGGCGCTGGCGACCATGTCTGTCGGGTCCTCGCCGGGCTCCAGGAACACTGGCACGATGATCCTGGCCACCTTCGTGGAGCCGTCCTTGTTGAGCCGCAGGGCCCGGCCGATGTTCTGCACGATCTCCACCTGCGAACCGCGGGTGTCCGCGAAGCAGACGGCCTCCACACCCCGCTCGCCGGTGATGTCCACGCCCTCGCCGAGCACGCGAACGGACGCGAGGAACGCCCGGTGCACGCGCCGGTTGTTGGCGTCGATGCCGTTGGCGAACTGGCGCAGGACCTCGCGCCGCTCGGTGACGAGGTGGTCGCCGCACAGCCACGCCGACCACACCCGGTCTGGGGGTACGTGGCGGCCGGCCTCCAGCTCGTAGAACTCCGCGTCGATCGACGACTTCGGCAGCCGGTCCGCGGCCGCCAGATCGTCATCGGAGGCGTCGTTCATGTACAGCTCGGCTGCCGTCTGCGGCAGCTTCTCCGCGAACGCGGCGGCCTCCTCGACCTTCTGGTGGAACGTCATGACCGTACGCAGGTTGTACACGGCGGCGTGCTCCAGGAGCGCGGTCTGCAGGAGCGCCAGGCGCCGGCCCCGCTGCGCCTCCTCCGATTCCCCGAGGACGTGGGAGGGGTCGCGGATCTCCAGGACGTCGATCTCGAACCCGGCGAGGATCTCGCGTTCGATCGCCTCCGAGAGCCCGAGCTCGGCCAGCCACGGCCCGTAGGTGTCCGAGTCCTGGCTCATCGAAGCGATCTCCGCCTCCTGGCCCTCCGCGCCCCTTCGCTGCTGGGGCGCCGCCAGGATGCGCGGGGTCGCGGTCAGGTACAGCCGGAAGTCCGCCGGGATCCGGGCGTTGTCGTGGATCGCCGCCCACGGCCGCCCAAGATCACCGGCGGTGCCGTGGGCCTCGTCCACGATCGCGAGGTCGAAGCCTGCCATCTGCTGGCCGTACAGCCGCTCCCCGCCCGCCAGAGCGGTCTCCAGCGGCCCGCGCACCTTCCGCTGGCCCATCGGGTCGTCGAAGTCCTCGCGGTCCACCAGGGAGGCGTAGGTGGCGAACACGACGATGGGCCCGGACCCGGCCCACAGGGCGAGCTGAATCGGGTTGGTGGTGGTGCGCACCTCCAGCTCGTTCAGCACGGGGTCGTTCTCCAGTGAGCACACCGCGACCATGGGGGAGCGGTGGCCTACCGCCCGCCACGCCTGAGCGGTCTGCACGATCAGGTCCAGGGTCGGCACGGTGACGAGGATCCGGCCGCCCGGGAAGCATTCCAGCGCGCACGCGGCTGCGGTGATCGTCTTCCCTGATCCGGTCGCCGACACGATCGTGCCCCGCGCGCCCTGGGCAGGAACATAAGATCTTGCAGGAAATCCCACCCACTTCCGGAAACTCGATTTCTGCGCCACCTGGTGTTCTCGGAGCTTAATCAAAAGAGTTCTCCAGGTTCGGGAAGGATCCGTTCGACGGAGGTGATCCGGTAGTCACCGCGTTGGTAGAGGCCGCCGTGTCTTCCATGGATGGCCCAGGCTTTCACGGCGGCGTCTTCTGGTGATGCGGCCATCAGGTGGATGGTCAACACCGACACTCCTGCGGCAGACCGGCCGCCGGCGGGCTGGGCACTGATCCGGTAGACGCGATGCCGCAAGACCTCCGGGACCCCGACACCCGCCCGCTCGGCACGGTCTACCTCCTCCACCAACCGCTGCAGTCGCTGCTCTTCGTAGCGGACAGCGCGCGGGTCGCGCGAGGGCACGTACACCGCCATCCGCCGCTCTTCCATGAGGTGGGCGATCCGCTCCCACTGAAGGCGCTGCAGTGAAGCGATGAACCGCTCGCTCAGGTGATGCGGTTCAGGCGGGGCCTCCCGAGCGCTGCTTTCGCGTTCCCGCGCGAAGCTTACGTGCTCGGCTACCTGACGATGATCGAGTCCAGCCGCTTTTGAGACCACACCGAGACGGGCCAGTTCATGCGGAAGGTACTCATAGACCAACACGCTTCGTCCTCCTCCAGAGGGAGACCCATCATTTCGCTAATGCTACATGCTGCATCAATTTGAGGCAGCCACTACACTAGAACCCGACACGAACGAGCCACCCCCTCCCTCGCAGCCAGCCCGGCCCGCGCCAGCGGGCTTCAACGGTTCTGGAGGCGCAGCCGGAAGGACCGTCAGGCGGGGGAGCGCAGCGGACCCGCCGGCCAGGCTGGAGCGAAGCGGAAGCCTGTTAGTGGGACTGAGTCCCACCGGTCCGGGAGCGCAGCGGACGGACCGTCACCCTGCTTGCGCAGCAAGCAGGGTGTGCGGGTGGCGCAGCCACCCGCCAGCGCTCACGCGGAGCGGGAGCGCAACACCCGCGCGCAGCGCGGGTGTTCGCTTGCACATCGCGCAGCGATGTGGTACCC
>NZ_JBSGZV010000056.1:0-57451 GCF_053611185.1 Streptomyces sp. NPDC054834 | reverse complement strand
TGAGTTGCATACGTGTCACACTCAGCGTCCTACCAGGTCCCACCCCCGCACGGGACCAGAACCCGAGAATGATCACGACCTCACACAGGCCCTAGAGGAAGAATCCGAACATCTCGGATGAGCCGGCCCGCGAGCGGGTACCCGGAACACCGCTCGCCTCCCTGAGGGCTCGGGGTGATACGGAGTGATCCCATGGCCGGCAGCTGGGCGCACAACCTGTACCGCCGCTGCTCCGACCGGGAGGGCAGCCTTCCGCGGGGCGGCTCCGGGCGGCACCTCACGGCCGCGGGGAGAGGGCCCCGCCCACCCGCTCCAACCCCGGCCGACCATGACCTCCGCGAACTGATGGTGCTATCCCGCGCCCAGTTCGACACCCCGGACGAAGGTGAGATCCTGCGCCTGGCCATGGACCACATAGCCGCCGCAGGGCCATACAGCGCCGAGGCCGGATACCTCAAGGTGGACGGCGACCTGGTCCCCAGCCCGAGGAACGAGCAGATCCATGCCTTGGCCGTGGACCGGAGGGTGCGGGAGCTGGCCGGGCAGGACGGCCCTGTGACCGTACCCGGCAGTCCCTGGGGCCGGGCCCTGGGGCTGCGCGGGCTTGAGAGACTCCACGGCTACCTCGTGGTGACGTCCCGCTACCGGCCCACCGAGGCCGAGCGATCCCTGCTCGCCACGCTCGTCCGGCACACCGCTGCTGCTCTGTCAGTCGCCTTCGCACACCGCCGCCAACGCGAGGACGCGCTGGAGCTGCACCGGCTGAGGGAGGAACGCACAGCCCTCCAGCGGCAGCTGATCTCCGTCGTGGCTGAGCTGGGATACCAGCGGGCCGTTCACGCGCTCATGGCCGACGTCGCTGCCTCGGGCGGCGGCGATGAAGCCATCACCCGCGCACTGCACGGGCTCACTGGATTCCCCGCGCTGGTCGAGGACCGCTTCGGTCGGCTGAGGTCCTGGACCGGCCCCAGCCGCCCCGACCCCTATCCGGAACCGGACCCCGTGCGCCAGGACGAAATGCTGCACACCGTCGCCCGGGAGGCCGGTCCGGTGCGGATAAAGGACCGGCTGATCACCCTGGTCCGCCCGCACGGCGAGATCCTGGGCGTGCTGGCCCTGGTCGATGCCCGGGGCGAGGCCGACGAGCACACCGTGTTCGCGCTGGAACACGCCGCCACGTCGCTCGCCCTTGAGCTGGCGCACCTGCGCAATCTGGCCGAAGTGGAGCTGAGGCTGCACCGCGAGCTGGTCGACGACCTCCTGGCAGGGACGGGCGCGGCGAGCGCCTACGCCCGATCCGAGGCAGTCGGACACGACCTGCACCGCAGCCACTACGTCGTCGTGGTGCAGTGGTCGAACCGGACCGCGGACGATTCCTTCGCGCAGACCGTGGGCCGGGCGGCCTCTGCCGTGGGCATGCGCTCGCTGCTGACCCGCCGTCCCGACCACGTGGTCCTCGTCGCCGACGACAGGCCGCACGCCCGCGCGCTGTACGAGGCGCTCGCCCTGGAGACCGGGACACGGTCGGGGACAATCGGGGTGAGCGCCCCTTCCGACTCCCTGGACGACATCCCTCACCGCTACCAGGAGGCGCAGCGCGCCCTGGAAGTGCGCCGCCACTCCCGTGAGCGCTACGGCACGACGTTCTTCGACGAGCTTGGCCTCTACCGCATCCTGGGACCTGACAACGATTACCGGGAACTGGAGACGTTCGTCCACGAGTGGCTCGGGCAGCTCATCGACTACGACTCCCGGCACCACGCGGCCATGGTGGAGACCCTGTCCCGGTACTTCGACTGCGGCGGCAACTACGACGAGACCGCCGCATCCCTGGCGATCCACCGCAGCACGCTGCGCTATCGGCTCCAGCGCATCCGCGACATCAGCGGCAACGACCTCGCGAACGTCGAGGACCGGCTCAACCTCCAGGTGGCGACCCGAGTGTGGAAGATCATGCTGGGCGGACATGGCTGATGCCCGGCTAGGGCTGTTGTGCGAGCGGTGTCAGCGGCAGTTGGCCAGGTAGCCTGCTACCGCGCTGCAGTGAGTTGGTAGCCCTTGTTGGCCAGGGTCAGGGACGCTTACAGCACGATTCCCCAGACATCCCCGGGGAAGCGCTGCATGACGCCTGAGCGCCGCGGCTGTGGAAGAAACCCGGCTCCGGGCCAATCGGCCAGTGCCGCCCGCGCGGAGTGGTAGCTGGTGACCTATGGGGGGACGCTGGAAGGAGATCATCCTTACCCCGTGGGGTGACCGGCGGAAGGGAGGAGGCCATGAAGGTCGGAGTGCTGACCGGCGGCGGCGACTGTCCCGGTCTCAACGCGGTGATCCGCAGCGTCATCCGCAAAGGTGTTCAGGAATACGCCTTCGACTTCGTCGGACTCCGGGATGGCTGGCTCGGTGCCCTCCGGAACAGTGTCGTCCCGCTGGACATCCCCAGAGTGCGGGGAATCCTCCCGCGCGGCGGAACCATCCTCGGCTCCTCTCGCACCAACCCCTTCAAGCACGAGGACGGCTTGCGCCGCGTGCGAGACACCCTCGCCGCACACGGCGTGGACGCGCTCGTCGTGATCGGCGGCGAGGACACGCTCAGTGTGGCCACCGAGCTGAGCCGGCAGGGAATCAATCTGGTCGGCGTGCCGAAGACCATCGACAACGACGTGTCCGGCACCGACTACACCTTCGGTTTCAACACAGCCGTGGGCATCGCGACCGAGGCGATAGACCGTCTCCACACCACGGCCGAGTCGCACATGCGCACACTCGTGGTGGAGGTGATGGGGCGGCACTCGGGATGGATCGCCCTGCACGCCGGCGTCGCCGGCGGCGCCAACGTGATCCTCGTCCCGGAACGGCCGTTCGACGTCGAGCAGGTCTGTGCGTGGGTGCAGAGCCGATTCAAGATCAATTATGCGCCGATCGTCGTGGTGGCCGAGGGGGCCGTCCCCAAGGACGGGCAGATGATCCTGAGGGACCAGGCGGTGGACGAGTTCGGCCACGTGCGCCTGTCCGGCGTCGGCGAGTGGCTGGCGCGGGAGATCTCGCACCGCACGGGAACGGATGCCCGCACCACGGTCCTCGGTCACGTCCAGCGCGGCGGTACCCCGAGCGCTTTCGACCGGTGGCTGGCCACCCGCTTCGGGCTGCACGCCATCGACGCGGTCAAGGACGGCGACTTCGGCATGATGGTGGCCCTGCGCGGCACCCGGATCGTCCGCGTCCCTCTCGCCACCGCCACGGCGGAGACCAAGAAAGTCGATACGTCGCTGTACGACGAGTTCGAGGTGTTCTTCGGCTGACTGCCCCCGGTGACCGACCTTGGCGCCCACCGAATCGCCATCGCATCTGCCGGCTGGGACGCCCTCAGCCGGCGCACGGCACCACCGCCACCGGGCAGCTCGTGTGGTGCAGTACGGCGTGCGTGACCGGCCCCAGCCGCCCCTGGGCCGCATGGGGATCGGTGCGGGAGCCCACGACGACCAGGCCCACCCGCCGAGAGGCGTTCAAGAGTGCTTGCGCGGGGTGAAGCAGGACGACATCGGTGTGGACCGGGACCCCGGGATACTTCTCCTGCCACGTGCGCAGGGCGTCCGAGAGTCCCAGGACTTCCTGGTCCTCCCAGGTGGCTCGATCCTCCTCCGTCACGAACGGCGTCCGGGGAGATACGGACTCGGCAGGCAAAGCCCACGCCTGAATCACGTGCAGATGTGCCCCACGCGCCTCAGCGGCCGAGAACGCGAAGTCCGCGGCCTCATCGGCCGGATCGTGCGCGTCGAAGCCCAGCGCCACGCGGGCGGCGCGGTGCGCCACGCTCGGCCCTTCTCCGGGGACACCAGCGGGACGTCCAGGCACCAGCACGACAGGGCAGACGGCTGCTGCCGCCACTCGCAGGGCCACCGAGCCGACCGCGAGACCGTCGAAGCCACCCGATCCCCGTGTCCCGGCGACGAGCAGCCCGGCACTGCGTGACGCGGCCTGGAGCGCCGTAGCCGGAGCGCCGTCGACCTGCTCGCCCCGCACATCGATGCCCGGGTAGCGGTCTCCGAGTTCGGCGATCACCCGCTCGAGCAGCCGCTCACCCATGCCGCGCAAGGTATCCACGGCCGGGACGGAGACGACGCCCGGCATCGGCGGAGAAGCGTGCACGAGGCGTAGCCGAACCCCACGCAGCACGGCCTCCCGCGCCGCCCAGTCGGCTGCCGCCAGACTGCCCTGGGACCCGTCGATAGCCGCCAGCACACAATGCCTCATCGTGCCCTCCTTCGCCCGGCACGCAGTCCCCTCTTCTCTTCCACTGTTCCACCGCCGGGGCCCCGCGGCGCCCGCACCCGATCCGCGCATCAACGGAGAGAAAGCAGCCACGGGACAGCCGGGCAACCGATGCCGGTCGCTTCCGACCGGGGAAGCGACGAAGTGTCCGGCGGTACCCGTTTACGCAACCGGGCACGCGGCCTTGGGGAAGTGCCTGGCGCTTGATCGCCGTGGACCGCACTACTCGGCCAGCCGGGCGGATGCGCGCCCGCTGGACGCAGCCCGGCGTTGCAGCGCCGAGGTGGTTGCCCTGCCCGCCACCCCCATAGAAGAAGATCGATTCGCCGCCGTGGGTGTCGCAAACAGTCTTCGGCGGGGCGACGATCTCACCGATGGCGGTGTCCCAGTCGATTCGGGGTGAAGGTGGTGCCGTCCGCCTCCCGGCGCAGCGGCGTCGTCAGCCGGGCTCCGCCGTTTTGGTAGTGGTCCAGACGCAGGGCCTTGTTGCAGGCGTAGCCGGCAGTGGCGACGTGCTCCTTGTCGCCGCGGGTTTTGGCGAAGCGGCGGTCATCGGCCCTCTCTCCTCGTGCGGTGGGCAGCTGGGGCAGCCGCGCCCCGGGGTGAGCCGGGGCGCGGGGTGCCGATCGGGGGGGGTGCTGGTCAGCCGAGCGGGTCGGTTGTGTCGCGCAGCGTGGCTAGCGCAGGGGCGTACATCCGGGACTTGATGGTGCCGAGGGTGTCGCCGGCCTTGGCCACCTGCGCCTGGGCGATCTCGATGGCGGTGGAGCGCACGGCGTCCTCGGTGACCGCCTGGTCGACGATGCCGACGGCCGCGGCATCGTCGCCGCCGTAGCGGCGGGCGGTGAGCATGGCCTCGTGTGCGGTCTGCGGCGCCAGCCGGGACTGGATCAGGGCGGCCATGCCGGGGGTGAAGGGGATGTTGATGTCCGCTTCGGGCAGGCACCAGTAGCCGCGGTCGGCACGCATCACGCGGAAGTCGTGGGCGAGGGAGAACATCGCGCCGGCTGCGAAGGTGTGCCCCTGCAGCGCGGCCACCGTGATGACCGGCAGCGACAGCATCCGCGCGAACAACTCGTGGACGGAGACGACGTAGTCCTGGTGCTGGTCGGCGTGGGCGAACAGCCAGTCCAGGTCGAGTCCGTTGGAGTAGAACTTGCCGGTGGCGGTGGTGACCAGGGCGCGGGGGCCCTCCGCCTTCTCCACCTCGTCGAGCGCGGCACTGACGGCGGTGAGCCAGTCGGGGTGGAAACGGTTCTCTCCGTCTCCGAGGTCGAGGACGAAGACGTTGTCGTGGCGGTCGAGCGAGGGCATGGCGATTCCTTCGAGCTGAGTTGACTGGGTGAAGTGGCTGCGGGCTATGGCTGGGGCCCGGGTTCCGCACCGGGGCGGTCGCGCAAGGTGTAGAGGAGCAGGTCGTGGATCTCGGCGGCGGCGGCCTCGATCGGGGCGGTGCTCTGCTCGGCCCGGCACATGATCACCGCGCCTTCGACCGCAGCGATGACGAAGGCGCCCAGCCGACGGCTGCGTTCATCGGTCAGGCCGTGCCGGACGAACAGGGCCGCGAGAGCCTCCTGCCAGCGGGCGAAGACGGCGGCGGCAGAGGCGGCAAGCTGGGGTGCGTCGTCGTTGGTCTCCACGGCCACCGCCACGATCGGACAGCCGGCCCGAAAACCGCTCTCCACGAGCCGGTCACGCCACAGCACGAAGAACGCGTCGACGGCCTCCACCGGATCATCCGCCTCCATGGCGGCATCGATCAGGCCCGCGATGAAGTCCCCCGCCAGCGCCACCGCCTCGTCGATGAGCTGCGTCCGCCCGCCGGGGAAGTGGTGATACACCGAGCCCCGGGGGGCTCCGCTGTGGGCGAGCACCCGGTCGATGCTGGTCGCGCTTGCCCCGTACTCACGCAGCAGCGCAGCAGCACTGAGGATCATCCGGTCACGGCTGTCACTCTTGCGCGGATTCACTTGCCTATCACCCTCCCAACGACGAGATGGCCCGCCGAGCGAGCTACCTGCCGGTAACTTATGGGATATGGCATAGAACATGCAAGGGGGGATCAGGGCGCTCGATCGAAGCTGGCGAGTGTCCCCGGATCAACGCGCTGGAAGTGCCCTATTCCGACTGCGGCAGAAACGAGCGGTCAGCGCGCGGCGCGCCCCGGCCTGGACGGTCCTGCGCCCGCTGCGGGGTCCTGGAGAAGCATTGCTGTCAACAGCCACAGGCCCTGAGTTGGATGCATGCGAGGACGCCAGCAGCATCATCGTCTTGGTGACGTCCGTGGCAGCTCCAGATCACCACGCGCCCACCTTGGTGCCGCCCATCTTCGCGCGCCGATCGTTCACAGCTGTGGCGTGGACAACGGAGAGATGTAAACCCTGTCCATAACTTCGGCTGGAAGACCAGGCCGCCAAGCAGCGCTCCGGGCGCGGGCAGCCGGTCTCGGGCCTGCGCCGGCATCGGTTCCACTGGCGGTGGCAGTGCTGGCGGCGGAAGAAGCGCTGCGCGGCCGGGTGGAGGTACGGGCGCAGGCGCCGCAGCCGGGACAGATGGGAGCCGGGTTCGATGTGCTCGCGGTGGCACTGGGATCCGGCGGGGCGGGGGCCGTGCTGGCCCGCTCTTTCCGCGTTCGGCGGCCTCGTCCTTGTGCGGCCTGCGCGTTCTTCGTTTCGTCCGGCCCCCTGGTGAACGCGGGCGCGCGGACTGCTGCCACGTCTCCCGCCGCTGGTCCACGAAGGTGTGGGCTCAGTCCTCGACGGCCTGGACAACTTCCTAGCCGACCATGGTGAGTTCGCGGCGCCTGCCGCGACCCGCGCGGATCAGCAGCGGGCCGGCTGCGAGGTGATCCGTAAGACAGGCCCTACCCTGATCCGGCCAGGAAGCCAGCACGTCACCGGTGTCCTGGTCGGTGGGGCTGACGCGGGCGCCGGGCATGCTGCCGTACTCGCCGACCGAACCTCGGAACTTGCCCCACGCCACCTACGCGCGGTCCCACCAGCCGTGCTGCACCGGCCGGCCACCGCAAGAAACGGCCATCTACGCCGCCGAACACACCGACCACACCACCCATGCACTCCCCAACACGCCAACGCCGCCCAGCATCAGGGCGCCGACTCGCATCATGGAGGCGTGGCCGTCTTCTACAGGTAGCCCGGGTGTGCGGACAACGGACCGCGCGGCCGACGGTTTCGAGCCCTCTGTAGGCGGGCGGGGTTGCCTTCCCTGGCGCACAGGTCAGCCTCCGTTGGCTTGAGCCCACTGCCCGTAGGCCGCGCTGAGCCCCGCCTGGTGCGCCACGTACTGAGCCCCATATCCCCTGTACTGCACCCCAGTTGCCTACCACTGGTGATTCCTTGCGCGGCAAGCAGGACCCTCGCACGAGATTGGCGCCGCTCCTAGGGCACCGGCAGCTCGGGCGGCTTGCCACCAGCGGCCTGGAAGGCGGCTTCTGCCCGCCGCCTCCAACGGCGTCAGCACCGCCGGCGGACTCGTCGGAGTCGGCGCGCACCACTCCCGGTTCGATCTCGAGGCTGCGGGCGCCGCCAATCACGATGCCGATCGCCCTGCGCTGCTGAGCATGAAGCATGCCAGACCGCCCAGCCGCGAACTTTGCTCTGCGTTACCCCGTCCCGCGGCGCCTCGGAGAGCCCCATCGAGCGGCTGCCGTGGTTATCGCAGGCCTGGCGTTGGCAGAGGCGTGTCGTAGCGTGGGGCCCTGCTCGGATCAGGCGAGGACTTCACTCAACCGAGCGCAGCTTCTGTGGCAGGTCAGCTGCTGTTGACGGGCTCAAGTCGCCCCAGGTCCTGAGCGGAAACCTTCAGTCAGCAAGACCCCTCCGTACGAAGCACCGGCGCCGCACGACTGACACGGCCGCCACCCATCCCGCGGTATCCCGCTCACGCTAGCTCGCGCATCCGGCGGATCGGGCTCGCGAGGAGGATCGCTGGGCTGACCGTGGAGAACACGGCCATGAGTGCGAAGGAAGCGCGGATTCCCCACAGGGCGGCGACACCTCCCGCGGCCAGCGCGCCGAATGGGACCGCACCCCAGGAGATGAAGCGGACCGTCGCCATCACGCGCGGCAGCAGTTCCGGGGGTGTGGCCGTCTGCCGGTAGGTGCGGGTCACGATGCTCGTCACCACTACGGCCCCGGCGAAACCGCCGTTCCCCAGGGCGAACAGGCCGAGTGCCAGGGAGTGGCCGGCCAGCGGCATCAGCGCCGCGAAGCACGGGGAGACCACCGCGGCCCAGCGCAGCGCCCGGCCGCTGCCCAGGCGTGCGACGATCCGTGGCGTCAGCGCCGCACCGGCCAGGGTGCCGAGGCCCTCGGTCGCGATGAGTATCCCGACCAGGGCGGGCGGCGCGTCGAGGGTGCGGACCAGGAAGACCGGGGTGAGCGCCATGAGGCCGCCGCAGACGAAGTTGACGGCGGTCGCGTCGGCCGTGCAGGGGCCGATGACGGGGTGGTGGGTGACGTACTGCCAGCCCTCGCGAATCATGTCGCCCATGCCGCGGCGCGGGCTCTCCTGCGCGGGGTGCGCAACCGGCGGCAGGCTGCCCATGAGCGTGGCCGAGACGAGGTAGCTCACCGCGTCGACCACGATCGACGTCGCCGCGCCGAGCAGCTGGACCAGCACGCCGCCGAGGGAGGGGCCACCGAGTTGGGTCGCAGCCCTGGTCCCCGAGGTGAGGCTGTTCCGGGCGGTGAGCTCCTTCTTGCTGACGATGGAGGGCAGGAAGGTCGAGTTGCCGACGTCGAAGACGACGGACGCCAGCCCGACCACCAGGGCCACCACGATCAGCTGCGGCAGGCTCAAGACCCCGAGCGCGGCGGCCACCGGCACCGAGGCCACCGCAGCGGCCCGGACCAGATCCATCGCCACCTGCGTCCCGCGCAACGGTAGACGATGCACGAGGACTCCGGCCGGGAGGCCGATCAGGAGCCACGAAGCATAGGAGGCGGCCGTGATCAGGCTGACCTCGAATGCCGAGGCGTGCAGCACCAGTACCGCGAGCAACGGCAGGGCCACCGCCGTCACGGCGTCGCCGAGCCCGCTCACCGTGGACGCACCCCAGTACCGCCAGAACGCGGCCACCCGCGACGCGCCGTCCGGCTGATTCTCCGTCTCTCCCCGCCCCTGCACCGCCATCGTCATACCTGCCCCCTGCGACCGTCGAGTGAGTCTCTTTAGGGAACTGACTATACTCATGGATCATGCGGTACACAGAGCTCGGCGACCCGGACTGCGCGATCGCGCAGGCGCTTGCGGTGGTCGGTGATCCATGGACGCTGTTGCTCATCCGCGACGTCGTGGGTGGGACGCACCAGTTCGACGCGCTCCGGGACGGACTCGGCATCAGCCGCAAAGTACTGACAGAGCGTCTGAAAGCCCTTGTCGCGGACGGGGTGCTGGAGAAGCGTCTCTACAGCGCGCACCCTCCCCGGTACGAGTACCACCTGACGCCGGCCGGACGCGGACTGCTACCGGTGCTCGTCGCCCTCCAGGACTGGGGCGCCCGCCATGTCATGGGCGACGGCGTCCTGTCGGCCACCAGCGCGACCGACTCCGCCGAGACCCGACGCGTGCACGCCCTGGTAGGGCGTCGGCTCCCCGAGCTGGAACTCGGCGGCGCGGAGGGCGTGCCGGTCGACCCGGTCTCCACGGACCGGGCATGGACGGTCCTGTACTGCTTCCCCGGGGCCTACGCACCCGGCGGGCACAACTACCCGCCGGGCTGGGGCCAGATCCCGGGCGCCCGCGGCTGCACGCTCGAGTCGTGCACCTATCGCGACCGGATGGCGGCCTTCACGGAGCGCGACGTGAGGGTGCACGGAGTCAGCGTGCAGCGCCCCGACCAGCTCGCCGCCTTCGCGGAGCACGAGCGGATCGCCTTCCCGCTCCTGTCCGACGCCGACCTTCAGCTTGCCGCGGCGCTGCGGCTACCGACCTTCCGCGCAGCGGGTATGGACCGGCTCAAGCGGCTTACCCTCGTCCTCGACTCCTCCCGCACGGTGCGCGGCGTGCTGTACCCGCTCAACGACCCGGCGGGTTCCGTCGACGACGCCCTAGCGCTCGTCGATTCGCTGGCCGGGGCATGAAGCTCAGCCCGTAAAGACGAGGGGCGCACGCCCGGCGCAGACAGTGACGCCAATCGCGTTGGTCCCCAAGCGGTTTGCAGCCAGTAGCAGTCACTCGCCCCGGTCCGCCACGCCCTGGCGCCGGGGGCCACGCCGTCAAGAAGGGCAGTGCGAGGCGGGTAGGCCGCCGTCGGCTCGGTCGTGGCGGGCGCTGTCGGCCTCACCCCGGAACGTCGTCGCTGACCTCGTCGCCCGGCCGCGAGCGCCGCGGCCTTCCGCCGGCCGTCAGCGAGCCTGGCGCCAAGCAGGGCGAACGCGGAGGCCGCCGCCCCCAGCAGCACCATGACCACCGGGACGACGAGCGCAGTGCGGCAGGCGTCCAGCACCGCGCCTGGTGAGCCATCGGCGCTGTCCGCCGGCGATTTCGTGGACTGGGGCTGAGAGGGCACTGGTTTTGACGATGAGGTCGGCGAGCGGGTTGCTTCTCGAGGTAGCGGAGAGCAGCGCGCGGATCGATGATGCCGTTGCACGCGGGGTCGTCGCGGACGCGCCCGAGCAGGTCCGCGTCAGGCGCCTCGCCCCGCTCGCCGACGGCGACTGGGCACGCGGGCGCCGTGGCCGCCGTGGCCGCCGTATGGGAAACCTCCGCGGCCCCTGGACATCAAGCGCCCGCTGCGCGACCTCGGCGCCGATCGGGCCATGCTGCCGTCCATCGCGGCGGGCATGGTCGCGGACGCGGTGACCGGGAACGCGCCTCGGACTGCGGACGGGGCGGAGGTTGCCGAAGATCCTCGAACGGACGACTGAGCGGTCGCCGCACCGGCGCCAGACGGGTCCGGCCGGGTCGGTGTGACCCGGCCGGACCCGCCAGTGAGGGGATCAGCATGTGTTCGGCGTCCGCGCCACTGGATCGGCTACCAGCCGACGGCGACCAGGAGCCATTGCGGGTTGGCGTGGGAGATGAAGGAGGACTGACCCGCCACGTCGTCGTAAGGGAAGCCGTAGGCGAGGTGGTTGATGGCGTTGTCGTGCCAGAACTTGGCGTAGTAGTTCGCCGGTGCCGCCTTGTAGAACTGGGCCGGGTCGGACTGCTGGGAGGCCGGCAGGGTGGCGACGTGGCGGTTGAGGGCGGCGCACATGTCGGGGTTGCCGCCCAGGGAGGCGGCGCAGCCGAAGATGTCGGAGGTGGCCGCGTTCACGCCCACGGACTGGGCGTAGGCGGTGAAGTAGTTCGCGTTGGCACCGCCCGCGCGGAAGCTCGGGTCGCTGCCGGGCGCGATGATCCGGTACGGGGCCTGGGTCTGGGCCAGCACCTTGAACTGGTCCGGAACGGTGTCGGTGAAGCGCTGGAAGGTGGTGGCGCGGTCCTCGGCGAAGGTCTGCCGGTTCTCGCCGACCTCGACGTCGTAACCGTCCTTGGTGTGCAGGCGCATGGCCAGCTTCAGGCCGAAGGCGTCGACCCGGGTGGTGTTGCCGTTGAAGACGTTGTTGCCGACGGTGAACTCGATGAAGTCGTAGTACGGGCTGTTGGGCGAGCCCAGGTAGAAGTACATGCGGCCCGCGGAGTTGGCCGGCATGTCGAGGTAGGGCTGCTCGGCGATGGAGTGCACTTGGCCGTTGAAGCTCCAGTACACCTGGCTGTCGGGGTACTTTCCGTTGGTTCGGTTGAGGATCTTCACCTCGACGGCGTTGCTCGCCGGAGGTATGTCGCTGGTGCTGCCCCAGAAGTCGTCCGGCGGGGTGGTGCCGCCGGGGCCGTAGACCTGGAACTCCCACAGGGAGTAGCCGTACGGGGTGCCCCGCGCGCTGCCGTAGAGGCGGACGTAGCGGCCACTGCCGGAAATGGCGATGTTCTGGGTTCCCCCGGTGGCGGTGGTGGTGGAGTAGACGGTGGTCCAGGTGTCGGCGTCGGTGGAGGTCTGGATCTGGAAGGCGGTCGCGTAGGCGGCCTCCCAGTTCAGGGTGACACGGCTGAGCTGCTGAACGGACCCGAGGTCGACCCGCAGCCATTGCGGATCGGAGAAGGCCGAGGACCAGCGGGTGCCGGTGTTGCCGTCGACCGCCGCGCTTGCGGAGAAGGAGCCGTTCTCGGTCGAGGAGGCGGTGGCGGGCCTGCCCTGGGACAGCAACTGGTCGGCGGCGCGCGCGGAGGACGGTGCCAGGACCGTGAAGCAGGCGGCGATCAGGACGACGACCAGGCCGAACGCCGCGCGTGAGCGTGCGGCACCGGCCGGTGGTCTGCGGGTAGGTGCGCTGGCGGAACTCTGCATGTGGGGTGTCTCCTCAAGCCGGTTCGGCGTGCGTGGGGATGGAGCAACAGCAGACATGAGAGCGCTCTCTCGGGTTGTAGCCCTACCGGTGTCCGCCGTCAACAACTGAAGCCGAAATCAGTCGGGTTGCGGCCCCGCGGACGAAGCGGCGCTGATCTCGGGACCGATGTCGCGCGTGGTGCGTCCGGCGCATTCGGCTTCCGACCGCTCAAGTGGCCCCAAGTCGGTCTGTTCTTACATCCCTTGACGCATTTGGTACGGACCTGTCCGTTCCGTCGTGCCGACTCGCGCACCAGGGGTTCGGGCAGACGACCGACGTCGCATCGGTGCGTGCGCCGTGGATGTGCTCGTCGAGCAGGCGGGCCATCTCCGCCGCCATCTCCTCGGCCGGCTGGCGGACGGTGGCCAGTCAGGGGCGGCAGGTGACGGCGATGCTGGAGTCGCCGAAGCCGACGATCCCGACGTGCCGGCACGGCCTTGAGCTGGATCCGGTCGCTCTCGATCAGGGCGTCCGGGTGAGTCAGGAGCCGGCGGGCCACGGCGCGGGCCGATGGCGGCCGGGGCTCGACCGGCTGGGGTTTGCCGCGCAGATTTCTGCTCACGTACTTGCGGACGTTGCCGCGGCCGTAGTCGTAGCCGTAGCCGTAGCCGTCCGGATAGCCCTGCTCTCTGGTCTCCTCCCACAGCTTCCAGGCGTTGGGGCAGCCTTCCCGCCAGGGCTGGTCGAGGTAGGGCGTGTAGGCGTCGAGCTGGTCATGCGGCTTTGCCACGGGCCGGTGAACAGCTCCTCCGGTGCGGTGGCCCGGGAGCAGCGCAGCGTCGGCTTCCTCGGGCTGTTCGACCAGCAGGGTTCGCAAGGGCAGCGCGCCGTTCCACCGGCTGCGTCACCCGGCTTGTTCCCGAGCCTTGCGGCACCTTGCCCGACGGCCGCACCCGGAGCACGGCGAAGTGCGGGGTCACTCAGCCCGCCGCCGACCCCTCAATCATGAGTTGCAGGAAGGTTTTCAGGAGCCCGCGTCGCGGCTGCGTGGCCGGCCCATCACGAATGATCCCGGTACTTGTGACAAAATCCCTTGGTCACCCTCTGTGGCTGAATCCGTACCGACCGAGAGTGAATGTCGTTGAGGCAGGGGCTGCTGGTGCACCAGTGTGTACAGCCATGGACCGCGACCGGAGCAGCACCTTTCGTCCGACCCGTCGGCAACTCCTCGCCGTAGCAGGCTCCGTGCCCCTCGTGGGCGTGGCCCCCGCGGTGGCGGCGCCAGCCCGCACCGACGCCCCTTCTCTGGCCTTCACCCGCACCACCAACGGCTCGGCCACCCTGGCCCCGGCCGGCGACCGCCTGATCGCCGAGGTGCAGGGCATCCTGTGGTTCTTGCCCCGTACCGGCGGTACGGCCCGCCCTCTGACGCCGGCCGACCTTGAGCCCAACCGCCCCACGTACTCCCCGGACGGCGAGCTCATTGCCTTCTGTGCCTACCGGGACGGCGGCTTCCACCTCTGGACCGTGCGCCCCGACGGCTCCGACCTGCGGCGACGCACCGAGGGAGCCTGGGACGACCGCGGCCCGGCGTGGGCACCCGACAGCACCCGGCTCGCCTTCTCCTCCGAACGCGGCGGCGATGGCGTCGACGGCAGCCCGTACCGCGTCCACGTCCTGGACCTGCGCACCGGCCGGATCACCTGCGTCACCGGCCTGCCCGGCCAGGACGGCCCCCTGCAGGACGGCCCATGGGAGGACTTCGACCCCACCTGGTCACCGGACGGCACGCACATCCTGTTCGTACGGGCGAAGACGGTCAGCACCGCCCTGGGCCTGAGTGTGGAGGCCCGAACGATCGCCGCGGTGCCCGCCGACGGCACCGGCCCGGTCACCGTCCAGCACACCGAGACCGAGGCCGCGCAGGTCATGACCCCCGCCGTCGCCCCCGACGGCCGCCTGGCCCACCTGCGCACCACCGCCGCCCCGAACGGCTCCTGCACCCTCGTCGTCGACGGCCGCCCCGTCCCGGTCACCGGCGACATCGCGCCGGTGCCCCCGCGCTGGACACCGGCCGGGCAGCTCCTGCTGACGCTCGACGGCGCCTTCACCCTCGTACGACCGGAGAGTCCCGAGCAGCCGGAGACCATCCCCTTCGAGGGCGTGCTCCCGGTGGAGCGGCCCCGGTACCGGACCAAGAAGTACGACTTGGGGCAGGCCCGCACCCGTCCGGTGCGCGGGATCCATCTGCCCGCGCTCTCGCCGGACGGTCGACAGATCGCGTTCGCGGCGCTCAACTCGCTGTGGCTCGCTCCGAGTTCGGGTGGACGTCCGCCACGGCGGCTGCACAAGGCGGCGCCCACCCGCTATCTGCTCGCCCCCGCCTGGGCACCCGACGGGCGGTCGCTCGTCTACGCCGACGACCGCGACGGGCTCCTCGGCGTGTACCGGCACGATCTCGCCACCGGCGCGGAGACCGCGCTCGCGACCGGCGGCCGAGTGCATCCGGCGCTGTCACCCGACGGGCAGCGGCTCGCCTGCCTCGACCTGACCGGCCGGCTCCTCGTCCGCGACCTGGCTTCCGCAGAGGAACACGTCCTGGCCGCGCCTCTCGGCGGTGGCGGACTGCCGGGCCGTCCCAGCTGGTCGCCCGACGGCCGCCACCTCGCCCTGTGCGACCGCAATCGCCTCAACTCCCGCTTCCGTGAGGGCTACAACCTCATCCGCATCGTGGACGCCACGACCGGCACCGCCCGCCTGCACGCCGTGGCACCCCACACCTCCATCGCCGACCGCTACGACTCCGGGCCCGTCTGGTCGCCCGACGGCCGCTGGATGGCGGTGGTCGTCGAGTCGACGCTGTGCCTGCTGCCGGTCGACCCCGACGGCACCCCGCGTGGCGACCTGCGCCCCCTCACCGACGAACCGGCCGACCACCCCTCGTGGTCCGCCAACTCCACGACCCTGCTTTACCTCTGCGCCGGCCGGCTGCGCCTCGTCGGCGTCGACGGCGGCTCTGTCCGCACTGTCCGTGTCCCCCTCGACGCCCCGAGACCCACGCCCGCCGACCTGGTGGTACACGCCGGACGCCTGTGGGACGGAACCGGCGAGACGACCCGTGACGACGCCGACATCGTCGTACGGGGCGGACGCGTCACGGCGGTCGAGCCTCACCGCTCCGGGCGGCGGGAGGCCCTCCGCCGTTTCGATGCCTCCAGGCGCACCGTGATCCCAGGTCTGTGGGACACCCACACCCATCCCTGGCAGAGCACCTACGGCGGGCGCCAGACCGTCGGACAGCTCACCTACGGCATCACCACGACCGTCTCCCTGGGCGGTTTCGCTTACGAGCAGGCCCGCATTCGCGAGGCGGCGGACACCGGACAGCTCGCCGGGCCCCGGCTGCTGACCACCGGCGAACTCCTCGACGGGGCCCGCGTCGCCTACAGCATGGGCCGCGCGCACCGAACCAGGCAGGGCCTGCGCCGCTCACTGGAGCGGGGTGCGGCGCTGGACTGGGACTTCGTCAAAACCTATGTGCGAGCGCCCGGCTGGGTGATGGAGGAGGCCGCCCGCTTCGCCCACGACTGCCTCGGTGTGCGCACCGGAGGCCATCTGCTCTCGCCCGGCGTCCAGCTGGGTCAGGACCTGACGACCCATCTGCAGGCCACTCAGCGGGCCGAGTCCGGTCACGCCGTCACCGCCACGGGCCGCGCCCACCAGGACCTCGTGGAGATCTACACCGCGCGTGGGGTGCGCTTCTCGCTGATCGCCACCCCTTTCACCGCCCTACCCCTCCTCGGCGCGGACCCCGACCTCGCCGACGACCCCCGGGTCACTGTGGTGATGCCCCCGTGGGACACGGCCACCGTCCGCCAGGCGGCCGGTGTGCCGCCCACGCCGGCCCAATTCGCCACCTTGCGAACGGAGACCGACATCTACCGGCGAATCCTGGCCGCGGGCGGACTCCTCGCACTCGGCACGGACCAGCCGCTCGTCCCCGTCGGCCTCTCCCTCCACCTCGGCCTGCGCGCCCTGTACCAAGGCGGCCTGTCCCCGGCTCAGGCCCTGCGCACCGCCACCGTTCTACCCGCCCGCCTCTTCGGTGCCGACCGCGACCTCGGCACCCTCGAGGAGGGCAGGCTCGCCGACCTGACCGTTGTGGACGGCGACCCGTTCACCGACTTCGCCACCCTGGTCCGTACCGTGGCGGTGCTCAGGGGCGGAGTGCCGTACACCACCGAGGAATTGACGGCAGCCTTCGAACCCACAACCCGTCCCACGACCACGGCCGGGAAGGACTGGCTCGGGGTCGGGCGGCTGATGCGCAGGGACGGTTGCTGCGACGGTCACTAGACGTGCCTCTTGTACTTGCCTGGTCACGGGTCGGTCAGGGGGATCTCTGATCCGAGCCCTCTCTTGTCGCCCAGTTGCCCTTTCGTTGAAATCATGCAGCCAGAGTCTGGGGTGCTCGAGTGGCCGTACGACGGTCCGCTCGCATCCGTTCCAGGAGGGCGTCGGCCGCGATGAGGGCCTGGTCCACCGACTGGGTACCGGTCATGACGCACAGCCTGTAGGAGGTGTCTTCCAGCTCTCGGCTCGAGTAGCCGGTGGGATGCAGGTCATGCCGGAAGCGGGCCTCGGCGAAGCGGGCCAGCACCGCACGCAATTCTTTCTCCGCAGGCAATTCTTTCTCCCCAGGCAGGAGCACAGCGACAATCCCTCTCGATATACGGGCCGTCTCACCGGGCCCGCGACACCTCTGCCCGCGGCATCTCCGAGCGCGCGCACCATCGGTGGCCTCACGGTTGCAAGCGAACAGATACTTCCACCGGGAAAATCGTGTGCCCGCAATCGATCACCGTATGCACTTTTCCGGCGCCGGTGGCCAGCCCGGTGACGCCTCTCGGCGTCCGGTGTCCTCGGCTGCCGTCACGGCGCCGACCGGGCGGTGCCGGTGCGCACATCGCCCCCACGCGCCCTGAGGCGTACACCCCCTTCGGTGAGCACGCGGTGCACGAAGCCGTAGGACCGCCCATGGGCCTCTGCTATGGCCCGGATCGACCGGCCCTCGCCGTACTCCCGGGCGAAGGCCTCAGCCAGCTGCGCACGGGCACCACCTGTGATCCACTTCCCCTTCTGCATGAAGGCCTCCTCTCTCAACGTCGCTGCCTGATCACCGGTTGCCCGCATCACCGCGACCCATGTGACCCAGGTGACCCAGGTGAACCGTGGTCGGGGGTGCCGGGCCTCTGAGAGGAATGCCCAGCCGTCCGGCGGTAGTCGTGAGGGACGTCCCCAGAGGGAGCGCGACCCGGGTGCGAGGTGCTGACCGAGCACGCCCGCAACCGACCCGCCCTGTGGCTCGTCGCGCTGTACCTGCCCATCTAGCTCACCCTGAGTTACGTGATGAACCCCGGACAGCGCGTGCGATACGTACTGCGCGCCTCGGGCGAAACACTGTGGGCCCACGGCAACGAACTCAGCCAGATCTCCGGCGCACTCAACGCGGTCACCCAGATCGTCGGCTTCATGATGTTCTCCGTCACCTTCAACACCAGCGCAGCCGCTCCTCCGAGGGGCGGGCGGCTCCAACTCCTGGGCATTTCCCGCTCGCGGTGCCGGTGATTGCCCATCATTCCCCGCGGTTTCCCGCTAGACCGGGCTGGCGAGGGGCACGCCGACCCGTTCGATGTGAGCTAGCGGCGGGACAGTCGCTGAGGTGACTTCGGTTGGTCAGCTCGCTGTCGGGCTCTGCGGGACCTTCGCTCGCATGAACCCGTGGCTCCGCTCCACTTTCGCCACATGCAGCGTGTAGCTCTCGTACCACTCGGCTTGCCCGCGCTTTTGCGCCGCGCGGTGCTCGGCGTTGCTCCGCCACTCTGTAAGGGCGTCGGCGTCGCGGAAGTACCCGACGGTGATGCCCAGCCCGCCAGGAGTCTGCGCGTGGTCCATCCCCAGGAACCCAGGGACGTCCTTCACCAGGTCTTCCATGCGTGCGTTGGTCTCGCTGTAGCCGCTCTGGTCCTGGGTTCGCACCGTAGTGAAGACAGCCACGTAGTAGGGGGTTTCATAGGCCTCGACGGGCGTGACAGGCGCTTCGGAGTGATCGCTCATGGCGCCACTGTAAGACAGGGTGCGCCCAACGATCCGGCGTTTTTTCTGAACGGGATGCATAAGGGATCCGGCTCTTGACCAAACCTGTCTGAGCTGACGTTCTCCGGCCACCTGACGGTTGGCCAGCCTCGCGCCCCAGGTCAGCTGGCCTGTTCGGTTTAGGCTCGGGTGTAGGCGAGTCGTTAGGATTCGGTGCCTATTGGAATGATCGGGCCGTTGAAGGTCAGGCGGTCGGCCTTGGCCGCGCAGAGGCGAGGGTCGGTGAAGGTCTCGGTCCAGCCGCTGAAGGATTCGTTGCTGGCAATTGCCACAGTGTTCTTCTCCTCATGCTCCGCCAAAACCTGGAACTGCAAGTTCGGCGCCGCGACGGTCCAGTTCCATATAGCCAAGTTCGTCGATGGCGACGCGCGGAAAAGGGGGCTTGCAAAAGGAGCCGCCTGGCGGCATCGCCACCGAGCCGGGCGGCCGCGGCCTCGGACGCTCGCGCGGGGACCTGACCACCAGGCTGCACCTGGGCGTTGAGCAGGGCCAGAAGCCGATGTCGATCGTCATGACGGCCGGACAGCGCGAAGACCCCCCGCAGTTCGAGCACGTCCTGAAGGCGATCCGCGTGCCCCGCATCGGGCCGGGCAGGCCCCGCACTCGCCCCGGCCGCGTCCGGGCGGACCAGGCCTACGCCGTCCGTTAAGAAGCGACCGTTCCTGTATGAGTTCGAAGATGAGATTGGACTGTCCTACGAACCCATGGTCCATCTCACGCCTCGTCGCGCAGCACAGTGACCCTGCACCCCGGGGCCATCGCGTCTGCGGGCCAGTCCTGCCGCTGCGGACGCGTGGGGGTGGGATCGATCACTTCGCTGTCTCGCGCGTGCGGCGGTCCAGGCATGGAATCATGGCTCATCAGCCCATCATCCCGTCTCCCTTCACCGGCCTCCACTGGTTGAACGACAACCTCAGCTTGTCTTTTAACCTCTGCTCTGGGCACCCCCGCGAACCTCCGGGTGCAGAAAAAGGCGTGGCCTGGGTTGCTTGCTGCTCGGTACGGTCGCGGCCATGGCGATTGTGGAGACTCCGGGATGGATGGTTCGACGTGCGGGCACGGGCGACGTGGCTGGGCTTGTGCAGCTTGCACGACGGACAGCGTCCGCTACTGATGCACCAGAGGTGACCGAGCGGCTCAACAGGTGAAGAGCGCATCCGCGTCCACCATCCCCGCGGCCCGCAAGAGCGGACGATCCTTGGCCCTGCTGCTCGTCCTGTGCGGAACGATCTTCCTTGAGGGCAGCGATGTCGCCATGCTGGCCGTTGCCGTCCCCACCATCCGCGCAGACCTCACCTTGAGCACCGGCACGGCGGCGTGGGTGATGAGCGGCTACGTGCTCGGCTACGCCGGTTTCACCCTGCTCGGCGGCCGCGCCGCCGATCTGCTGGGCAGGCGGCGGATGTTCCTCACCTGGCTGGGTGTCTTCATGGTCTTCTCCATGCTGGGCGGCTTCGCGATCGACGGCTGGATGCTGGTAGTGGCCCGGTTCGTCACCGGCGTGGCGGCGGCCTTCATGACCCCCGCCGCCATGTCGATCATCACAACCTCGTATCCGGAAGGGCCGCAGCGCGACAAGGCCCTGCTGGTCTTCGCCGGCGCTGGCGCCGGCGGCTTCTCGCTGGGCCTCGTCATCGGCGGGCTGCTGACCGAACTCGGCTGGCGCTGGGTGTTCTTCGCCCCCGTGTTTTTAGCCGGCGCCATCCTGCTCGCGGCGCTCAGGCTGCTGCCGGCCGAGGCCCGCCCCGAGCCCACACAGCACGGCTACGACATGCTCGGCGCGGCCAGCGCCGCCGCCGCGATGCTGCTGCTCGCCTACGGCATCGTCCGGCTGGAGCACCGCGGCGAAGGGCTCGGGCTGACCCTAGGCGCGCTCGCCGCTGGCCTGGCGCTGGTGGCGGCGTTCATCGTGATCGAACGGCGCGCCAAAACGCCGCTCGTCCGGCTGGGAATCTTCCGTGAGGCCGCGATGGTACGAGCCGACCTCGCCGCGCTGCTCTTCCTCGGTGCGTTCTTCGGCTTCCAGTTCATCATCACGCTCTACCTGCAAGAGCTGCGCGGCTGGTCCTCCCTGCAGACCGCGATCGCACTGATCGTCATGGGCTGCGATGCCGTGCTGGCGCCCGCCCTCACCCCGCGCCTGGTGAACCGCTACGGCAACAGCCGGGTGATCTTCGGCGGCTTCCTGCTGGCGATCGCGGCCTACGGGCTCTTTCTGCCGGTCGAGATGGACTGGTCGTACGCGGTGATGTTCCCGAGCCTGATCATCGCGGGCACCGCCTTCGCCCTCGCATACGGTCCGCTCACCATCGCGGCGACCGACAGTGTGGCCAAGGAGGAGCAGGGCCTGGCCGGCGGGCTGCTGTACACGTTCACCCAGTTCGGCTCCGCGGTCGGGATCTCCGCGGTGACCGCGGTGTACGGGATCGCCGCGGCCGGTGCCGATGGCTCACCGGGCGCGGTGCTGGATGCCTACCGGACCGCGCTCGTCGTCCCGGTGGTCATGGTGCTGCTGGGGGCGGCGGTCTCCGCCTTCGGCCTGCGCGGCGCCAGGCCCGCTGACGGTCGGCGGAAGGGCGCGGCACCCGCGGCCCGCGACGAGGCCAGCGACGGCGTTCCGGGATGAGGCCGATGGCACCCGCCACGACCGAGTCGGCGGGCGGCCCACCCGCCTCCAACTGACCCTCTTGGAGAGGACGTTGATCGACAAGCTGAGCTTGTTCCTGATGATCTGTCCTCGAACGATGCCCCGAACGTGATCGCTCGTACGGGGATTCCGTGGGACGTGACCACGGCCTTCGTTTGATCCTGTTCTCCGACCAAAGAGGCACTTGACCAGGACGAAGGCCGTGGGGGAATGAGTCTGCTGCACCACGACGTCCAGCGGGAAACGTGCGCGGTGGCGTCACACTTCCGGGACGACTTCTTCGACTGCCTGACCGCGCGTGGAGACACGTTGTTCGAGCTGACCGATGCGTTGTTGTGTATGGACGGGCCGGTGACCACGCCGGTGGACCTCACGCTGACGGCTGAGCACCGGCGCGGGCACGGCGCGATGTACGAGGCGCTCAACTGCGGGAACGTGGATGTGGCGCGGCTGAGGCAGGTGCTGGCCGGGCTGCCGCAGCCCAAGGCCGCCGACGGGCGCCTGGTCTTGGCGGTGGACGTCACCCACTGGCTCCGGCCGGACGCGCCGACCAGCCCGGACCGCTTGTTCTGCCACGTCTGCGGCCGCAGCGGCCGGTCCTCGGACCAGTTCGTGCCCGGCTGACCCTACTCGTTTGTCGCCGCGCTGGAATCGGGCCGCACATCCTGGTGCCAGATCCTGGACGCACTGCGGCTGGGCCCAACCGACGACGTCGCCGAGGTCACCGCCGCCCGGGTCCGCCGCGTGGTCGAGGACCTCATCGACATGGGCCGCTGGAAGGCGGGCGACCGCGACATCCTGATCGTCTTCGACGCCGGCTACGACGCTCCGCGCATGGCCTATCTGCTGGAGGGGCTGCCGGTAGAGGTCCTCGGGCGGATGCGCACGGACCGTGTGATGCGCAAGCCGGTCCCGGTGCCGTGGACCTCACCGCCGCAGGGCGGACGGCCGCCGAAGCACGGCAAGGAGTTCCGCTTCGGCAAGCCCGACACCTGGGGTAAGCCTGACGCCGCGACGGTGCAGGTCACCGGCCGCTATGGCACCGCACGCGCGATTGCCTGGGACCGCATCCATCCTCGTCTGACCACCCGATCGGCGTGGATCGACCACACCGGCGAACTCCCCGTCATCGAAGGCACGTTGATCCGCCTGGAGGTTGACCGCCTGCCCGGCGGCCACGATCCACTTCCCGTCTGATTGTGGACGTCGGCCACCGGCCTGTCGGGTGAGGGCGTCGACGTACGCTGGCAGGCGTTCTTGCGCAGATTCGACCTTGAGCACACTTTCCGGGTGATCAAGCAGACGCTGGGCTGGACCCGCCCGAAGCTCCGCACCCCCGAGGCGGCGGACCGGTGGACCTGGCTGATCGTCGTCGCTCACACCCAACTCCGCCTCGCCCGCCCGCTGGCCGCGGACCTCCGCCGCCCCTGGGAGTAGCCGACCGAGCCCGGTCGGCTCACCCCTGCCCGGGTCCGCCGCGGGTTCAGAAACCTCCGCCCGAACTTGCCCTGTCCGGCCCGTGCGCCGAAACCCAACCGGCCCGGCCCCGGCAGGCCACTCGGCTCGAAGAACCGACACCCCGCCACCCGCTACGACGGGGGCAAAACGGTTAGGCGGCCCGAGACCATCGCCGAACGCGACCAGGCCAGACCATAAAGGACAAGCTCAGAGCCTGTGTCTGAACCTCTCGCCGGGGGCCGGACACAGGCGCGTTCAGTCGTCGGTCTCGTCCGGCTTGTCGAGGAGAACCAGCTCCTCCTCGGTCAGGCGAAGGGCGCCGGCAGCGATGTTCTCGGCAAGGTGAGCCGGGTTGGTGGTGCCGGGGATGGCCAGGACATGGGGTCCGCGGTGGAGGGTCCAGGCGAGGCGTATCTGGGCGGGCGTCGCGCCGTGGGCGCTGGCGACCGTGTGGAGACGAGCGTCCCGCTCCTGGACCGCGGCCGCCTCGCGCCGCAGCCCGGAGATTGCGAAGAACGGGACGAAGGCGATGCCCTGCTCCCGGCACAGGTCCACGAGTCCGCTCTCGTCGGCGCGGCGCCAGTCCAGGCCGTAGGAGTTCTGCACGCAGACCACGGACGCGATCGCCCGGGCCTCGGCGACGTGCTGCGGCCGGACGTTGGAGAGCCCGAGGTGCCGGACCAGGCCCGCCGCGCGTAGCTCGGCGAGGGCGCCGAAGTGCTCGGCGCTCGAATCCATGCCGTTGCTTCGCAGGTTCACCACGTCCAGGTGGTCCCGGCCGAGTTGGCGCAAGTTCTCCTCGACGTGGCCGCGCAGCTGGTCGGGGCGGGCCATGGTGAGCCACTCGCCGGAGGGGTCACGCCCCGGGCCGACCTTGGTCGCCACGACCACGTCGTCGCGCCAGGACGCGAGGGCCCGGTTGATGAGCTCATTCGCGGAGCGCAGCGGCGAGAAGTAGAAGGCCGCCGTGTCGATGTGGTTGACGCCCTGCTCGAATGCGCTGTGCAGCAGCCGGACGGCGACATCGCGGTCGATCGGCGTTCCGTCGGAGTTTCCCATCATGCCGTTGCCCGTCAGCCGCATCGCGCCGTAGCCGACGCGGTTGACCTCCAGGTCCCCGAGCTTCCAGGTCCCAGCTGCCGCCGCTGCGTTCATCGTGCTCCTTCAGCTGTCGGTTCGTCAGCTTCTGGAGTATGGGATGGCGGCGGGTGCGGCGACAGGTCAAAAGGCTGGGCGAAACGTCACATCCGTATTGGGAACGAACCGTCAGGGCACAGCCGTTGGACCTGTCGAGAGACGTTCAGTCAGGACGTCGTCTCGTGACGGTGCCGCATGCGTGTGCCTGCGAGCGCGCTCAAGCGGCGAGCAGCAAGGGCACCGGTTGCGGCCTCAGCGCGGGGCGGCAGGTGGCGGGTTTGCAGGTGAGGCGGCTGGTCATGAGGGTGATCTCCGCCCAGGTGATCAGCGATTCGGACATTCATGGCAGGCGCCGCGCACCAGCCTCCTGGTAACAGCCGCAGGCATGCCGCTGTCGTCGGCACTACGGCAACGCTCAGCAGAACGAGGCGACGACCTACGGCGTCGACAGGGCTAGCCGGCGCGCATGTCGTCAAGGCGTTCAACACCCTGTTCTCCCATGTTCTGGCGGCCGGCCCAGCCGAGGGTCGCCCATTGGACGTGTTCATCGCCGGCGACGACGCGCAGGCAAAGGCACGCGTGTCGGCGTTCATCGAGAGCCTGGGGCTGCGCCCGATGGACACCGGGGAGCTGCCAATGGCGCGGGCACTGGAGAACGTCGGCCTGCTGGAGCTGGGCCTCATCACCCACTCCGTCAAGCACACCAACTTCTCCCTCGGCATCACCATTCTCAGCTGAGCGCACCCACACCATCGCTTCTCGCGCCACATCAGGCCAGTCGATCTACGGCACGAGAACAACAGCCCTCCACCTACCCTCACAAGGAGCAGTAGTATGCGCATTTTCGTCACTGGCGGGACCGGCCACTCCGGTTCGTACATCATCCCCGAGCTCATCGCCGCCGGGCACGAGGTCACCGGCCTGGCCCGGTCGGACACAGCCGCGGCGGCGGTGTCCGCGCTCGGCGCGAAGGTGCGTCGCGGCGACCTCCAGGATCTCGACGGGCTCAAGGAGGCGGCCGCGGACTCCGACGGCGTCATCCACGTCGCGCACAGGCAAGACCTGCTTCCCTCCGGCGGGCTCGACGCCGTGGCCGCCGCGGAGCTCCCGATCATGCTCGCGTACGGCGAGGCACTGGCGGGAACCGGAAAGCCGCTGGTCGCGGCGGGGAGCATAGGCTCGCCAGGGAACCTGGGCCGGCCGGCCACCGAGGAGGACCCGGCCCTTCCCGGCGGCGATGAGTACAAGGGCACCCTGCGGGTTCGTAACGTCGTGGAAACCGCCGTAGTCGGCCTCGCCGAGCGGGGAGTGCGGTCTGCGGTCGTGCGGATTGCCAACATCGCGCACAGCACGACCGATCGTGCCGGCTTCCTCCCCACGCTGATCGCGCTCGCGAAGGAGAAGGGTTTCGTCGGCTACCCCGGAGACGGCGCGAACCTGTGGAACGCCGTGCACGTCCGCGATGTCGCCTCCTTGTTCCGCTTGGCGCTGGAGAAGGGGCCGGCTGGCAAATACTGGCACGCGGTTGGGGACGGGGGCATTCCGTTCCGCGAGATCGCCGAGGCCATTGGCAGCCGTCTGGGCCTGCCCGTCGTGAGCGTTCCCGCGGACGTACTGATGGTGCCGGGATACTTTGGGTTCCTCGCGAACATAGTCACGCAGAACTACCCGGCGTCCAACCTCCTCACCCGCCGGACCCTCGGCTGGGAACCCTCTCAGCCCAGCCTGCTCGCCGATTTGGACAACGGCCATTACTTCTCCGCCGGCTGACGGCAGGGACCGAATCGCAACGAGTCCGGCAAATGGCACGGGTTCGGCTCTTCTGGAGGAACGCTGAGAATATGACGACTGTGGGATTCATCGGAAGCGGATACATCGGCAGTACCATCGCGCGGCTCGCCATCGAGGCCGGGCACCAGGTCGTGCTCAGCAACTCGCGCGGTCCCGAAACGCTCGCGGACACGGCCGCGGAACTGGGGCCGCGGGCGTCCGCGGCGACGAGCGGGGAGGCCGCGGCGGCCGGTGACATCGTCGTGGTCACGGTGCCGGTCAAGGCGTTCCCCAACTTGCCCGCCGCGCCACTGGCCGGGAAGACGGTCATCGACACGTGCAACTACGGCCCCGAGCGTGACGGGCACATCCCCGAGCTCGACAGCAAGTCGCTCACCTCGAGCGAACTGCTGCTGCGGTACATCCCGGACGCCATGGTCGTGAAAGCGTTCAACAACATCTTCTTCAAGCACCTGCTGTCACTCGCCCCCCCCCCGGCGGGGGCGGCCGACCGCTCGTACCTGCCGATCGCCGGGGACTCCGCGCCGGCGAAGGCGGCGGTGACCGAATTCATCGAATCCATCGGGTACAGCGTCGTGGACGCGGGACCGCTGGCCGATAGCTGGCGGCAGGCGACGGGCACGCCGGTGTGGGGGACCCCGTACGGGCCGTTCTCGAACGAGAAGGGCCAGCCGGTCGGCGAGGACGCCATCCGCGCGGCACTGGCCACCGCAACGCGGTAACCGCAAATTGGCGCGGGCTGCGGTATGGCCGGCCGTGTCATGGCCCCGTCCGGTAGGCGTCGGGCGGGGCGATAACGCAGAACTCGTTGCCGTCCGGATCCGCCAGGATGTGCCATGTCCTGCCGTTCTCGCGGACCGGACGCCCGGGAGCACGGCCGCGCCCAAGTCGGTGACCCGGCGGACCTCGGCGGTTACACTAGGTCCCGGGTACGCAAGTCCAGGTGAAGACGGTTCTCCGCGACCTTTCATGTCGGCGGTGCGCTACAGGAGGATCTCGATGCCCTGCCCGTCATGCGGGCGCAGCCTCCGGTACATGCCGCCGCTGGTCTTCCGCGCGGCCTCGCCTTTCACGGCCCCGCCCTCGGCGACGGAGCTGAGCGCGGCGGTGCAGAACCGGGCGGGACGGTCGGGGTCACGGCAGTCGATCACCACGACTAGTTGCCGCGCGTATGGATGCTGTGTCCGCGCGACACATCGAATTGTCACACATTGTCGTCCGCCTGCCGTGTGGGCGGGCGTATCTTCCCGGCCGCGCGGTGACCCTGCTCCTCTCCCGACGATCGGGGCGTTGGTCTGGGCGTGACGTCAACTGCTGTGCACTGGGCGCGAATCGAGCCGTCGTTGCGAGACCGATCCCCCAGGCGGGGTGGGCGCTGACGGGATCACCGACAGGTCATCGACGCGATCGCGTGGGAGTTCCGGACCGGCTTGCAGTGGGTGCCTGCCGCCCGAGTACGGATCCTGGAAGGATCTCTACACGCGGCTGCGGAACTGGGCGATCGACGGCACCTCGGCGCGAGTGTTCACTGCCCTGCTCGTCCAGGCCGACGCCGAAGACGATCTGGACTGGGTCGTAGCGGTGAACTCCACCATCGTCCGCGCCCGCCAGCAAGCCGCCGGGGCCCTCCAAAAGGGGCCCCATCAGGTGAGCCGGCCGACCATGCCATCGGCCGCTCCCACGGCGAACTGACCACCGAGATCCACTTGGCCGGGGACAGCCGCTGCCGAACCGGCTGGTCTGCCCCTCATGCCATGCTGACCACGATCAGGCGAAGAGCGAATTGACCACTAGACCGTCCGCAGGCTCTTCCGGTAGACCGTGGAGCTGTGTCGAACCGTCATGCCCACGCGTAGGTACAGGGCGAGCGCGCCGGTGTCAGAGTGCGTAGCGAGGGTGCAGGTCCGCCGGCCCTGCCGATGGAAGGCACGGAAGGCCTGACGTAGCAGTAGGCGGGCGATGCCCCGGTTGCGGTGGTCACGGTGTACGGCGACCTCTTCGATATAGCCTTCGCCGGTCTCTGGGAGGTCCAACGAGAGTGCGGCGCCGACCAGTTGGGCGCCATGGAAGGCCAGCGCTGACATCTCGGGGGCGAAAGTGGGGCGTTCGACGGTGTGCTGGGCCCACTCCTGGTAGGACTTGCGCCGCTGCTGCCATTCATCGAAGGCGTCCTCGATGAGCTGGTGCGCATCATGCTCATCGCCGGAGAGGAACGGCCTCACCATGATGCCCGTAGGCGGTTCGGGTACCGCTGGCTCGTCGGGCATGGCGATCTCCAGCAGCCATTCGGTCACCATCGGCTCATATCCGCGGGAGCGCAGCAGTGCGACGGCGTTCGTATCGTCGTCCGGCACGGTCTGGACGATCTGTTCGCTCCCTGTCTGGCGGGCCCTGGCCTCGGTCCAGTCCAGGAGCACGGTGCCGAGACCGCGGCCCCGATGCTGGGGGTGGACGTCCACCTCGGAGCGCCGGTTCACCCAGGCACGAGCGGCCAGTTGTCCCGCCTGGTCGTGGATCAGCAGGGTGTCCAGCTGTGGGACCAGCCCCGGCCGGGCGAGGACGGCAGCGATGCCCCCGGGGTCGGTCTGCCACCGGCCGTGCAGCTCGCGCTCGCAAGCCGAGACGAGGCGATGGATGGTGCTGATGTCATTGGCTGTCGCTGGGGCTGCCTGGTAGCCCGGAGGTAGGGCGGGCACGAGGTCTGGCATCGGTGGGCACTCCCGGGACGTCGTATCTGGCACCGCCTGGCGGTCTCCGGCCAGGCGCAGCACCGCGACAGTGTTCCGCTCGACCTGGGGCGGATCAAGACATTATCCGGACCGGTGCCTTGGAGCGCCGGGTGAGCGCAGCGAGTGACCAGTTGGCAGCTCGCGCTTTTGATCAAGGGTCGGCTCGAATATCGGAGCAGGGAGACGACGTCCCTGTGTCAGTACGAGGCGAAGGGAGAAGCAGCAGATGGGACCGGTACTACGGTGCCGACAGCGAGACGGCGACCGCATCGACGACCCGTCCGAGGATGCGCTGTTCACGATGGCCAGCGACCTCAACGACTCCGACAACGCCTTCGTCGTCATCCAGCCCAACGAGGACGCCCCCGCCTGATTCGCCTCGGTGGCCGTGTTGGACGAAGGCGGCTACGAGGTCGTCCCGCAGCGACACCACCCGGAGCGAACATGAGGTCGCTGTCTCGACCAGCGTCAACGACATCGTCCGCGACGTCACCATGTGGATGGCCACCCGCAATATCGGCCACCCGCAATATCAGCGCTCGCCAGCCCTGGTCGCGCCCCGGCGTCGGACCTTTGCAGCCTGCTTCCGCGCCGCAGCCGTCTCCGCTCTGGCCTTGACCTGGTCCTCCTCGAGGACCAGCACACATGCCGACGCATCCAAGGCCTCAGCGATCCTCTCCCGCCAGTCAGCGAACTCGGCGGAGTCCGCAGCGGACGGCTGCTGAGACTTCACAGATCGGAGATGGCGCAGCGCGTCCTTCAGCGCGGGGTCGACAAACAGTCCGACCCACTTCAGCACCATGTGTCCTGTGTCCACGCCAAGATCTCCGCGGCTCCCCGACGGACAGCTCCTGCCGGGTCCCGGGCGAGCCGCCCGCAGACCGCCGCGATATCTGGCGCGCTGTCCAGTCCCGCGAGCGCGTCATCCAGCCCGGTCCGCATCCAGTCAGCCTGGTTGTCGTCGGCCTCGGCAACCGCGAGAGCGATGAGTCTCACGGCCGCCACCGTCCCCACCCGGGCCAGGGCCTCTGCCGCCTGCCGAGTCACCGCCGTGTCCGCAGCGTCCAGCAGCAGACCCACCAACTTCTCCGCCGCTTGGGGAACATCAGCGAATGCAGCAAGGTCACACCCGGCACGGACACGGTGCGACCACGAAGGAGACGAAGCCTCAGCCAAGGCCGCCCGCAGCACACTGATCTCAGACACACCCAGACACTCTCATGCCCACGAAGAAGATCGACCCCGGACCGCAACTGCCCCGCACGCTTGACGGAGAACATTGAGGCCCCCACCGACCTGTGCCATCGAACGGCAACCTCAACGGTGGCGCAGCTGTCTGCCGTTCAACGGAGGTACCCGCACCACCCACGCTGCCTCGCCATACCAATGCGCTGAGGGGGCTATTTGAATTTGGCTCTGGCCGCAGTTCCGTGGTCGGACGACCACGTCCCGCAGGGGCAAGGTGAGTCCTGCGGTGGGAGAAGAACCGCGGGGTGTTCCTGGCCTACCGTGCCGCGAGCTACCTCGATCTGAAAGAGCCCGCGCCCCCTCGCAGCCGCCACCCAGTCCTTGCTCCTGGCCGTCGCATCGGCGCAGCCCCGCTGCATCCGCCTCGTAGACGGCCTTCTCCCCCGCTTCCGGCCCTACGCCCGTGCCCAGGGTGTTCCGGAGCGCCTCCAGCTTGCCGCCGCATGGTGACAGGTCAATACCGGAAGCTGGCTCGCCCTTCGCTGAGGTAGATCATCCAGGGGTGAATCGGCTCACCGCCTGCCACGGGCCGCAATTCCACTTCGAGATTTCGCACGGCGGCAATCGCCCCGATCAGGTGCTCAGGGAAGTGCCGGCGTCGCGCCTCCTCCTGCGCGGCAAAGAGCGGGCTGAGCTCATCCCATCCCGCTCCTGGCACGAACCGGCCAAGAAACCACGGCTGATCGACGCTTACGTCCCACAGCTCGCCGACCAAGCAGTCACCATGCCAGACCTCATATGCGGCCAGCTCCCCCACGTGTCCTCCCCAGTGTCTTGTCCGAAGCAGCAATCGGTGCCGAACAGCCGCCGCGCAGGCACTCCATCGATGTACCGCACCTTCGAACGACGTTGCCACCCCCGTCGGCGAGAACAGCCCGCCGAGATCCGCTTCCGGCCGGGTGTCGCCGACGGTTTCTGCGAGGGCATCCTGACCTGAGGGCGTGCGGCGCGCCCACGGCTGGGAGGAATGAAGCCCATGGGACTCCTCGACGGAAAGACCGCACTGATCACCGGGGCGGGCACCGGCATCGGCCGGGAGACGGCGCTGCTGCTCGCCGAGGCGGGCGCGACGGTGATCCTCGTCGGACGCCGGCCGCACCTCCTCGAGGAGGTGGCCACGGCCGTCGAGGACGCCGGTGGCACGGCCTTCACCCGCCCCACGCACGTCGAGAACGCCGGGGAGGTCCGCGAACTCGTCGCGTGGACGCGGGAGATGGCGGGACCCGTGGACATCCTGGTCAACAACGCGGGCGGCGCGAGCAGGGTGCTCGACGTCCGCTGGATCAGCGAGGCCGAGTGGAACGCCGTCATGGGCGTCAACCTCACCGCGGTCTATCTGCTCACCCAGGCCGTCCTCCCGGACATGCTGGCGCACGGCGGCGGCACGGTCATCACGGTTTCGTCGCTGGCCGCGGTGCGGCCCACCCTGCTCGGCGGAGCCCCGTACGGCGCGGCGAAGGCGGGCGTCCGCAACTTCATGACGTATCTGCGCAACACCTTCCGCAACGACCTCGTCCGCGCCATCTCCATCCTGCCCGGCGAAGTGAACACGCCGATCCTGGACGACCGCGCCGTCCCGCCGGGCGAGGAGGCGCGGGCCGCCATGGTGCAGCCGCAGGACGTGGCGCGAGCCGTCCTGCTGTGCGCCACGCTCCCGCAGCGGACGGTCGTCGAGGAACTGGTGATCGCGCCGACCCTGGTGCGGGACACATCCGCCGACGTCGAGACGAGCCGCTGGATCGGGGCCCCGGAGGATGCCCGCGAAGAGCGATGACGAGCTTGGCGTCAGGGCCCAGCGTCCCGCCCGTGCTGCCCTGCGATGGCGCCGCCGCGCAGTGCCGTGGGGTGGCGCAGGGCCGCGCCGGCCACCGGGGTCATCCCGAAGCGGGCGTAGTACGGCTGCAGCGGCGCGTCGCAGAGCAGGTCCACCGAGTAGAACCGCTCCGTGCCCTCCAGGATGCGGCGCATCAGCTCGCTCCCGATTCCCTGGCCTTGGTAACCGGGACGGACCTCCAGCCAAGGAATAGCCGCAGTGAGCACGCCGTCACTGATCATGGTCACGAATCCGATGACACGACCCGCCGCTTCGTCGATCGCGAGCACCGCGCGGAAGCTCCCACGCAGCACGGCCAAGTGCTGTGCGGGCGAAGGCGGCTTGGGCCAACCAACGAAGAACCCGCACAGCATGCCTTCGTCGGCCTTGGCAATGTCATCGGTATAGCGGATCATGCCCAGCCCCCACGAAACGACCCTGACCGATCAAGGAAGACCATACGTGTCACGGGGCGAACCCAGCCTGCTGTGCCGACCGCAGTTTCAGGTGGCCGGGAGAAGCGTCACGGTGACGCTGCCGGGCTTGACGCGGTCGGTGGGCCACCAGAAGTCCCGTGCCCTGAAGCGCGTTCAGCGTCGCCGTCGACGTCGAGCCGTTGCTCCAGTACTCCGTGACCAGCACCGCCCGGTTGACCGTGTTCCTCCAGGACTTCTGGCAGTACGTGTCGTCGGTCCCCGACGGGGCGGAGACGGAGCCGGAAGGGTTGGCATCGATCAGTCACGCAATGATCTCGGATAGTCTGCTCGTGATCCCCGACGCCATTCAGGCGGTTCCGCCAATCGAACCGTCCGCTCTTCCGAACTCCCGGGCGGACAGGCCGAAGACAAGACCGCCGACCAGGAACCAGGGATTCCACAGCACCAGCGTCCACAGCCGCTGTTCCGGGCTTACGTCTGCCTCCTGGCCCGCTGTGTCGGTCAGCAACAGCATCTCAACCGCGATGCCGCGCACCAGCAGTACAGCGCAAACAGACCAGCCCAGAGCCTTGACCACCCGTCCGGCCAGACCACGGGGCCGCGGCCGGGCGAGAAGCCATCCCAGCACACCGCCGACAAGGCACAGCACCCCCACACCCCACAGGCCCACCGCCACGAACCACGCCGGGCGTTCCTCGGCCAGGGGCCCCGCCGAGACACTCAGACCCCAGTTGCCGCCCAGCGCCCAGTAGAAATGAAGCATGGCGAAAGCGACCGCCCAGGCGCACGCGATACGCCCCCACACACTCGCCGTTGTCCTGCCCTGCCGATCTTCATGCATAGCGAGGAGCGTGCCACTGCCGTGGCACGCCACCGCGAGAAGGGTGCGGATCCTTTGAAGGGAACGCCGCCTCGGTCTTGCAGTTGCCGGGCAGAGGAGCTTGCCATGGGGCTCCTCAGTGGGTTGCTGCGCACCCCCGCGCGGCCGGTGAACGGCCTCGCGGTCGGGCGCGAGGACGATGCGGGCCGTGCCGCCGGCCAGGTCGACACGCGTGCGCGGCGGGGCGCCGTCGTCCTGGTCGTCGCGGCGGTTCGCCTCATGTTGCTGCTGCTCGATCTCGATCGATTTGTTGCCGTTGAATACCAGGTCGAATTCGTTGAACGCGGATCCTGTCAGGGGGCGGTGCTCAGAACCGCGGCCGCGGTGGAGGACGCTGCGCCGCTTGAATCGCCGCATCATCAACTCGGCCGCGCCGCAGACGAACAGGAGAAAGGCCATCGCCGGAAGCGCGGCGCCCCACATAGCCAGCATGCGGGAGAAACGCGGCGCCTGTGCCGGAAGTTCCCGCGCTTGAGTTCGAGCCCCCAGCGCGCCCGCCATTCAGTTGGCCGTCGCAGGCGATCGAACACATCGGACTTGATCGTCTAGGTGCTGGACCCCTTCGGCCCTGGCCCCAGCTTTTCGGCAGACCGCCAGGTCCGCGCAGAAGGCCTACCGAAGCCGCTCGCCTTGACCCGCACGGCTTCGCTCCCCTACGCCACCGTGTCCCGGTACCCAGACGGCGGCGTGGAAAGGGCCGTTGGCAGAGACCGGGTCAGCGGGCGGAAGTGCTGCGCTGCCTGCGACGACGCCGTGGCAGTTGACCTGCTTCGCGGAGGAGTTGAGGCCGCCGAGGGAGGCCAGGTAGGTGAAGTCGCCGTTGTCGACGCGGGCGACGAAGGCGAAGGAGTTGGGGGCGAAGTTGTCACCGACCATGACGTTCCCGGTGATCTGCTTGACCTCGGTGACACCACGCCCGGAGCCGATCACGGCACTTGTGTGCGTCTTGAGGTCGAACGAGCTGGAGAGCAAGCCGTCGCCGCCGATCACAGTGCTCCCGCTGATCAGCTGCGCGGTCAGGAAGTGGGACCCCAGGTCCGTGCGGATGCCGGTGCGGAGGTCGTAGGCGTATCCGGCAAGGCCGTTGCCGGCCGTTCGAGACTGACCGACCACGGTTGAACCACTGATGTCGTTGGCTGTGCTGGAGCTTCCGCCGAGGGTGCCGAGATCGGCCACCGTCCGGGTGCGCACGTTGTACGCGAACCCGTGCATGGTGGTGGCAGGCGTGTTCGGCAGGGAGGAGCTGCCCACGACGATCGCACCGCTGACGGCCGCCGCGGTGCTGTGGCCCGACGGGCCGGCGAGGCTGCCGAGATCGGTCATGGTCCGGGTGCGCAGGCTGTACGCGAACGCGTGGGTGACCACGTCGCCGGACAGCGACGACGTCCCCACCACGGTGTCACCGTCGAGGCCGGTGATGTTGGTGCTGCTGCCGCCGAGAGTGCCGATGTCGACGAGCCGTCGGGTCCGGAGGTTGTAGGTGAATCCATGAGCCGGTCCGTCGGTGGAGAGGTCCGACTCCCCGACGACGTAATCCCCCTCCACGCCGGTCGCCTTGCTGGAGTCCCCCAGCGTGCCGAGATCGGTCATGGTGTGTCTGCGCAGGTCGTATGCGAAGGCGTGTTCGGCGGCGTCGCCGCTCGTCAGTGAGCTCCCGACGACCGTGTTGCCGTCGATGGCGGTCGCCTCGCTGCGGGTACCGCCCAGGGTGCCGAGGTCCTGCACGGTGTACTGCACTGACGCCGCCGCCGACTCGGCCGACGACGTGTCAGCCCCGTACGCCGGACCGGCGCCCACGGCGAGCAGGCCCGCGCCCATCAGAATCCAGGCACGTAAACGTATGCGCATGATGCCCCCCTGAAACGATCGATCGAAACGAGCACGGTTCGGCAGACCGCTGTGCCCTCCCCAGGCATGGGCCGACCGGAGGTTGCAGCCTTCACTTGTACATCAGTTCCGATCGGCCAGACAGCGGGCGGTCGGCCACAAATACCTATGCACCGCTGGCCGGCAGGGTGCTCACCGGCCACGGACCTGTCCGTGCCACCACACGAGTTCTTCGCGGCGTCGTCCCGCGCCCTGGCCCGCGCCGTCGGCGGCGGGGTTTCCTACGGCCCCGGGCACGCGCCCGGAGCCGGGTTCACGATCAGCCTGCCCGCCGGGTGGTCGGGGCCTCCTCTTCCTCTGTCGGCCGGGCGGCAGTCCGGCGCTCCTGCACCTGGGCGTAGGCCATCAAGCCGAACAGCACAGCGAGCAAGACGGCCGATGAGCCCGCGGTACCGAGGTCCAGGCCGCCCTTGGCGACCGGCTTGGTGAGAAAGTCACCCGCGGTGGCGCCCAGCGGGCGGGTCAGGACGAAGGCGATCCAGAACAGCAGCACGTTCGAAACCGCAGGCACCTTCATCAGCGCCGCGAGCACGGCGAGCACCCCGGTCACCAGCAGGGCACCGCCGGCGTAGCCGAGGCCGGAGCTGTCGGAAAGGAAGTCGCCCATAGACGTGCCGAGGGTGTTCGACACAAGGATCGCCGACCAGAACAGGGCCTCCCCCTTGAAGGTGACGATGTCACGGATCTGGAACGTCATCCCGCTCAGCTTCCAGGCGAGGAAGATCGCCAAAAGGATCGAGATGAGGATCGCCGCTCCGGCGGGGTAGCCGAGGCCGAGGCCCTGCGGGCCCCAGCCCAGCTTCTTCGCGCCGTTCGAGAGGTATTTGGCGCTGGCGTCGCGGTTCATGAAGTCGGACATCGTGGTGCCGGCCATGCTGGTCGACAGGATCACGGTCCAGTAGAAAAACGGGTTGTAGCGGCTGGATTGCAGCTGGATCACGAGCGTCACCACGAAGACCAGGAACAGCGCGATCGTGGTGAGGAAGTAGCCCAGCTTCAGTGTCTGCGCGAAGAGGTCGCCCGCCGTCTCGCCCAGGGTCGTCGCCGCGATCTTCATGATCCAGAAAGCCAGCGTGACCTCAGGCAGCTTCTTCATCACCGACTTGGTCGTACTCGACGTGCTCGCCACGCCGAGGTCGGTGAGGACCTCCGGTTTCTCCAACTCAACTTCTCCTGTCCGGTCGAACGACAGGGCGCTCGTCCCCGGGGAGCGGGACGAGCGCCCTGTGAGATGAGCCGACCGCCGACGGCGGCCGAGATCGTTGACCGTGGCACGAAGAGCCTGAACGTATCCTGAACGCGGGCCGCTCGGCAGGTCAGGCCGTGTGCCGGGGGGACCCCGTCGGCTCGGCGACGTCCTTGCGCGTCACACCCAGGTACACGACCAGACCGAGGATGACCGCCAGGAACAGCGCACTGGTGATCACAGTGCCCAGGCCCAGGCCGCCGTCTCCGGTCGGCTGGGAGAGGTAGTCGCCGATCGATGCGCCGAGGGGGCGGGTGAGGATGTAGGCGATCCAGAAGCTCCACACCGCGTCGAGACCGAGCGCGAAGTGCGCGACGGCCACCGCGGCGATGGCCGCCGCGAACAGGACCGCGGACAGCCAATAGCCGAGGTCCATGCGCTCCGAGACCAGGTCACCGGCGGCAGTTCCCAGGGCGAAGGTGAACAGCACCGCGAGCCAGTAGAAGGACTCGCGGCCGGTGGTGTCGATGCTGTGGATGGACAGCGTCCGCTCCCGGCGATACCAGACCACGAACACGACCGCGAGGACGATCCCGAACACCGTCGTACTCGTCTCCAACGGCACGCCCATGTTGTCGGTGAGATTGTCGCTGATCAGGGTGCCTACGACGCTGATCAAGGCCACGGCGAGCCAGTACACACCCGCCCGGTACGCACTCGTACGGAACTGCACCACCAGCACCAAGGCCAGCAGGGCGCTCATCAACACCGAAACACCGGTCAGGCCAAGGCCCGCCTTCTCGTTCAGCAGATCGGCCGCAGTCTCGCCGACCGTCGTGCACAGCACCTTGATGATCCAGAAGTAGACGGTGACCTCGGGCACCTTGTTCCAGCGCAGCCGGTGTCGCGTCGGAGCGGCAGGCCCGCCGCCCGCGGGAATCTCGGAAGTCTCAGAAGTTGCATGGGTCATGGACAACGACCGTGCCACCGGACACCTGAAAGCATCCTGAGTGCCGCGCGGCGACACGCGAGGTGCTGCTCGACGCCTTGCTCCGCACCAGCTTCGACGAGCTGACGGCAAGGGCAGGCGAACTCGGAACGTTGAGCTCGCCCGAAGATGCTCTTGTTTCGTGGCTGCGCGGCTGCGTCGCGTGCGCACATGACTGACGCGTCCCGTGACAGCGTGGCCGCCGAATACGGTGTGCGCTGCGCCAAGGCCCGGTAGGTCAGATCCCCGCTTCCCGTCGGCGCAACGTGGGGGGCCTCGACCAACGCGTGATCGTCAAGCCGCTACAACTTGCCGACCTGAGGTTTCGCACAATTCCCCAAGTACCAGGGTGCCTTGGAGAAATTGTTGCACGCCGTGGAACGAGGGTGCGCAACAACGCGCCGGCCCGGAAACCTGGAACCTGGTCGGTGCCGGACAGCTTCACGGGGGACGGCACCGGCCATCGGACCATGCATCCGGCCCGTCGCCTGTCTCACTCGGGCGCCCGGCCGTCTTCCACCGGAGGTAAGCATGTCGTTGATCTCCCGCGCCGCAGTACTCACCGGCGCGACCCTGCTCAGTGGCGGCCTGATCGCCGCCGCCCCGGCCGCCACCGCCGCCCCAGCCATGACTGCGGCGGCCACCAGCGCGTCGCCGGCCGCCTACGGCTGCACCCCGGTCACCTCCCATCCCACGATCTCGCGGGGCTCCACCGGTGCGGCTGTGAGGGAGGCCCAGTGCCTGCTGGTGCACTGGGGCTACGCAGATCTGCTCGGCAACCCCCCGGTCGACGGCGACTTCGGCACCCACACGTACAACGCGGTGGTGGCCTTCCAGAAGAACACGAACAGTGCGTACAACTGCGGCTACGCGGTCGACGGCATCGTCGGCCCGGACACCTGGCACGCGCTGACACACGACAAGTGCTGACAGCCTCTGAGGGACGACGATGGACACACGGAAGCGCGTCTTGCTCCTCAGCTCGGCCGTAGCACTCACCGGTTGCCTCGCCGTCGGCCCGGCAGGCGCCACCACCAGCCCGGCCACGGTCCACCCGGCTTACTCATGCGGGTACTACCACGGGTACGGGCCGGTGCGGGCGGGCGTCACCTACCCGGACAAACGAGTGACCGAGGTCCAGTGCCTGATCAACGAGAACACCAGCTGGACCAGCTACAACCCGCCACTGCCCATGAACGGCATCATCGACCAAGCCACCGCCAGAGCGCTCGTCACCGTGCAACGTCACGCGGGGCTCACAGCCGACGGCATCGTCGGCCCGGACACATGGAACGCGCTACGGACAGGGGTGTGGTGGTGAACCGCCGCCCATAGAACATCCGTGAGAAGGCCCCTTGCCGCGGTGTAGCCGATCAATCGGCCGTCGTGTTGGCGGCGTCGGGTAGCGCGGGGGCGCATTTGGGAAGCTCGATCAGGTAGAGCTGGTCCATGCCACCTCCGGGGAGTAGCGGCGGGGGAAGGCGATCCATTCATCGTGCAGTGCGAAGAACACGGCGTTCCGGACACGCCGTCGCCCGTCCGACCAGTGTGACTGAGCGCCTCAGTCCGGCCTTACGTTCCTGGAACGGGATGGCCGAGCGCTTCGTGTTGTTGGGCCGCCCAGGGGTGCCAGGTGCGGCTTTTGGCTGGCTGCTGTCCGTGGCTGTAGTGGCTTGGCCGCCCGGCGTCCCACGATGACCCGGTCGCCACATCGGGAAGTGCGACATAGATCGCTGCGTACGGCCATGCCGGCGTGGTCGTTGGCGGCATTGACTCCGCGGGAACGATCGGCCACCGCCACCGCCTAGTCCCCGACGAGAGCGGCGACACGCTGCTGTCCCGCCGCGTCGCCAACGACGAGCCGGAGCTCCTCAAGCTCCTTGCCGCCGTACTCTCTCTCGACGCCCAGGGGATCTGGGTCGTGGACATGGCCAGCGGCAAGCCCGTGCTGTTACCGGCCTGCCGCCCTGCTCGCCCACCACAAGCGCTCGTCCTGCTGGCCGGCTACCAGACTCCGGCAGCCCTCCGGCCTCCTCCCGGTATCGAAAATGTGAACGAAATACACCCGCTGTCCTGGCTCGAGATGCTGCGTCTCGCTCGCTGCGTCGTCGAGCAGCAGGCCACCCGGCAGCTGGCCCTCACCGACCGGTGGATCGCGGACAAGAGACAGCAGAAGGCGGAACGGCGGGGAGCCGGGGCGCGCGCAAAGCCCGGGCGGCGGGCTGGCTGATCCGGTACGGCCGCAACCGGGCCAACGTGGACGCCGTGCATGTCGGTGCGCCAGGTGCGATCGGGAGCGCGGTCGGCCGACGTCGACGGCTGGCGGTCCGGGGTGGTCGGTGGCGGTCCAGGCGCCCACATTCGAGATCCAAGCCATACAGGCTTCGGGAGACCGGGACTGGTGACACGGCGGCTGGGTGCCGTCGCATGACAGCAGGCTGAGTGCCACGGTCGGCCCGTAATCGGCCACGTAGTCGCTGGATGCGGGTCGCTCTCCGCCCGGGCAGTGGACAGCGGGAAGTGCAGCCTGGGACTCGAAGGTGTCTGGGCGGGCGGATATGCCGTCGCTGGGGGAAGCTGAAGGCGTGAGCATCAGTAGCGAGCACCCGCTAAGCGCTGAGCAGATCTACACAGCGCTCGCCGCTCTGGCGGCTGAGCCGGTGGCTGACCCGGAGAAGCGACCCGAGGGGCCGCAGGAAGAAGACCGCCTGCACCTGCTGGGCAGTCTGCTGGCGAAAACGGAGCTCGAGATCACCGCCGCAACCCGTCTGACCGAGGAAGGGGAGATCGAAGATGTCCTTGAGACGTTGCTCGGCTGGGGGGAACAGTTAGGAGCGGATCCCGGCATCGCGGTCAACGTCCTGACGAACAGGCTACAGCGCACCGCGCTGCAGGTCTCCGAACCGGAGGCGGAAGAACTGCCACCCGGCCGGGAGGCCGCCTTCGCCGCCGTCATGACAGCGGTGTACGCGCTCAGCGCCCAGCTGCACGCGGAGCGCGGCGATACGGAGGGAACCCGACGCGCTCTGAGCGGGGCGGAAGAAGCCCTCATCGACATCCTGCAAGGCATGCATGACCTGCGCGTCGCCATCGGCGACGCGGCCGGGCAGGAGGACAAAGCCGACAGCTGACGCGCCCGGCACCCGACCCGCAAGAGCGTCTGACGACGGGGCCCGCACGGACCCAAGCGGATCGCCGAGGCGGAGGCTATGCGGGTACCAACGGCCTAGGGTAGGTCAGGCAATAGCGGCACGGCCCGCGCTCGCGGTGAAGCTGCGTTTGTTGCCGTTAACCAGCGCCTCGTTCAGCTCCGCACTGCTACCGCGCCCGGCGCGGCCGTCCGCGTGATCACCGACCTGAGCTGCTTCGACTGCGTGCACGTCGCAGCCCCGTCGTCGCACTCGCCCTGTGGGCCGTCATCGCTGCGCTGCTGCTCGGTCCGCGCGCCCGCCTGATGCGGAGACGACTGCTGCCGCCGCCTGGCTCGCATCGAATCCCGCAGTTGCTTCCCCACCGCGCTACTCAGCGAGGAGATCGGCCAATGAATGCCAGCAACCTCGTCCTCATCGCCAGCGCCGGTGGCGTCGGCCGTACGGTCCTCGAGCTCCGCACGCAGGGCATGCCGGTGCGCGCGATGGTCCGCCGCGACGACGGACGCGCAGCCAATTCGCGTGCGCTCGGCGCGGAGGTAGTCGTCGGCGATCTCCAGGCTAGAAACTTAGCTGGCTGATTGGAGCAGGCGTCCGCATAGGCCGGGGCGGTGTCGTACTACTCGGAGTCGATCGCGTCCGCCACGGTGATCTCAGAAGCTGCTGTCGGTGTGCAGAGAGTCCGGCGGACGGTGTTGCGGAGCCAGTGGTGGGCTCCGTCGGCTGTGTGTCGGGGGTGCCAGGCCATGCCGATGGTCAGTGGTGGCAGTGCCAGGGGGATGTCGAGGAGGTGCAGTCCGAGGGCGTTGGCGTCGTGGGTGAGGGGCGACGGGGCAGCACCAGGGAGTGCGGCGGGTACGAGGCAGACGACGTCGCTGCGGGCGGCGAGGGCCATCGCGGCCAGGTGGCTGGGAAGGACGACGCTGACCCGCCGGTGGAGGTTCTGCTCGGCCAGGGCGGCGTCGAGCGGGCCGGTGAACCGGCCGCGGCGGCTGACCACGACGTGTTGGGCGGCAGCAAGCCGGACTGGGGTCAGCGGCCCTTCGGTGAGCGGATGGCCGGGCCGGACGGCCGCCACCATGCGGAGGCTGACCAGTTCTTCGACCTGGGTTTCGGGGTCCACGTGGTCGATGGATCCGATCTCCAGGTCGATCCGGCCGTCGCGCAGGGCGGGTCCGGCCTCCAGTTCTTCGCCCCGGATCCGGAACGAGACTCCCGGCGCCTCCCGCTGGGCCAGTTGCAGAAGTCCGGGGGCCAGTGCCGCGCCGACCAGGTCGGCGGCTTGGAGGGTGAAGGTGCTGCGGAGGCCGGCGGGATCGACGCTCGCGCCAGGACTGAGCAGCGCTCCGAGGCTGCGTACCACTGTGGCGGCTTCTTCGCGCAGGGCCTGGGCGCGTGGGGTGGGCACCATGGTCTGTCCGGCCCGGACCAGGAGGGGGTCCTGGAGGATGCGGCGCAGACGGGCGAGGGTGCGGCTCATGGCGGCGGGCGAGGTGTGCAGACGTGCGGCGGCGCGGGTCACGCTGTGCTCGGCCAGCAGAGCGTCCAGCGCGATGGCGAGATTGGCGTCGATGACCGGATCCGGGCTGCTCACCAGCATTATTCCATTTCAGTCAATGATTCCGTGCTGAAGTTCCCATTGTGGCAGCACGGAGATCCTCAGCAGGATGAGGGGCGTACCGAACCAGCCCGACTACGAGGTTTTCGTGATCGTCATTACTGCTCCCACCGGGAACATCGGCCGTCACCTGCTCGCCCTGCTCCTGGAGTCCGCCCCCGCCGCGGGCGAGGAACTGCGCGTGATCGTGCGCGATCCCGCCCGGCTTCCGGACGCGGCGCGCGGACGCGTCGAGGTGGTCACCGGCTCACACGCAGAAGCCGAGGTCCTCGACCGTGCCTTCGAGGGTGCGGACGTCGTCTTCTGGCTCGTCCCCCCCGGACGCCTCCCTGACCCCGCAGGACGCCTACAGCGGTTTCACCCGCCCCGCCGTCAAGGCACTCGCCGCCCACGGCGTCGGCCATGTCGTCGGCGTCTCCGCGCTCGGCCGCGGCACCCCGCTCGCCGACCGGGCCGGCCTCGTCACCGCCTCCCTCGCCATGGACGACCTCATCGCCGGCACCGGCGTCGCCTACCGGGCCCTGGCCAACCCATCCTTCTTCGAGAACCTCCTGGAGGAGTCCGACTCGATCCGCGAGAAGGGCGTCTTCACCGACTCCGTCGACGCCGACCGCAAGGCCCCCTTCGTCGCTGTCGCCGACATCGCGGCCGCCGCCGCCGGCCTGCTGCTGGACCGCTCGTGGACCGGCACCGACAGCATCCCGGTCCTCGGGCCGCAGGACCTGTCCCCCAACGACCTGGCCCGCATCATGACCGAACAGCTCGGCCGCCCCGTCCGCTACGAACGCCAGCCGCTCGACGAGCTGTACACCACCCTCGTCGGCTACGGCCTCAACGAGGCATTCGTCCAGGGCATCGTCGACATGAAGCGGGCCAAGGACGAGGGCCTCGACGCCGGCATCGCCCGCACCCCGGACACCACCTTCCCCACCAGCTTCGAGCGGTGGTGCGCCCAGACCCTCAAGCCCGCCGTCCTCTCCTGAAGTCCAGCACCCGGCGCCGGAACACGTAGAGCCCGGCGAACCAAGACCACCTGCCACTTTGGAAGGCACCCTGATGCCCGCTGAAAAGACCGAACCGCCGGTCACGGCCTTCATACTGGTCAAGACCACACCCGAGTGGCTCGCCCTGACCGTCCAGGAACGCGTGGACGCCTTCACCACCCAGGTCCTGCCGGCCATCGAGGCCAAGACCGCCGGCGTCCGGTCACGCTTCTACGACACGGAGTTCTACTCCGCGCGCGTCACCGACGTCTGGGTGTGGGAAGCCGAAGACCACCACGCCTACCAGCTCCTCATCGACGCACTGCGCGAAACCCCGTTCTGGGAACGCTACTTCGAGGTCATCGACCTCCTCGTCGGCACCGAGAACGGCTACGCCCGAACCTACGGCCTCGAACCCGTCGCCACCATCACCACCTGACACACCGCCCACCCGCGCAACTGGGCCGATGCCCTCTGGAACGAGCAGTACCAGCGGCGGCAGGAGTCAGCTCAAAACGACTCCCTCAAGTGACACATCCGGTCGGCGATGCCTTGGCCGACCGTCTGGTCCCACCAGCGAGGGCACACGACATCGCCCACGATGCGGCCGGACGGTGGCGGCGCTCGGCCAGGCCGCACCGCGTCTGTACGGGCATCGACGTCCAGAGAGGCAGAGCGTCGAATTCTGCGGCGGACATGGATGTGATGGCCGCGCCGGCGTGGGCGGGGGCAGCAGGTGGCGGCGCAGGGCGGTGGTGTCACGGGCGTGCGGCGCGGCGAGCGCGGTGGTGACCTGCTGTACGCCCGTAGTCGGCCGGTCGGTTCGCCCGTGCGGAGGAAGGCCAGGAGCTGGCCGGGGGCTACGGGCCTCGTCGCCGGCGACACGGTGGCGGTGGTTCGGCCATTTGGCCGCAGCCGGCTCGCGCGCCTTGCCGAGCCGCGGTGCCGTTGACACGGATGGGTGCAGACATCCAACGCAGAAGGGTGTCCGGCACTCAGCCGCGGAAGGACAAGCCATGCACATATCTGGACCGACAGCGGGTCGTCGGGGTTGCGCCGCGGTCATCGCCGCGTCGGTGATCTGCTCGACCGCTCTGGCCGGGCAGGACTTCGCCGCGGCCGGAGGACCCGCAGGTATGCCGACACCGTCGGTGCCCGCCCCGGCGCTGGTCTGGAGACCCTGCGTTCAAGGCAGCCCGTTCGACTGTGCGACCGCGAAGGTGCCGCTGGACTACAACCACGCGGGTGGTCGCGCCATCGAACTGGCAGTCGTCAAACGGAAGGCGACCGACCCGGGTCGACGCATCGGCACCCTGTTCTTCAACCCCGGCGGACCCGGCGGGCCAGGGACGGTCCAAATGCCGCAGAACTACGAGTCCTTCCCACGCGAGGTGCGGGAGCGGTTCGACATCGTCAGCTGGGACCCCCGCGGGGTCGGCAGCAGCACTGCGGTGAACTGCTTCGCGAGCCGCAAAGCAGCCGCCGACTGGACCGCGAGCAAAGCGGCGGGCTTCCCGGTGGGCGAAAAGGAGCGAACGGCCTGGATCGCCGCGTACAAGGAGCTGGCCCGGCGCTGTGAGCGGCGGGACCCCGAGCTCCTGCGTCATGTCTCGACCGCCGACACCGCTCGCGACCTCGACCAGCTCCGCCGGGCGACGGGAGAGTCACAGCTCACCTACCTGGGAACCTCGTACGGCACGTTCCTGGGCGCCACCTACGCCAACCTCTTCCCGGGCAAGGTGCGCGCCATGGTCCTCGACAGCAACTGGGACCCGCAGGCCTGGACGAACCACGCCTCCGACGACGCCCGGCTGACGGCATTCCTGCGCTCGGGCTCGGACCGCGGTGCGGCAGCGGTCGTGGACAGGTTCCTCGCCCTGTGCGGGTCCACCACCACCGCCCGCTGCGCCTTCTCCGCCGGTAGCCCGAAAGCTACCCGGGACAAGTTCGACCAGCTGATGCAGCGGCTTCGGAAGCATCCCGTGGGCACGTCGACCTATGCCGGCACGGTCGCTGACGTAGTGAGCAGCCTCTACATCGTTCACCCCGGGTGGACCGATCTCGCCGACAGGCTGCAGGAGCTGTGGCGCGGCCGCGTCCCGGGACCCTCCGCGCTCCCGCCCGCACCACCGGTCCCGAACCCGAATCCGTACTTGGGCGAGGAACAGGCCGCTGCGGTGTTCTGCGGCGACAGCCCCAATCCACGTGACCCCGGTGTCTACCACGCTCTGGAGGAGGCCAGCGCCAGCCGTGCGGGGGACGTCGGCCGCTATTGGACGTGGGCCACCGAGGGATGTGCCACCTGGCCGGCGGTTGCCGCCAACCGTTACCGCGGCCCGTGGAACAAGCCCACGGCGCACCCCGTCCTGGTGGTCGGCACCATCTACGACCCTGCCACTCCCTACTCGGGCTCGCAGGCCGTGGTCGAGGAACTGGCCGACGCCCGCCTGCTCACCAACGACGGGTACGGTCACACGGCACTGAGCAACCCCAGCAGCTGCGTCAAGGCCCACGAAAGCCGCTACCTCATCGACGGCACCCTCCCGCCGGTCGGAACGACGTGCCGACCGGACAACACTCCCTTCGCCGCGCCCAAGCCGAGCGGCGGCATCGACGCCGGCGGCGGGGGGATGGCCGGCACCGTCTCCTGAGCCGGCCACAGCCACCACCGGCCACGGACCGACTCGATCCAGCTCCAGAACGCTCTCGGATCCATACCGAGCCGCCGGCAACCAGGTCTGCCACGCCGAGCCCGCTCTGGGGTCCGCAGCCTCACCGGTGAGGCTGCGGACCTGCTGAGAGCAGCTCGCCGGCGGCGCGCTCGACGTCGGCTTCGGACACGAGCACCAACTGCGCTGCGTTCCCCAGCGGGATGAAGCTGTCCGCGCCGGCGACCCGTCGGATGGCGCCGCTGAAACCGGCATCGACCAGGGCGGTGACGACTCCCTCGGACACTCCTCCCGTGCGGCGGGTCTCGTCGACCACGAGGACGCGCCCCGTCGCACGCGCTTCGCGCAGCAGGTCGTCGACCGGCAGGGGTGCCAGCCAGCGCAGGTCGACCACCCGGCAGGCGATGCCCTGCTGCTCCAGTCGGCGTGCGGCTCGAAGCGAGATGTGCAGGCCGTTGCCGAAAGTCACGAGGGTCAGGTCCGGGCCTGTGCCGTAGGTGCGTGCCCGGCCGATCGGTACGTGCTGTGCGGGTGGCGGGTATGCGGCGAGCCAGGCGTTGTCCTTCTCCGTGTGGAGATCTCGCGTGTGGTAGAGCGCGATCGGTTCGAGGAAGGCGCTGACTGTTCCGTCCACCTTGCCGGCCGCCACACAGGTGCGAAGCATCGCGGCGGCGTCGTCGGGGCGGGACGGGGAAGCGATGACCAGACCGGGAATGTCACGGAGGACGCCCAGCGCGTTGTCGTTGTGGAAATGGCCGCCGAACCCGCGCTGGTAGCCGTAGCCCGCGATGCGGACCACGAGGGGGTTCCGGTACTGGCCCTGGGAGAAGAACTGAAGCGTGGCGGCCTCGCCGCGCAGTTGGTCCTCGGCGTTGTGCAGGTACGCAAGGTATTGGATCTCCGCCACCGGCAGCAGCCCGGACAGTCCCGCCCCCAGCGCGAGGCCGAGGATGGCCTGCTCGTCGAGCAGGGTGTCGAAGACCCGAGCGGTACCGAAACGCCGCTGCAGTCCCCGGGTGACTCCGTAGACGCCGCCCTTGTGGCCGACGTCCTCGCCGAAGACGACCATCTCCGGATAGCTGCCGAGCAGGTCGGCGAGTGTGTGGGTGATGGCCTGGGCGACGGTGACAGGCTCGCCGACGGGCCCCGCGGGTGGTTCGCTCGTACGGCGTGCCGCAGCGGCCACGAGGGCGGGACGGCGGGGTGCGATGGGGGCGGCGATCTCCGCGGCGGTGGTCAGGGGCTCGCTGTCGAGGGCCTCCTTGGCAATGGCGAACACCCGTCCGCCCACCTCGTCGTAGCGGTCGAGAACCTGCTGCTGGGTGAGGATGCCCGTCGCTGTGAGCAGCCGGGCAGTGGCCAGCAGCGGGTCACGTCGCAGATCCGCGGCGACTTCGGAAGGCACCCGGTAGGCGGCTTCGGCGTCCGAGCCCGCATGGCCGAGGAATCGCACCATCGACAGGTGCAGGAACGCGGGTTGCCGTCGCTTGCGGACATGGGCCACTGCCTCGCACGCGGTGTCGAAGGCGGCTGACGGATCACACCCGTCCGCGGCGAAGTAGGCGAGAGAAGGCCGGTTGCCGTAGGCGCGCCGCACCCAGCCATGCGGTGTCGGCACGCTGATCCCCAGGCCGTTGTCCTCGCAGACGAACAGCACGGGCATCGGAAGGCCCTGGTAGGCCGCGTGGCAGGCGCTGTTGATGGCGCCTGCCGCCGTCGAATGGTTGACCGAGGCGTCGCCGAAGGAACAGCAGACCACGGCATCGTCGGGCCAGGCGCACTCGGACCCGAGCCGCTTGGCGCGGGCAATGCTCCACGCCACCCCGACGGCCCGCGGCAGGTGGGAGGAGATGGTCGACGTCTGCGGAATGACGGCCAGTTCGCGACACCCGTACACCTTGTGCCGTCCACCGGCGATCGGCTCCTCGGCCCCGGCTGCCGCCCCCAGCAGCATGTCCCTGACCGCATCGACGCCGCCGGCCTGCCGGGCGCGGGCACAGTAGAAGGCGCCGGACCGGTAGTGCAGCAACGCCGGGTCGGTGGGGCGCAACGCGAGGGCGAGTGCGGCGTTGCCTTCGTGCCCGCTCGATCCGATGGTGTAGTACCCACGGCCCTGCTGCTGCATCCACCGCGCAGCGGCGTCGGCGTGCCGGCTCTCCAGTTGGGCGTCGAACAAGTCCAGTGCGGTACGGGTGTCCAGTGCGCCGGGGTGCGACTTCGCGGCGTCCGTGCTCCCGGCGAGCGACCCGGAACCCGCAGCACCGCCTGTCGGCCCCGGGCCGACAGCGCGGCCGGCAGACCGGAGACCGGCCACTCCCTCGCGGAAGTGCCGGTCCAGGTCGTCGACGCCGTTCACAAACGGAATGCCATGTCGGGCTCGAGCGTGGCCACGTCCATCTGTGCTTTCTGCAGACGGCCGGAGTGGTCCCAGTTCATCGACTGCCAGCGGGTGAACTGGTCGAGTACCCACTGCCCCGACTGGCGACTGCCGTTGCCCGACTTGCCGTTGCCGCCGAACGGAAGGTGCGCCTCGGCTCCGGAGGTGGTGTTGTTGACGCTGACCATGCCCGCGGAGATGCCGCGCCGGAACGTCCACACCTCGTGCGGATCGGTGGTGTAGATCGCGGCGGACAGCCCGTAACCGTGGGCGTTGGCCAGGTCGAGGGCCTCGTCGAAGTCCCGGTACGTGGTCACTCCGACGATGGGGCCGAAGGTCTCGGTGAGGAACAGGTCGTCGTCGCGACGCACTCCGTCGACGATCACCGGGTGGTAGAACATGCCTGCCTCAGGGGCCCCGACGAAGCCCTTGCGCGGGTTGTCGGCCGTGATCCGCCCGATGCCGTCGGAGCCGTAGGTGCGGTGGTGGTCCTTGATCCACCCGAGGAAGGTCTCGTAGCGTTGCGCGAACCGCTCGTCGAGCATCGGGCCGTAGAGGACGTCCTCGAACGCGTCGCCGATGCGTGCCGCGCGGCTCGCGGCGTCGAAGCGGGCGAGGAAGTCCTCGTGCACCGACTCATGGACGATGACCGTCCCGAGCGAGGTGCAGCGCTGCCCCGCGGTGCCGAATCCGGAGAACAACGCCCCCTCGACCGCCAGGTCGAGGTGCGCGCTCGGGGTGACCACCTGGGGGTTCTTGCCGCCCAGCTCCAGACACGGGGTCTGAAGGTGGCTTCCGCACAGGGCGCCGATCTTCTGGCCGACGAGGGTGGACCCCGTGAAACCGACCTTGTCGACCAGCCCGGCATCGAGGGAGGCCTCCAGACCGGCGTACGTCTGCTCCCCGTCGGCGAGTACGAGGTTGAGGACGCCGTCGGGCAGGCCGCCTCCGTGCACGAAGAGCTCGAAGAGCGCCTTGGCACTCGCGGCGGCGTACTCCGCGGGCTTCCACACCACGGTGTTGCCGGTCACGAGCGCCGGCACGAGGTACCAGGCCGGCACGGCCACCGGGAAGTTGCCCGCGGTGATGACCGCGACCGTACCGACGGGATTGCGGAAGGTGAACAGCTGCTTGTCGGGCATCTCCGAGGGCACCGTCTGCCCGTACAGCCGCCGGCCCTCGCCCAGGAAGAAGTCGCAGGTGTCGATGATCTCCTGGACCTCGCCGAGTGCCTCCGCGAACGGTTTGCCGATCTCTTCGGTCACGATGCGGGCGAGCCGGTCCTTGTTGGCTTCGACGAGCCGGCCGATCTTTCCGATCGCGGATCCGCGCACCGGCGCCGGGACGTCCGCCCAGGACCGCTGAGCCGCCTTCGCGGCCTTGGACGCCTCGACGAACGTCGAGGCGTCCCCGAGCGAGACCTCGGTGACCAGCTCAGCGGTACGACCGGGATTGGGGCGCTGGAGAGTCCCGCCGGGAGCGCCGGCGACCACGTGGCCGGCAACGATCGAGGCGACGGAACGGGCCATGACTTAGCTCCTTGTCCGCTGGTACGGGGTCAGTGCAGACCGGCGAGGATCCGGTCGAGGGCCCGCAGGGCGATCCCGAGCTCGTCCTGGGTGATGGACAGGGCAGGGCGGAAGCGCACCGAACGCTCACCGCAAGGCAATGCGATCACCTGCTCCTCGGTTCGCAGCCGGTGAACCACCTTGTCGCGGACGCCGCTGTCGGACAGATCGATGGCGCTCATCAGTCCGCGCCCCCGCGAGTTGGACGCCACCGATGCGTGTCGGACTTCCAGATCACGTAGTCCGGCCAGGAACCACGATCCCACGGCAGCGGCATGGACTACCAGATCGTCCCTTTCGATGATCTCGAGGATGCGGCGTGCCCGGACCATGTCGACCAGCCCGCCGCCCCAGGTGGAGTTGATCCGGCCGGAAACCCGGAAGACGTTGTCAGGTACCTGGTCGACCCGGCGGCCGGCCATGATGCCGCCGAGTTGGACCTTCTTGGCGAAGGCGACGATATCCGGCTCGAGGCCGAGTTGCTGGTAGGCCCAGGTGGTGCCGGTGATTCCCACCCCGGTCTGCACCTCGTCGAGCACGAACAGCGCGTCGTACTCGTGACACAGCGCCTGCATCGCCTGTAGGAAATCCGGGCGCATGTGGTTGTCGCCCCCCTCGCCCTGGATCGGCTCGGCGATGAAGCAGGCGATGTCGTGCGGGTTGTCCCCGAACGCTCGCCGCGCCTGCTCGAGGGCCCGTCGCTCGGCCTCCTCGACCTCGGCGAGGTGGTGCTCAAGAGGGAACCGTACGGCGGGTACGTCGATGCGTGGCCAGTCGAATTTCGGGAAGCGGGCCGTCTTGTTGGGCTCGGTGTTGGTCAGCGAGAGGGTGTAGCCGCTGCGGCCGTGGAACGCCTGCTGGAGGTGGAGCACCTTGGTGCCGAGCTCGGGTGAGCGGCCTGCGGCCTCGTTGCGGCGGCTCTTCCAGTCGAACGCCGTCTTGAGCGCGTTTTCGACTGCGAGCGCCCCACCCTCCACGAAGAACAGTCTCGGCAGGTCCGGATCACCCAGCACCCGGGCGAACGTCTCGACGAACTCGACGTAGTGCGTGGTGTAGATGTCGGGGTTGGCGGGCTTGTTCGCCGCCACCTGCGCGAGCAGGGTCATGAACTCCGGATCGTCCACGATGCCCCGCGCGTTGAGCCCCAGCGGAGCGGACGCGAAGAACGAGTAGAGGTCGAGGAACTTCTCACCGGTGCGTGCGTCGACGATCCACGAGCCCCGACTGGCGAGCGGGTCGAGCACCAGTTTGAAACCGTCGATCAGTACATGGCGGCCGAGCCTCTCGTGCACCTCGTCCGGGTGGGCCGTCGACGTAGCGGCAACCGTCATGGAGCACCTACTCTCGATAGCCGTTCATGGAAGAACTTGCACCAAACGTAAGGAGTAGAAGAAATACTTTAGCTATCGCGCAACAATGGTCACAAGGTTTCACCCAATTGGTTGGGTTTCGAAAAAATGTTCTGATCCGGCCGTGACGACACCGACAACGGCCGCGACAAGGACGAGCAAGGTCGTCGTCGGCACCTCCGCATGCGAGAAGAGGCACCCGGCTGGCTCCCTGTGCACGCATCCGATCATGAACGTAAAGCTCCGGTCCGGCCTGGATACGAGCTACGAGCTACTCCGCGCTCGGCCTCCTGGAGGACCGACGACAGCGGCCGCGGTGCCGGCGCTCGCGTTGGGTGTGCCGCTGATGGTGGACCCGCTGGCCATGACGGGCACCCCGGCGAGGCGCCGCCTGGGGCAGCGGTGGCAGGTCCGCGTGGTTGACCGTGAATCCGCCCTTCACGACCGGGGCGAACGGTGCCGGCGCCATGCAGGTGCCCACTCCCCCCCAATGGCCTCGCCCTTCTCGTTGGTGTCGGCGTTCGCCACGCCCCAGGAGAATCCGAGCCGGTCGCGGCCGTGGCCGCCGTGGCCCGTCTTGCCGCCGTCGTAGACGCTGAAGCCCAGCCGCTGCCCGATCCACTCCGCGACCTCCGGGTCGGCCTTGGTGACGATGGCGGTGAACGTCGCGGCCTTGTCTCCCGTCACCAGGCAGTCCACGTCGGCCTCCGAGGTGACGGTGGTGTTCTCGGCGGCCACCCAGTGGGAGATCTTGACGGTGCCCCGCGCGTCGGTGGGCATGCCCTGGGGCATTCCGGAGGAGGGCCGGGAGAACGGTGCCGCCTGCACGTCGACGGTGAAGCGGATGTCGTCGTCAGGTGAGTAGGCGCAGAAGACGCGCGCCGAACCGCTTACGCTCGCGAGCTCGGCCGGCTTCTTCGCGTCCACCGCGTCCGAGGCGGAGGCTGCCGAGATGAACGCGCTCAGGGTGGCCAGCGCGGCCGCGGCGGCGACCGCCGTGATGGTCTTCCGGCCCCTGGTCGTGCTGCTGCCTGCCATGCCGAACTCCCCTGGTGTGCGGCCCTGGTGGCCGTTGTGGCGGTGCTGGCTCAAGCCTCATCCACCGGGCGGGACCAGTCCCCCGGTCCCCACCTCCAGCGGCCGGACCAGCCGGCACCGCCTCTCCCGGGTCGGCGACCTGGCGGCCGACGCCTGCTCTGACCGGCCACCATCTCTGCCCTCGAACGAGGAATCCGCCACGACGACGCCCTCGCTCATGCCGACCGCGACCGGCTCCAAGCCGTTTGACGAGCAACAGGAGCATCGGCACACCCGAGACGCACCGCCCTCCCCCGTGCGCAGGGCACATCCACGCCACCCGCAGCGTCCCCGGCGCCTCTCCCCCAGGCATGCCCATACGCCAGGACAAGCACAGACCTCATCAAGGCCCACCCTCCATCGGCGCGCACAGCGGTGAGAGGTGTCGAATCTGTGACGCGACCGTGACCCGGAAGTATGGCCTCCACCACAGTCGGGTGTTCACGGCCCTGATGAGCTGGTCCGATGCGCAGAGCCGCCCTCCTGTTACTGGTCCTCGCCTCAGGCCTCGCCCTCGCGGCGTGCGGGCAGCAGACCGATGTGCCCGCGCACGAGGCGCGGCCCACCTCGTCGGACGACCCGAGGTTCCTGCCGCTGGCCGCGTACGACATGTCCGACGACGACAACCGTGCGGTCGGCAGAGCTCGGTGGACGCTCGCCAAGCAGTGCATGGCCCACCTAGGGTTCCGTAGCCTGACCGAACTCGTGACCGACCCCGTACCCGCCTGGCCGCAACGCCCCTCCAGCGCGAGCGTGGTGACACTCACCATGTATGCGTCGGACGACTTCCGCTACGGCATCCAAGACCCCGAGCAGGCAGCGCGGTACGGCTATCACGCGGCGCAGGCCGACTACGAGCGCCGCTTCCCGGTGAAGAGGTGGACCCTCCCCGAATACCTCGCGCTCACCGGTCAGTTTCTCGGTGACGATCCGAAGACCGTCCACGGCCGGCGGATTCCGGAGCGTGGCTGTCTCGGTGCCGCGGACCGCACGATCTACGGGGCGAACCCCCAGGACCGGAAGGATCCGGTCCTGGAACTGGAGATGAAGAGCCTGAATCAGGGCATGCGGGATCCCGCTTGGAACAAGGCGGACAAGGCATGGTCGGCCTGCATGCGGAAAGCGGGCTACCACTACTCCACCCATAAGGACGCCGAGATCGGCCGCGACCGCGAGCGCCAGGAGTTGAAGGACCGGCTGACCGGTCCGCAGCACGACCCCAACGAGCCGTCCTCAGCTGAGAAGAAGACCGCGACCACCGACGCCCGCTGCAAGCAGCAGACCGGTTACGTCCGCACCGTGCACGCTGTCGACGTACGCATCCAGAACCAACTCATCGCGAAGAACCACACGACGCTGGACCAACAGCGCCGCTGGAACCTCAGTGCCGTCCGTAAAGCCCACGACATCCTCCGGGACCGGTCCTGAAGGCCGGCTCGGCGGCCAAGGCGCTGGCTACCGGTGGCGCACGCTGGGACTGGGACGGCTAGGACCTGGCGCCGGCCGCCAGACACTGGACTTGCTCACGCTCAGCCCGGGACAGGCAATGTCGTCGCGCTCTGGTCGGCACCGTCTCGGCCGGCTCCCGCTACGGCGTGGCCGCCACCGTCCACTCCGCCGACCCGCAGCACATCGCAGTCGCCCCGCACCTGCCGGGCCGGCGTCGTCCGGGTCGACGAGTGGCGGGAAAGAGGTCCGGAACGGCTCTACGGGCCCGACCGCGACAGCGGCATGGGCGCCACCGCCGTACGCGCGGCCCACGACGTCACCCACCTGTCCGGCTCGGTACACATCGCCGAGCAGTCTGCGCGAGCGGTCCGATGAGCGCCGCCACGGACGGCCTCGACGCCCGGCTCTTCCCGCGCGGCGAGCACCCCGCTGCGGACCACGGCGCCGACACCGCCGACGCCGGTGGCCTCGGTGGCGATCAGCACTTGGCGTCGGCGGGAGTCGGGGCGGGGAGGTCGATGACTGCCGGACCTTCGGGGCTTCCGAACGTCTGGATCGCGACTGCCTTCAAGGCCGCTCTCCTGGTTCTGCGATCGATCGGGACTGAAACGTTCACCGTTTCCGGACGCTGACGGGCGCGGCCGTCCGCTTGGCTGAAGTGAGAGAGGTGACCGACCGTTTGGCCTCGCGCCCTGCGCTCCCGGCAGGTCTACCGGTCCCACCGACGGCGAGGCCCCGACGGCCACCGTCCCGCGCACGATTCCCTTGCCAAGCATGATCACGAGCGCGGCGGGGGCGGCAGTGATTCGTGATCGGGCAAGCAGGCCGCCACCAGCCCGGTCTTGGATGTCAAGGACGTCGGCTGGCGAGCACGGGTCCGGGCGATGTCCCCTTCTTGGGATGGTGCCGGGGCACCACATCCTGGGGAAAGGTCAGCTGCTGGCCCATCCACTGCAGGGTGGCGGGCATCTCCCGTACCCAGGTCGGGAAGTTGTGACTCCCCTGGTCGGGTTGGATCGACGTGACGCGCATGGGTGCCTTGACAGCATTGATGAAGGCCAGTGTCTGCGGGTAGCCCCGCTCGCCGTGTTTGCTCTCGGCGACCAAGACCGAGACCTGCGGTGCGGGCAGGTGCTTCAGCCTCCACATCAGATCGTGCTCGTTGACCCGGTCGATGCGACTCGGCCCGTTACCGAAGAGGTTGCCGGTCGTGGGGTCGTCCTTGACCTTGTAGTCGGGGGACAGGGCGCCGGCGGTCGTGTACACCCGGGGGTTGCGCATTGTCAGCTGCAGGGCGCAACTGCCGCCGGACGAGTAGCCCATGACGCCCCAGGCACTGGCGTCGTGACCCACCCGGTATGCGGACTTCAGGGCTTCCGGGAGGTCCTTGGTCAGGAAAGTCTCGGTCTGCGGTCCGCCCGGCACGTCCACGCACTCGGTGTCGCGCGGCGGTGCGATCGTCGGCCGGATCATCACCATGATCGTCGGCTGCATCTGACCGCTCTTCTGCAGCTGTCCGGCGGTCTGTGACACCCGCAGGTGCTCGGCGAGATTGAAGATGCTGCCGGGATATCCGCTGAGCGCCACGATCACCGGGAAGCGCTGCCTGGCGTACGCCTTCTGGAAGTACTGCGGCGGCAGGTAGACGAACGCGGGGTCGACCACGCCCGTGCGGCGGCCGATGACCTTCACGGACTCCACCCGGCCGTTCACCGCGGCAGGACCGGTGGGCAGTCCGCTGACCCGGTTCAACTGCTCGTCGGTGCCGGGCTGTATCAACACCCCCGTCACCGAGACACCGTGCCCCGCGCCGTTGCCGATGGACGCCTGCGTCACACCGACGGGGGTGGTTTCGGTGTCGCCGAAGAGCTCGCCCCACGATCCGAAGAACTGGTACGACGAGTTCAGCCAGCACGCGAAGGCCGCGATGATCGCCACCTGAGTCACTCCGATGGCCGCCAGCCGTCCGAGCACCTGCCGCAACCCCTGCCTGGCAAGCCGTGGCCACAGCCAGACCAGCAGAGCCACACAGGCGACGGACAAGCCCGCCATGACGTACACGGTCGCTTCGCTGGTCAAACCCATGCCACTCGATCCCCGGTTTTCTTGCCTGTGCTGTTTCCTTCATAGAGAAGGAGGGCTACAGACACGTCCACGTTCCTCAACGAGAGCAAAGCCCTGTGGTTCCACGGGAAGCCCTGATTGCCGGTCAATGGCCTCCAGGAGTGGTTACGTGCGTCAACACGGCAGCGGCGAACCACAGTCGCCGTTTCACCTGGAACCGAAATCTTGTGCTCGCGGTCGTTGAAGGGAGAGTTCAGGACGACGGGCACGCCGGTGAGCTGGCGGAAGTGCTCGATCTGCGCCCCGTAGGCAGGTGGGGATGGCGGGGTCGACGGTCTGGACGGGGGCGGTGCCCTCGACGTGCACCGCTCCGGCGATCTTGTCGCCGATCGAGGCCCCGGAGGGACTGCCTGGCATTCAAATGGTCAGACTCGGACAAGGGCCGTTCGTGCCGGCCACTTTCGCATTTTCCGTTCTGTTCTCACGGCGTCGGACCGATCTCCGGTGCTGTGGAGCGTGCGGCGCGGGCGTAGCGGGCGGCGAGGTCTGCGAATGCCGTGGCCAGTTGGGGTGGGCCGAGGACCTCGATATCGGTGTCGAAGCGGCCGATCGCGGCGGCGAGTCCGGTCCATGACCAGGAGCCGAGGGTGAGTCGGCAGTGGTGGGGGCTGAGTTCCTCGACGATTCCGTCCTGGGCGAAGGGCGCGACGTCGGCGGCCGGGAGGTGGAGGATGACTTCGCCTTGGCAGGGCCAGTCGGTGGTGGGGCCGTCGTTACCGCGGAATCGGCTGGTGATGAAGGTGGAGACGTTGCCGCCGGGGAGTTCGCGTGGGGCGAAGCGGGGGCCGGTGGGTGTGCGGGGCCGGATGCGGTCGACGCGGAAGGTGCGCCAGTCCTCGCGGTCGAGGTCCCAGGCCACGAGGTACCAGCGATCACTCCAGGTGACCAGGTGGTGGGGTTGTACGCGGCGGGGCCTGTCGGTTGAGGCGCTTGGGCCTGGGGGGTAGTCGAAGCGCAGTTCCTCGCGGGCGTGGATGGCGCGGCTCAGGTCCACCAGGACCTGAGTGTCGACCTGAGGGGTGTCGCGGGCCGCGGGCGGATGGACGGCGGTGACGCGCAGCATGTCGATGCGGTGGCGTAGGCGGGCCGGCATGACCTGGCGGAGGGTGGCCAGGGCGCGGATGGCGTCTTCGGCGAGGGTGTTGCCGGTGGCCGCGGTCTGGAGCGCGACGGCCATGGCGACGGCCTGGTCGTCGTCGAACAGCATGGGTGGCATGTGAGTGCCGGCCTCCAGGCGGTAACCGCCGGCCGGTCCTTTGACGGTCGTGATCAGGTAGCCGAGTTCGCGCAGACGGTCGATGTCACGGCGCACGGTGCGCGAGGTGATGCCGAGACGCCCGGCCAGATCCTCGCCGGACCAGTCACGGTGCGTCTGAAGCAGCGAGAGCAGCGCGAGCAGCCGGGAGGATGTCTTATGCATGAGATCCATTTTTGCCGGGGTACAGGACACAACCTGTCCTCTACCTCCGCCATCGTGGCATACGAGCCGTTCGGGAGGCGTCGCTCCTGGTCACGGCAGCCGCCACTTGGGCCTGGACGGTCGGCGGCGTAATCGTCACATCGAAGCAAGGAGCAGGTCATGTCCGTCACGACCACCACTCACCTGAACTTCCGGGGCACCGCACGTGAGGCGCTGGACTTTTACCAGTCCGTCTTCGGCGGACGTACTGTCGTGGTCACCTACAAGGACGCGGGCGCCGTGCAGAACGAGAGCGAAGCGGACTGGGTGATGTGGGGCGAGGTGGCCGGCGACAACGGCTTCCACGTCATGGCCTACGACGTGCCCTCGCAGCTGCCCTGGAACCAGGGTGAGAACCCGTTCTTCGTCTCTGTGCGCGGTGACAACGCCGAGGAGATCAGCGCCCTGTGGGGCAAGCTCGCCGAGGGCTCGACCATCGTGCGTCCGCTGGAGCCTGCGCAGTGGGCGCTGCTGTACGGCATGCTCACCGACCGCTTCGGCGTCACCTGGGTCCTGGACGTCACCGCCCCGTACAACGGCTGAACCAGCCGACCTGACGTGCCTGCGCCGTCCGGGCCGCCGCAGCCACACGGGCGGCCCGGCCGGCGCAGGCCCCGCACACGGACACCACCCGATGGAACCGGGGGACCCGGGGGGAGCTGGGCCGGGC
>NZ_JBSGZV010000055.1:0-60326 GCF_053611185.1 Streptomyces sp. NPDC054834 | reverse complement strand
CACGGGCGGCACCGAGCACTTTGCCGATGTCGAGGTAGCTGGTGGCCGGGGTGTCACCGCCCAGAGCGAACGCCTCATCCGCGGCGCGGACATGCGATGCGTCCCGGTCCGGGTCGGCGTAGACGGCCACGCTCGCGATCCCGGCGTCCCGGCAGGCCCGGGCCACGCGGACAGCGATTTCGCCACGGTTGGCGACGAGCACCTTGGTGACGCGGCCGGTGCGGTGGACCGTACGACCGGTCATGACGCCCACGCCCCCGGCGGGCGGAAACCGGCGCCGGGGTGCCGCCACACCGTCGGCGTCGGCGGGGCCTCCTCCTCCGGCTCCCCGGCACCGCCGGACAGGCGGGTGACGAGCAGGACGGTGAGTGCGGCCACCTCCTCCGCGGTCGGCGTGCCCCGGGTCACGCGCAGCCCGGCGGCGGCGAGATACCGGGTCGCGTCGGGCGGCGTGGCGGTCACAGGGGGAGGTTCCCGTGCTTGCGGCTGGGCAGTGCGGTCTGCTTGGCCCGCAGCATGGACAGCGCGTCGATGAGCCGGGCACGGGTGTGGACCGGGTCGATCACGTCGTCGACGAGGCCGCGCTCGGCCGCGTAGTAGGGGTGCATGAGTTCCGTCCGGTACTCCTTGATCCGCTGTGTGCGCATCGCCTCGGGGTCCTCGGCGAGGGCGATGTCCTTGCGGAAGATGACGTTCGCGGCGCCCTCCGCGCCCATCACGGCGATCTCGTTGGAGGGCCAGGCGAGGGTGATGTCCGCGCCGATGGAGCTGGAGTCCATCACGATGTAGGCGCCGCCGTAGGCCTTGCGCAGGATCAGCGAGACGCGGGGCACGGTGGCGTTGCAGTAGGCGTAGAGGAGCTTTGCGCCGTGGCGGATGACACCGCCGTGTTCCTGTTCCACGCCGGGCAGGAAGCCGGGGACGTCGACCAGGGTGACCAGCGGGATGCTGAAGGCGTCGCAGAACTGGACGAAGCGCGCGGCCTTCTCGGAGGCGTGGATGTCGAGGACACCGGCCAGGGTGGCCGGCTGGTTGGCGACGATGCCGACGACCTGGCCGCCGAGCCGGGTCAGGGCGCAGACGACGTTGGTGGCCCACTGGGAGTGCACCTCGAAGTACTCGCCGTGGTCGACGATCTCGGCGATGACCTCGCGGATGTCGTAGGAGGCGTTGGGCCGGGAGGGGACGAGGTCGAGCAGGCGCTCGCAGGCGCGGTCGGCGGGGTCCTCGAGATCGCCGGCCGGGGCGAGTTCACGGTTGTTGGAGGGCAGGAGGGACAGCAGGTGGCGCACGTCCTCCAGGCACTCGGTCTCGTCGTCGTAGGCGAATCCGGCCACGCCGGACAGGGCGGCGTGGCTGTCGGCGCCGCCGAGGTGTTCGTGACTGACGTGTTCGCCGGTGACCGCCTGGACGACGTCGGGGCCGGTGATGAACATCTGCGCGGTGCCGCGCACCATGAAGACGAAGTCGGTCAGCGCCGGGGAGTACGCGGCGCCGCCCGCGCACGGGCCGAGGATCACCGAGATCTGCGGGATGACTCCGGAGTTGCGGACGTTGCGGCTGAAGATGCCGCCGTATCCGGCCAGGGCGGTGACGCCCTCCTGGATGCGGGCGCCGGCGCCGTCGCACAGGCCGACCAGCGGGGCGCCGGCCGCCTGGGCGAGGTCCATCAGCTTGTGGATCTTCTGGGCGTGGGCCTCGCCGAGGGCGCCGCCGAAGATGCGGAAGTCGTGGGCGTAGGCGAAGACGGTACGGCCGTGCACCAGGCCCCAGCCGGTGATCACGCCGTCGGTGTAGGGCTTCTTGTACTCCAGTCCGAAGCCGGTCGCCCGGTGCCGGCGCAGGCCCTCGACCTCGGTGAAGGTGCCCGGGTCGAAGAGCAGGTCGAGGCGTTCGCGCGCGGTGAGTTTGCCCTTGGCGTGCTGGGCCTCGGTGGCCTTCTCGCTGGGGCCCCGGGTGACCTGGCGCCGCAGGGCGCCCAGTTCGGCCGCGCGTTCACGCAACGAGGCGTGGCGTACGTCGTCCTGGAGGGCCGTCGGCGGTGGCGCGGCGGCGGGGAGCGGGGTCGCGGGGACGGTGTCCGGGATCGCGGCAGGGATCGCGGACCGTTCCTCGATGACGCTCATGCAGACCTCTTTCGACGCGGTGGATCCCGGCTCGGGGACGCGGCCTCGAGAGGGTCAGCGGGTGGCCTAAAGGCGGGCTTGCGCGTGGGCGGCCGGATCGCTGTCCGGGGCGGCCGGTGCGGGTCGGCGGTGCAGTACGGCGAGTCCGGCCAGGGCGGCCAGGGCGGGCAGCAGGGTCATTCCGGCCACGACTCCGGCGTGGGCGGTGGTGCTCTGACGGGCGGCGTGGCCGGTGCCGGAGGAGACGTATCCGGTGGCCTCCAGGGCGAGGGCGTACAGGAAGGGGCCCACGGCCAGACCGAGCGACTCGGCCGCGCCGAACAGGCCCGACAGGGTGCCGGCCGGGTGTCCGGTGCGGTCGGCATCGGCGCAGCGCTCGGCGAGCAGGGCGTACAGCAGGAGGAGCTGGCCGGCGTGGCCGGTGCCGGCGGCGAACACGGCGAGGGGCGCTGCGGCGGGCAGGGCGGGTGTCACCGCGAGCAGCAGGCAGCCTGCGACGAAGACGGCGGTGGCCTGGCGGAAGGCGGCGCGGTGGCCGGTGCGGGCGCTGCGGCGGGTCCACCACGGGGTGGTGAGGAGATTGGGCAGGACGAACGCGGCGACCAGGACGGAGGTCATGTCCTTGTGGCCCAGGGCGTGTTCGGCGAAGTAGGGGCCGCCCGCGAGGAGGCAGCCGGTGGCTGTGACCTCCAGGGCGGTGCAGACGACGAGGGCGGCGAAGCGGGGGGTGGTGCGCAGGAGGGTCCAGGGGCGTGGGACGGGGGCTGAAGTGGCGGCGGCGGGTACGGAGGTTTCCGGGCGGGTGGAGCGGGGTGGTGGGGCGGCTGTCATACGGACGGCGATGGTGGCCGCCGCCATCACGGTGGCGCCGAACAGGCCGGCCCAGCGGTAGCCGGTGAGGCCGCCTCCGGTGGCGGTGACGAGGGCCGGGGCGGCGGCTCCGGCGGTCAGGGCGGCGACGGCTATGCCCGCCACACGGGCGGCGACCAGACTCGTACGGGCCTCGGGATCGGCGGCGAGTTCGCCGGGCAGTGCGGCGTAGGAGGCGTGGAAGAAGGCGAAGGCCGTGGCGGCGAGGGTGAGGGCCAGGGTCGCCCAGAGGGCGCCGACGGTGCCATGGGCGACTCCGGCGAAGGTCAGGGCGAAGGCAAGGGCGGTCGCCGTGCCGCCGGCCGTGAGGTGGGCGCGGCGGATGCCGGGACGGCGGGCGCGGTCGCCGAGCCGGCCCGCCCAGGGGGTGGCCAGCACGTCCCACGCCTTGGGGAGCAGTACGGCCGCGCCCGCGGCCACGGCGGGTATGCCGAGGGTGTCGGTCAGGTACGGCAGCAGGAGCAGACCGGGCAGCGTGGTGAAGACGCCGGTCACCGCGGATCCGCAGGCATAACCGACCCGACTCCGCACACGGAGGGCAGGGGACACGTCTGTTTCTCCCTACACACGGGGGTACAGCCGAGAACGTGTTCCGATCATGGGAACCATGCGGTCGAACGCCAGTCGGGAATTTCCCTGGCATCGGGCCCCGGCCAGCTTGTCGTGAACCGTGTCCGGTGCGGCCGTGCCCGGCCTGCCCGGTTCGGGAGCTGAGCCTTGCCTAAGTAAGAAGCGGGCAAGAGCCGCGTGAGACTCAAGGAAGACTCAAGCGATCCTCGAGTGATCCTTGAGCGATCCTCAGGCGGAAGAGGAATCCCGGCGCGCCGACAGTGGATTGCCCGTGCTTTACCGCTGACATACCCCTGCTTTGCTCAACTTGGCGGCGCGTCGCGCGCGCTGGAATTCCCCGTCACCGCACCTCGCCCCACCTGCACTTCCTGCCATGCAGACAGCGGCCAGCGGGGACCGCTTGGCGCGCGCGCGAGCGTGGGTGAGCCTGCACGCAGCCAGCGACGAAGGAGGCCCCGTGCCGCATGGGCCGACCGGGCGGCCGGGCCGGACTGCCCGGACGGATCCGCGTGCCCGCGAACTCGCCTTTCTCGTCGAGGAGTTGCACCGGGCTCGCGGGCGGGCCGGGATCGTGCGGCTGTCGGGGGAACCCTGGATCGGCAAGACCCGTCTGGCACGTCGGCTGGCCCGGGAGGCGGTACGCCAGGAGTGGGCCGTGGCCTGGGGCCGAGCGGCGGGCGGGGAGGGGCCGGGGCGGCCCTTCCACGCGCTGGTGGACGCGCTCGACGACCGGCTGGCCGCGCTGGAGCCCGGGGTGCTGCGCCGGCTCGGGGCGTCGCGGGTCCGCCGGCTGGCCGAGGTCTTCCCCGCACTCGGTGCCGAGGCTGTGCCGGGGCCGGAAGACCTCGACGTGTACGCGGTGTCGCGGGCGGTGCGGGCTCTGCTGGAGGAACTCGCCGGGCGGGAAGGGCTGTTGCTGGTCCTGGACGACGCGCACCGGGCGGGGCCCGAGGTCGCGGAGTTCGCCGAGCACCTCCTGCGGCGGCCGCCGGCCGGCGCGGTGCTCACGCTGCTCGTCCATCGCGGTGGCGGGCCGGGCGCCCGACGGCTCACGGCGCTCGCGCACGGGGACGACGGCGTACGTGACGTCGTGCTGCGGCCCCTGCCGCGGACCGAGGCGGAGACGCTGCTGCCCGCCGGGCTCGCCCCGCTGCGCCGGGAGCTGGTCCTGCGGGACTCCGCGGGGGTGCCGGGGCTGCTGCGGGCACTGTCGGCCGACGGCGGCCCGGAGGAGGAGTGGGGTGTGCACAGCGGCCTCGAGCTGACCCGGGGGGACTCCCCGTCGTCGGCGCTGCCGACGGTGGCGCCCGCGCTGGATCTGCGGGTGCTGTCCCCGCTCGCCCGGCGGACCGCCGCGGTCGCGGCGGTCGTGGGGGACCCGTTCACCGTGGAACTGGTGGCCGGCGCGGGCCGGCTGGCCGCCGGGGACGTGCTTCGAGCGGTGGACGAGCTGTACGGCGAGGGGCTGCTCCGGCCCGACGCCCGGGCAGGCCGGTACCGGTTCGCGCGGCCCGCGGTGCGGACGCTGGTGCAGCGGGCGGCGGGCGCCGCGTTCCGCGTGACGGTGCGCGAGGGTGCGGTGGCCGTACTGCGGGCCGCGGGTGCCGGGGGTGAGCCGCTGCTCGGCGCGCTGCTGGAGGCCGCACCGGCGTTGACGGCCGAGGACGCCGGGCTGCTCGCACGGCAGGCGCACGCCACACTGTTCGTCCAGCCCGCCCGGGCGGCCCGGATGGCCCGCCGTGCGGCCGAGCAGCCCGACGCCCCGCTCGGCGTACGGCTGCTGCTGTGTCAGGCGCTGGTGCTCAGCGGGCGGCTCGTCGAGGCGGTGGGCGAGTACGCGCGAGTGGCCGTGCCGGTTCCGGGCGCGACGGAGGGACGGGGAAACCGGTGGCCGGCGGCGGAGAACCGGGCGGCATCGGACAGTCCGGCGAAACAGGCCCCGGACGCGGCCGGCGGGCACGCGGGACGAACGCGGGCGCAGTTCCCGCCCGCGGCGGGCTTTCCTGGCGGCCGCGGCGACGTCGCCGGTCGGGCCGAGGCCGCCGTGTGGCGGGCGCGGGCCCTGCGGTTGCTTGGGGTGCGGCGGCAGGCCTGGGACGTGTTGCGAGCGGTGCCGGGGGAAGGGCGCGACGCCGTTCCGGAGGTGGACGCGGAACTCGCCGCGCTGTTGCTGGAGTCGGGGCGGGCGGCGCGCGGTGCCGCCGCGGCCGTCGCGCGGCGCCTGGCGCGGCGGGTGCCGGTCGAGGAGGTCGGCATGCGGGGACACGCCCTGGCGCTGCTGGCCGCCGCGGGCGGCGGGGAGGCGGCCCGGGAGGCCGAGCTGCTGCTCGCCGGGCTCGGCCCGGAGCGGTCGGCGCCGCACGTGGAGGCGTGGCGCTGGCTGGGCGAGGCCGCCGCGACGGCCGGTGACGCGGCCCGGGCCCGGCGCTGCTTCCAGTACGGCTTCGAGCTGGCTCTGCGGCACGCCCAGGGCCATTTGCTGGGCCGGTTCGCGCTCGGGCTGGGACAGGCCTGCCTGGACACCGGAGACGCGGTCGCCGCGGTGATTCACGCCCATTTTGCGTCCGCGGAATTCGAGCGGCTCACCGCCCCCGACTTCACAGCCATTGCACAGGAAATCGCAAAACGCGCCGACCGGGCGGCGGCGAAGGATTCGGAAGGTGATCGAATAGCTCTACTCAGCGCCCGGGAGCGAGAAATAGCGCTGCTTATCGGACCGGGCCTGACGAACCAGCAGATTGCCGTGCGACTCAATATCAGCGTGAAGACGGTGGAAACTCATATGGCCCGGATATTCCGGAAAATGGGGGCGACATCCCGGGCCCAGGTCACTTATCTCCTGTCGGTCCCGCCCGAATAAAGATCGCCCCGCCCTCGGTATTGGGACCGAGGGCGGGGCGGCGGGAGGCGTCCACCGGCGGGGGATCCGGTGTGCCTCACGGAACTCATTGTTCCAGGCGTGTCTTGCGAAGGGCTAAAGCCCGCCCCGCCCACGCGCGAACGAGCGGACCGGATCGATCCGGTCCGCTCTGATGCGCGGGGACGCCCGACGGGCGGGGCCTAGCCCCACTGGTCGTCTCCCGGGGTGTCCGGTGTCCCGGCATTCAAGACCGACGCGGTGACCGCAGCATGCGGAATACGAGCCTCCGTCATGTCCGATCCCAGTGCGGCGAGGATTCCCGCCGCGGTCAGAAGTCCGGCTGTCGCGAATCGCAGCACCTTGCCCATGTCTACCCCCAAGTTCGACAGTTGGCGTGCGGTACGACTGCAATGCTGGCCGACCCCGGTTTTCCACCCAAGGCATTCCTGGTGTCGTAAAGTTGCCTGACAAGAAGTTCTCGGGACGCGGGAAGTGAGCCTGCAATGTCTGAAAGCGCCCTCTCTGACGGCGGTTTCGCCATGCTGGATGATGCCGAGGCAAGCGCGTACCGCAATGCAGTGCTGCTGGGGCGCTTTGTACGCGAGGAGATGGCGACCACCCTCGGGGTCTCGCTGGAAAAGGCGGCCGCCATCGAGGAGCGGCTGAAGGCGCTCAGCCTGCTGCGTTCCCTTCCCGGCGAGCCGGAGGTGCTGCTGCCGGTGAGCCCCGACGCGGCGGTGGCCGATCTGGTGGGGGAAACCGAGGACCGCATCCGTGACCTGCAACGGACGGTCGCCGAGGTGCGCGACCAGATGGGTACCCTGCGCTCGACGTACTTCGAGAGCAGACAGCAGCGCAATCAGGCCGAGGCCTTCGACGTCATCAGTGACATCGACGCGTTACAGGCCATGCTGGACGAGCAGGGCGAACGCTGCCGCCTGGAGATGCTCACCGCGCAGCCCGGCGGGGCCCGCCCCTCCAACCTCCTGGCCAACGCCCGCCCCAAGGTCCTGGAACGGCTGCGGCGCGGGGTGCGGATCCGGCACCTCTACCAGCACACCGCGCGCAGCGATCTGGCCACCACCGCCTACGTCCAGGCGGTGACCCGGCACGGGGCGGAGGTGCGCACCACCGACGAGCTGATCGACCGGATCGTCATCTACGACCGGGAGGTGGTGTTCCTGCCCGAGCAGCACGTGGACGGCCGGGTGCCCGGGGCGGTGGTGGTGCGCGAGCCGACGCTGGTGGCCTTCCTGTGCCGGGTCTACGAGCACCTCTGGGACGGGGCCACGCAGTTCGACCCCGGCGCCGAGGACGGTGCCGAGATCACCGACGACCTGAAGCGGTCCATCGTCAAGCTCATGGCCCAGGGGTACAAGGACGAGCTGGTGGCACGCCGGCTGGGCATGTCGGTGCGCACCTGCCGCCGGTACATCTCACAGATCATGCTGAGTGTCGACGCCACCAGCCGTTTCCAGGCCGGGGTCAACATCGCGCTGATCGGACTGCTCGACGGCCAGTAGCCCTCCCCCGTACGGCGGACCGGCGCCACTGTCTGCCAGTCCACAACGTGCCAGCGCCCGAACCTGGTTCGGGCCGCCGGCCACCCGGCACGCTGGAGCGCCTACTGTCGCAAGGCGGCCGGATCCCGGCCGGGGAGGGTGAGCCGATGAGCAACTCCGCGCCCGTGCCGGCCCCACGCGGCCGCACCGGCCGCCACCTGGTGCACCGGCCGCACTCCTTCGACCCGCTGGCCGTGGACACCCCCGCCGACCGGGTGCAGGAGTTCGTGCTCGCCGGTGAACTGCCCGCAGGACACCCGTTGTTCGGGGACGGTCCCGGGCACTTCCACGACGCGCAGGCCGCGCTGGCGATGGTCCGTCAGGTCAGCGAGGGCATCGGGCAGGGCCACTTCGGCATCCCGGCGGACCGGGTCGGCGTCTTCTACCGGTTCGGCCTGGACATCGGCGACGTCGGCGCCTGGCGCCGGCACGGCGGGCCCGGCACGCTGGCGGTGACCATGCGGGTGCGGCCGGACAAGGTGATCTCCGGGATCCCGCGAGCCCTGGAGTTCGGCACCCGGCTGGAGATCGACGGGATCCCGGCGGGCACCGGATCCGCGAGCCTGCTCTTCCTCGCGCCGCTGCTGCACCGCAGCCACCGTGAGCACAGCCGGGCCACCGCGCTCGCCTCCGCCGGACAGGACACACAGGCGGCCGGACACGGCGGCGCGCACCGCCCGGCGGAGCCGGACACCGCCGCCCCGGCCGGCCCCGGGGCCGCCGAGGTGGGGCGGTCGACGCCCGGCAACGTCCTGCTGCGGGAGCCCCTGACCGTCGACGGCAGCCGGCTGTCCGTCGCGGTCCGTCCCCCGCACACCTGGCCGGCCGTGGTGGCACAGGAGGACGGCGTCCCCGCCCCGGCGCTCCTGCTCGAAGTACTGCGCCAGACCGCGCTGCTGGCCGCGCACCGGCTGCGCGGCCTGGACCCCCGGCACAGCACGCCGGCGGCGCTGCACACGCACTTCCGCGGATACGCCGAGCCCGACCTGCCGCTGCGCTGCGTCGCGGTGGCCCAGGACGCCGGGCAGGACGCCCTGGGGCGGCCGCTGGTGCCGCTGACGCTGACGCTGACCCAGGCGGGCCGGGCCGTGACGGAGGCGACCGTGTCAGTGGTCGAGGACCTGTGACCACTGAGCGCTGCCGGTGTCCAGCGCTTCCTGGATGGCGGCGGCCGCCTCGGCGTCGAGCATCGTGGTGATCTCGGTGTCCAGGGTGCGGCCCAGACCGGAGTCGTAGACAGCGATGCTGATCACGAACGCGGTGCCGCCGCTGTCCAGGGCGACCGTGCGCAGCGCCCACTCCTCGCCGGTGCCGGCCGTGCCGTCCGGGCGGTTGACCTGGGTGGGCCGGTTGTCCGGGCCGAAGCCGAACTCGGTGAAGCGGAACTGGATGCCCTGGCCGATCGCCTTGCTGTAGGCCTCCTTGAGGGTCCACAGGCGGACCAGGCTGGGGTTGCGCTCCGGTTCGGGCAGCTCCGACAGCAGCAGCCGCTCGTGCGGGGTGCAGATGTGCCGGTCCAGGCCGCGGGCGTAGATGCTGCGGTCGGCGCGCTCGGCGTCGACGCCGATCAGTCCGCGGGTGGTCAGGCCCACCAGCAGCAGGTTGTCGGTGTGGCTGAGGCTGATGTCGATCTGGTCGCAGCCGCGCAGGTACGGCCGTCCGGTCGGCCCGTAGGCCAGTTCCAGGTCGGTCGCCTCGGCGCGCAGCGCGGCGGCGGCCGCGTGTTTGAGCAGCCGCCGCGAGGCCGCGTACCGGCCGCGGATGTCGGGGTGTTCGATGTCCCGGTAACGCGACCAGTCGCGGCCCAGCACCGCCCGCAGCGCGGGGCCGTCCATGCCGCCGGGCCGCCAGTCGTCGAGGTGCCCGTGGACCACGGCCGTGCCGTACTCGCGCAGGTCGTCGTGGACCAGCGACCAGTCGGTACCCTCCGCCGTCACGGCGATCAGGTCGCCGCCCGCCGCGTTCATCGTGTGTCTGTCCCGTCGTCCGGCCCGTCGCTGGTGACCAGTGCGTGGATCTCGCGCAGGCTGCGGGTCTGGAGCAGGCTGCCGACCGGGACGCTGCGGCCCGTCTCGCGTTCCAGCAGCGTCAGCAGGCGCAGCAGGTGCACCGAGTCCCACTCGGGCAGCAGGTCGAAGTCCGCCGCGGCCTGGTCCTCGGTCAGGTCCAGGCCGAGTTCGTCGCGTACCGCGTCGAGGAAGCCCGCGAGGTCGGCCGTACGGTCACGGCTCATCCGTGTCTCCTTCGAAGTCGGCCCGCACGGTCAGGTGCCCGGGTACGGCGGGGATCTCGGCGAGGTCGTGCCGGAAGAGCAGTTCCTCGCCGTCCTGAGCGGCGGCCGGTGCGGCGGGGGTGTCGGCGGCGTCGTGGGCGTCGGAGGCGTCCGCGACGAAGCCGAGCGAGGGGTAGAAGTTGCGGGAGCGCCCGTTGCTGCGGGTGGGGCGGAAGCGGCCGCGGACCGCGGACAGGCCCCGGGCGCGGGCGTGCGAGAGGACCGCGGTCATGCAGCCGTGTTCGATGCCGCGGGCCAGGGCCCGGCAGCTGAGCAGCATGTTGTCGATGTGCAGTCCGTCCGTGGCGTCGCGGGCGAAGACGGCCCCGACCAGGCCGCTGTCGCCGTACCGGTCGCTCACCCGCACCGCCAGCAGCCGCCGCTCCGGATCGGCGCACAGCTCGGAGATGCTCTCCGGCGGGACGCGCTCGCCGGTGAGGTTGAACTGGTTGGTGCGCAGCGACAGTTGGGACATGCGGTGGAGTTCGGCCGGGCGGGGCGGCGAGATGCGGACGACGACGTCCAGCTCCCGGAGGTACTCATCGTAGGAGTCGGCCGTCTCGCGCAGCCGGGCCCGGGCGGCGTTGGCCCGGTACTGGCCGGTGCGGCCCCGGTCGTCGTCGGTGACGAACGGGGTGTCGAACCAGCCGTCGGCGAGCAGCCGGCCGACGTGCCGGGCCGGTTCGGTGCCCAGCGGGACGACGGGGGTGCCCGGCAGGCGGTGACGTATCAGGGCGCGCTCGGCGGGGTTGTCGTCGGCGAACACCAGGGCGTCGGTGGCGATGCCCAGCTCGGCGGCGATGGTGCGCAGGGCGGTGTCCTTGGGGTCCCAGCCGGCCTGGACGCCCACGAAGTCGTCGGCGCGCAGGATCAGGTCGGGGTGGTCGCGCAGCACGGCGTGGACCGGGGCGGGGTCGTTCTTGCTGCTGACGGAGAGCAGGACGCCTTGGCCGGCGAGCTGTTTGGCGACCCGCTGGACGGCGGCGTACGGCTCGCCGCGCAGGGTGGGGCCGCAGTCGATGCCCTCGGGACCGTCCTCGCTCAGCACCCCGTGCCACAGCGTGTGGTCGAGGTCGAGGACCAGGCACTTCTTGCCCATGCCGATCCGGGCGCGCAGCACGTGCACGGCCTCGCGGGCGAACGCGGCGAACAGGGCGGGGGCGAAGGCGCTGCGGGTGTAGAGGGCGAGGCGGGGGTCGGTGGCCGGGCCGGTCTCGGCGACCAGCGGGTCCAGGTCGACGACGGCGAGGGCGGGGTGGGCGGCGGTCAGCCGCAGCAGGCGGGCGTTGAACTCCCGCCACACGGCGCCGAGTTCGGCGCGCTGCCGCTGGTCGACCAGCTGGTGGGTGAGATGGCGGGGCAGCGGCAGCGTGTTGAGCACCAGGGCACCCGTGCCGCGGGTGTCGTGCGCGGCGACGACGGCCTCGAGCCGCCGCAGGAGCCGGGCACAGGCCTGTTCGGCGTCGGCGGCGGTCCACGGCAGCGGGAGCTGTTCGGCCACGGCGTCGGCGCCGAGCACGCACACCGTCAGGTCGGGTCGGCAGCCGCGTAGCTCGCTGCCGGGGTCGGTGAGGTCGCGCAGGTAGGCGCCGTGGTCGCCGGTGACCAGGCGGGCGAGCAGTCCGTGCCGGGCCAGTTCGGCGACCAGCGGGTCGGTCAGCTGGGCGGTGCTGGAGTGCCCGGTGAGGGCCACGGTGACGGTGGGGGTGTCCGGGTGGTGGGCGAGGACGTCCTCGGGCCGCAGCCGGGCCAGCAGGCCGCCGCAGCGGGTCAGGTCGTCGGCGGTCCGCTCCTGCGGCTGGTCGCCCGCGTCGGTGAGCCGGGCCAGGAGGGGGGCCACCTCGGGGTAGTCGGCGGCCAGCCGTCCGGCGGCGTGCAGGGCACGGAGTTCGGCGAGCGCGTCGGTCATCGGGGCACCTCCGGGGAGGCGGGGACACCGCGCGGGATGCGGAGCCCCGGCGATACCCCGGCACCCGACCCGGCAGCGGCACGCGCGGTGCGCAGGCCCTCGGAGGCACCGGGCCAGGAGACACGCCCCAGGGACGCAGCGGTACCGGGTGGGGTCTGCGTACCTGGGGAGCCGGGCGCCTGCCGGGTGGTGGCGTGTGCGGCTCCGGGGGAGGTGGTCGTGGGGGTCGGGTGGGGCTCTGGGAAGTGGGTGGTCATCGGTTCGGCTCCCCTTCCCTGAGGGTGCCGGGCCGTTCCAGGGCCAGGCCTGCCTTGATCCACTTGCTGGACTCGACGACCACGGAGACGGCGCGCTCCCCCGGGGCCAGTCGGGTCAGCAGGCGGTCGAGCTGGAGGAGCGGCAGGGCGTTGCCGGTGTTGCCGGTGTCGCGCACGCAGGACACCTCACGGGTGGTGGGCGGCAGTCCGAGCCCGGCCACGATGCGTTCGGTCATGTGGCCGGACAGCTGGGGCGGCAGCAGATGGTCGACGTCCTGCGGCTGCCAGCCGGCCGTGTGCAGCAGTTCCCACACGATCTCGCCGGCCAGGGCGGGCACCACTTCCTCGATGGTCCGGTAGTCCTCGTGGAGCATCTGCCGGTCCGGGCGGGGCGGGACGGCCCCGTGCCAGCCGACGACCTGGCCCGGCGGGCGGCCCTGTCCGGTGAAGCGGTGCAGCAGCGCGCGCACCGCGACCGCGTCGTCGTGCGGGTCGGCGGTGACCACGGCGGCCCCGGCTCCGTCGCCGAACAGGACGTAGTTGACCAGCTCCTGGGTGGCCAGCGCGGTCGCGTCCCGTCCGGCCTCCAGGAACCGGTCGGTGACGTCCCCCGCGACGACGAGCCCGGTGCGGTGGCCGCCGGCGAGCAGCGCGCGGGCCACGTCGAGGGCCTGTACGGCGCCGGAGCAGCCGGCCTGGATCTGGTAGGTGGGCAGGTGGTTGAGGCCCAGCCGGTCCGCGGTCTCGTTGGCCGTGGTGGGCAGCAGCGAGTCCGGGGTCGCGGTCGCCAGGACCAGGAAGTCCAGCTCGGCCGGGCCCAGGCCGGCGGCGGCCAGCGCCCGGGCGGCGGACTCGGCGCACAGGTCGGTCAGGGTGTGGGTGACCTTCCCGGTGGCCAGGTCCCAGCCGAAGTGGCGGGTGCGGGTGCCGACGAACAGGTCGATCCACTCCTCGCTGATCCCGAACGCGGTGCTCAGCTCGGCGTTGCCCACGGGGTCGCCGGGCAGCGCGGTGCCGGTGCCCGCGAGGTGCATGGGCGTGGTGTTCCCGGTCATGCCGTGACCTCCACCGTGGTCATCTCCCGCACCCGTGCGGCGAGGGTGCCCACCGATCGCAGGGCGGGCAGCAGTTGCTGCACGGTCAGGCCCGCGGTCTGCGGCAGCCGCTGCTCGATCCGGTCCTTGAGCTGCATGATCATCACGGAGTCGAAGCCGAGGTCCTCGTAGAACCGTGCCTGGGCGTTGACCTGTTCGCGCGGGTACTCGCCGACTTCCACGACGGCCTCGACGACGGCGTCCAGTACGGGGTCGTGGGCGGCGGCCACGGAGGGCGCCGACGGCTGCGGCTGCGCGGCGGGGCCGGCGGCGGGGGTGGCCGGGGTGGCCGGCGCGGGTGCCGGGGCCGTCTGCCAGAAGCGCCGGGCGTCGGAGAAGACGTACGGGGCGAGCCGTTCGGTGCGCCGGTGCGAGGGCTCGTACAGGGCGTCCCAGCACGGCTCCACACCGCTGAGGTACAGCCCGCCGAGGGCCTCGGCGAGTTCGGCGGCGCCGGCGGACCGGCCCGAGGCCGGGTGCAGCAGCCGGACGCCCGGCGGCAGGTCGGAGCGTTCGGCCAGGCCCAGCAGGTGCGCGGCGGGGCCGATCTCGACCAGGCAGGTCGGGGCGGCCTCGGCCATCAGGGCGGCGAACGCGTCGGCGAACCGCACCGGTTCGACGGCGAGTCCGGCCCAGTACGCGGTGTCCAGGACCTCCTCGCCGAGCATGCGGCCGTGCCGGGCGGAGGCCAGCGCGATCCGGGGCCGGCCGGGAGTGAACGTCCGGGGGCCGGCGGCGAGGCGGTCGGCGACGGCTGCGGCCACCGGGCCGTGGCCGGGGTGCGCGGTCCGCAGCCGGCGGGTGAGCAGCCCGCGTTCCGCCAGTGTCCCGGCGGCCGCGTCGAGGGATCCCGTGGGGCCGGTGACGACGGTGTCCCGGGGTCCGTCGACGGCGGCCACGCACAGGTCCGGGTGGTCGGCGAGCACGTCCGCGATCTCCTCGCGCGTGCCGCGCACGGCGAGCATCCCGCCGTCCGGCAGCCCGGACGCGGCCTCGGCGTGCGCGGCGACCAGGCGGGCGGCGTCGGGCAGCGCGAGGGCGCCCGCGGCGACGGCGGCCGGGTACTCGCCGATGCCGTGGCCGAGCACGGCGTCGGGTACGACGCCCAGGTCGGCCAGGGTCCGGGTGAGGGCGTAGGCGACCGCGAACAGGGCGGGTTGCGCCCACCGGGTGAGGTGCACCCCGGGGTTTTCGTCGAGGACGAGGTCGCGCACCGAGTCGCCGGTGTACGGGCGCAGCGCGTCGTCGGCGTCGTCCAGGTGGCGCCGGTAGTGCGGGGACTCGCGGTAGAGGGCGGCGGTCATGCCGGGCTCCTGGCAGCCCTGCCCGGAGTACAGGAAGGCCACCACCGGGGGGCGCCAGGCGCGGTCGGCGACGGAGGCGCGCAGTTGTTCGTCGTCGGCGGCCCGGCGCAGCGCGTCGGCGAGCCGGTCGGTGTCACGGGCGGTGAACGCGGCCCGGTAGGGCAGGCCGGTCTTGACCTTGTTGCTGGTCCAGCACACGGCGGCGGCGTCGCCGCGTGGCCGCCGGGCGAGGGTCTCGGCTTGCGCGGCCAGGTTGCGGCGCAGCGCCTCCGGGGTGTCGCCGGAGACCGTGAACACCCCGGCGGCGGCCGGTCCGCGCTCGGCGGGGCGCGGCAGCCGGGGGCCGGTGGCGAGCACGGCGTGGGCGTTGGTGCCGCCCATGCCGAAGCTGCTGACCGCGGCCAGCACCTCACCGGCGGGCAGCCGCACGGGCGCCTTGAGCAGGGTCAGGCCTCGCTCGGCGAGCCGGAGTTGTGGGTTCTCGCGGTTCGCGAAGCGGCTGGCGGGAACGATGCGGTGGTGCAGGGCCAGCGCGGTCTTGATCAGGCCGGCGATGCCCGCGGCGCCCTCGGTGTGGCCGATGTTGCCCTTCACCGAGCCGATGGCGCACGGCTGTTCCCTGGGCACCGCGTGCACCTCGCCCAGGGCCGCGCACTCGATGATGTCGCCGAGGGTGGTGCCGGTGCCGTGCGCCTCCACGAAGCGGATCTGTTCCGCGCCGACGCCGGCGCGCCGGTAGGCGGCGGCGACCACGTCCCGCTGGGACCAGCGGCTGGGCGCGGTGACGCCGTTGCTGCGGCCGTCCTGGTTGACGGCGGTGCCGCGGATGACGGCGTAGACGCGCTGGTGGTCGGCGAGCGCGTCCTCGAGGCGGCGCAGCACCACCACGCCGGCGCCGTCGCTGCGGCCGATGCCGTCGGCGTCCAGGCTGAACGGCTTGCACCGGCCGTCGGGGGCGGCGAGCCCCATCTGCCGGTAGACCAGGCCGAGCGCGGGGGTGAGCACGAGGTTGACGCCGGCGGCCAGCGCGGTGGAGCACTCGCCGGCCAGCAGCGAGTTGACCGCCAGGTGGACGGCGACCAGGGAGGACGAGCAGGCGGTGTCCACCGCGAGGCTGGGGCCCTTGAGGTCGAGGTGGTAGGAGATCCGGTTGGCGGTCATGCCCGCGCTGCTGCCGGCGCCCAGTTGCGGGGTGACCCGCGCGTAGTCGCCCATGTGCAGTTGGGCCCACTCGCTGCCCATCACGCCGACGAACACGCCGGTGTCGCTGTCGGCGAGTGAGGACGGGGAGCGGCCGGAGTCCTCCAGGGCCCGCCAGGCGCACTGGAGCAGGATCCGCTGCTGCGGGTCCATGGCGGCGGCCTCGCGGGGCGCGATGGTGAAGAAGTCGTTGTCGAAGACGGCGGCGTCGTCGACGAAGCCGCCGTGCACGTCCGCGTCGAAGCCGGGGCCGCCGCGGTCGGCGGGCAGCGGGCCGATCGCGTCGCCCTGGCGCATCAGCAGGTCCCAGTACGCCTCGATGCCGTGGGCCGCGGGGAAGACGCAGTCCAGCCCCACCACGGCCACGGGGTTCACCGCTGCCGCCCGTTCGCCGGGTCCGCGCCGCGGGCCGCCAGGTGGACGGCGAGGTCGGACACCGTGGGGTGGTCCCAGGCCAGTGACGCTTCGACGGTGATGCCGAACTCGTCCTCGATGTCGCCGCACAGGCTGAGCGCGCACACCGAGTCCATGCCGTATTCGGCCAGCGGCACGGTCGGATCGATGTTCTCTGGCAGCCGGTCCAGGTAGACCGCCAGGTGGGTGGTCAGCCACTGGTGCAGCGGGGCCTCACTGTGCCGCGGCGGGGAGAGGGTCATCCCTGAAGGCTCCTTGTCCTGATGCTCTGGGCCCCTCAGCCCTGGAGCGGTGTGTTGTACAGGTCGAAGCTGCGCCGGTCTCCGTAGCGGGCCAGGACTTCCTGGTGGATCCGCGCGGTGCACTCGGCCGGCAGGCCCACGGCGGGGGTGCCCAGCCGCTGGGCGATGCGGTGCAGGGCGGCGGCCGCCCAGGACGGGTCGGCCAGGAAGGGGTCGGGGCCGCCGCGGTTGTGCCACCACACGCCCAGGACGCAGGCGGCGGCGAGCAGCAGCACGTAGCGGTCGGTCAGGGCGAACCAGGCCGGGCCGACCGGCCGGGCGGGGTCCGGTGGCGGCAGCGCGAGCACCCGGCCGCGCAGTTCGAACAGCTCGGCCGTCATCTGCCCGGCCAGATCGCGCAGGGCGCGTTCGACCGGACTGGCGCCGGGCAGCGATCCGGCCGCCGCCAGGAGCGTGGCGCTGACGCTGTCCCGGCCGCAGGCCAGCGCCAGCCGGCCGTAGTCGAAGGGCGGCATGGGGGCGCCCGGCCGGAACAGCGCGGCGGGCGCCTCGGCGCCGGTGAACCAGGAGGCCTCGGCGAGCGTCCGCAGCTGCGGGATGATCGTCGCCTGGCAGGCGACGGTGCCGGCGTGGCCGAGGCTGACCACCGGCACGTCCCGGAGGTGCTTCTGGAAGACGCCCACGGTGCCCTCTCGGGCGTAGATCCGGGAGCCGAGCACGGTCGCCAGGTCGTACATCGTGTCGCTGAGCACCCGGGGCAGCAGCAGTTTGACCGCCGAGGAGTACACGCTGGTCTCGGCGGGCAGCAGGTGCAGCGCCCGGGTGGCGACCACCGCCAGGCAGTCGTAGAGCAGCAGGTTGACGAAGGCTCCGGCGAGCGTGGTGGCGGTGTGCTGCGGGTCGGCGGGGGCGAGCCCGGACCGGCCGGGGCCCTGGGTGCGGTCGACCAGGACGGCGACGCGCAGCGCGGTGTCCACGGCCGCGGAGGACAGGGAGGCCATGAGAGTGCGGCTGACCTGGAAGGAGCGCAGGGCGGTCACCACACCGCTGCCGAGCGGGCCGAGCAGCGTGTCGTCCGGGACGACGCAGCCGTCGAGTTCGACGCCGGCGAAGTAGCAGCCGCGCAGGCCCAGGGCGGCCGGGCGGCGGGTGACCCGGTAGCGGCCGGCTGGCAGGGTGTGCGGGTCCAGCAGGAGTGCCGAGTGGCAGCCGGTGAGGCCCTCGGAGGCGGTACGGCAGAACAGCACCAGGGCGTCGGCGCGGTGCAGGTTGTTGACGACCGGTTTGCCGCCGGTGATGGACAGGGCGCCGGGGAGCACCTCGGCGCGCACCTGGCTGCGCACGAAGTCGTTGGTGTGGGCGGTCTCGTGCTGGGCGATGGCCGCCTTGGAGCCGCCGAGCAGCAGGCCGGCCAGCCAGTGCCGCTGGGCCTCGCTGCCGTGCATCCACACGTCGGAGGCGGCCATGAAGGTGGTCATGCCGTAGCCGGCGCCGAGAGAGACGTCGCGGCGGAAGACCGGGCGCATCACCCGCAGCAGGGTCTCCGCCGAGTCGAAGCGGCCGCCCAGGTCCCTCGGTACGAACTCGAGGTTCATGCCGAAGTCGTCGAGGAGCGCCTCGGCGTCGGCGGACAGCACGGCACGGCGGTCGGCCCGGAGCAGGGCCCCGTAGCCGACCGGGTTGCCGGCGTCGGCCGGGTCGCCGAGGAGCCGTTCCAGGCGGGCGACACGGGCGGGGGTGTCGTTCACCGGGGTCTCGGGCCGGTCGGGGCGGTCGAGCAGCGCGGTGTTCACCACGAGGTGCTCCGTGCCGGGTCGCCCGACGGGACGGTGGCGGGCTGGGTCAGCGCGCGGACGGCCGGGTCGAGGACCTCGTAGAGCGGGGAGAGCTGGCCGTGCAGGAACAGCCGGCGCATCAGGGTGCGCTGGATCTTGCCGCTGGTGGTGCGGCGCAGGGTTCCGGGGCGGACCAGTGTGATGTTGGCGGCCGGTACGTCGAAGTTCTGGCCGACCAGCGACTGGATCCGGCGGGCCAGCGCGCGCAGGCGTTCGGTGTCCGCACGGGGTGCGCGGACCTCGTGCACGACGACGAGTTGCTCGCGGTCGGCGTCGACGGTGAACACCGCGCCGTGTCCGGCGCCGAGCGCGGGGCTGAGGTCGCGGATGGCCCACTCCACGTCCTGCGGGTAGATGTTGCGCCCGTTGAGGATGATGACCTCCTTCAGGCGCCCGGTGATGTACAGCTCGCCGTCCTGCACGGCGCCGAGGTCACCGGTGCGCAGGAAGCCGCCGGGGGCTTCGGGTGGCGCGGTGACGGGAGGGGCCGGGGGTGGGGCGGTGCTGGTGGTGGCGGGGGGTACGGCGGTGGCCGCGGGACGGTGAGCGGCCGCGTGGCCGGGCATGGCGCCGGTGACGCCGAGCACGGGGCAGCGGCCGGCGCCGGCGGCGCCGAAGACGGGGTGGGGGATGCGAGGGGTGGCGGGCGCGTCGTGGGGCGTACCGTCCGGGCGCGTGGCCCCGGGGGCCGCGTCGGCGGCCTGGGGTGCCGTGGGCCGGGTGGCCGGCTTCGCGTCGAGCGCCGTACCGGGCGTGCCGCCCTCGGCATCCGACGCTGCGGACGCGTCACCCGACGCCCCGCCGGTGCCCGCGGGGGACACCGCGGTCTGCGCCGCGGACGCCGTGGCCGGCTGCGCGTCGAGCGCCGTACCGGGCGTGCCGCCCTCGGCACCCGGCGCTGCGTGCAGGGCGTCCGGTTCCCGGTCGAGCCCCGCACGGGACTCCGTGAGCGTGGCGTGGAAGGTCCGGGCCGACTCCAGGGGCTGGCGCCAGTAGCCCTGGGCGATGCTGTCGCCGCGGAGCCATATCTCGCCGACGCGGCCGGCGGGCAGTTCCCGGCCGGCGACCGGGTCCACGATGCGTACGTCGAAGTCGGGCGCCCGGCCGTTGCCGACCAGGGTGCGGGTGGCCGCGCCGGGGCGGGGGGCGCGCAGTTCGTCCTGTTCCAGGGCGGCGGCGTCCACGGTCAGCCGGCGGCCGGCCACGCCGGGTTCGCCGCCGGAGACGACCAGGGTGGCCTCGGCCAGGCCGTAGCCGGGGTAGAGGCTCTCGGCGCGCAGTCCGGCGGGGGCGAAGCGGCGGGCGAAGGCGTCCAGGGTCGCCGCGCGCACCGGTTCGGCTCCGCACAGTGCCAGTCGCCAGCTGGTGAGGTCGAGTTCGGCGAGCTGGGCGTCGGTGACGCGGCGGGTGCACAGGTCGTAGCAGAAGTTGGGGCCGCCGCCCACGGTCAGGCCGTACTCGCCGATCGAGCGCAGCCAGCTGATGGGCCGTTTGATGAAGGAGACCGACGGCAGCTGGACGCAGAAGGTGCCGAGCCACAGCGGGTGCAGCACGTGCGCGATGAGACCCATGTCGTGGTAGTGCGGCAGCCAGCTGGTGAAGCGGTCGGCGGCGGAGGTGCCCAGGAGGTGCTGGAGTGCCTCCTGGTTGGCCAGCAGGTTGCGGTGGGTGACCATCACGCCGCGTGGCCTGCTGGTCGAGCCGGAGGTGTACTGGAGGAAGGCGAGGTCGTCCGGGCCGGTGCGTGGGGCGCGCCAGGCGGCGGGGTCGGCCTCGTCGAGGTCCGTCGCCAGACAAACCGTTTCTCCACGGCCGGAGACGGCCAGCCACAGCGAGGTGTCCGCCGCGTGCTCGGCGTCGGTCAGCACCAGTCGGGCCCCGGTGTCCTTCAGGATCCCGGACACCCGCTGGAGCCGCTCTCCCCGGTCCCCCGGCAACGGGGCGGGCACGGCGACCGCACCCGCGTACAGGCAGCCGGCGAACCCGACGAGGAACTCCGGCCCCTGCGGGTACAGCAGCAGCACGGGCTGGCCCTGGGCGCCGTGTTCGCGCAGCCGGACCGCCAAGGCGCGGGCCCGGCGGTCGAGTTCGGCGTACGTGAGGTGCCGGGCTCCGCCGGGATCGCTCAGGAACACCTGGGCGTCCGCGGCGCCGAGCGCGTCGGCGCGGTCCCGGAGCAGTTCGGTGAAAGTGATGGATGCAGCGGTCAAGGTCGGCCCCCTCGTGGCGCTTTCGTTACGGGGCACACGACGCCCCTCCTGCCGCCAAGGCCTGCCCATGCTCGGTTCGCGCCCTAAAGTGCCGCTTGCGATACGGCAACCGGTCCTGGGGAATTAGGGGTACGCCTGTCCGAATTTAGGGGGTGGCCGCGACCTACAGTTGGGGGCACGGAGCCGTTCGGGCCCCGGCCTCCCGTCGGCCCCCTCGTGCGCGGGCCGACGGCGTCCGGCGGGTCCCGTCCACCGCTCGAGCGGTACCAACGGGCTCCGTCGAGCCGGCGTACGACGGCGCCGGGCGCGGACCGGCTGCCGGGAACCCGGCCGCACGGCCCGCCCGGCGACCGCGTGATTGCCGAAGAAGGCGGGGGAACATGCGTTTTCGGATACTGGGTCCACTGGAAGTCACCTCGCCCGGGACGGCCGTACCGGTCACACCCCGGGCCGCGAAGATCCGCGCGGTGCTCGCCACCCTCCTGGTGCGGGCCAACGAGGTCGTCTCGGTCGACAGCCTCATCGACGAACTGTGGGGGGAGAACCCCCCGCGCACCGCGACGACCACGCTCCAGGTCTACATCTCGCAGCTGCGCAAGCTGCTGCACGCCGCCGATCCCGAGTACGGACGGGACACGCTGGTCACCCGGCCGCCCGGGTACGCGCTGTACCTCGATCCGGCGCAGCTGGACCTGACGGTGTTCGAGGAGCTGCACCACAGCGGCCGGGAGGCGCTGCTGCGCGGCGAACACGCGGCCGCGGCCGATCTCCAGAGCCGGGCGCTGGCCCTGTGGCGGGCGCCGCTGGCCTCCGACACCCCGCACGGCGCGCTGCTGGCCAGGACCGCCGTACGGCTGGCCGAGGTGCGCACCGCCGCCCTCGAGCAGCGCTTCCGGGCCGAACTCCAGCTCGGCGGCCATCAGAACCTGGTCGGCGAACTCCAGGCCACCGTCGCCGAGATGCCCATGCGGGAAGAGTTCCACGCACTGCTGATGGTGGCCCTGTACCGCACCGGACGGCAGGCGGACGCGCTGCGGGTCTTCACCCAGCTGCGCCAGGCGCTGGTGGAGGAGCTGGCCATCGAGCCGGGCCGCCGCCTCCAGCAGCTCCAGCAGCGGATCCTGGCCGGCGACCCCGAGCTGTTGCGGCCGGCCGCGCAGGAGGCCGCGCGGACCGAGCCCGCGGCGCCGGCCGGCGGGTCCGCCTCCGCGCAGGTCCGGCTGCCCGGGCAGGCGCTGGACCGGCTGCCCGCCCGGGACCCGGTGTTCGTCGGGCGCACCGAGGAACTGGAGCGGCTCGGCTCACTGTTGCGTGACGTCCCGGCCGGCGGCTGCGTCGCGGTCACCGGTGCGGCGGGCTCCGGCAAGACCGCGCTGGCCGTTGCCGCCGCGCACGAGCTGAGCGGCCTCTTCCCGGACGGCCGGGTCTTCCTGGAGCTGGGCGGGCCCGGCCCGGCGGATCCGACGGAGGCGCTGACGGCACTGCTGCGCCGGTTCGGGGTGTCCGGGCCGCTGCCGCCGCAGGAGGCCGAGCTGCGCCGCATCCTGAACCGGCTGACCAGGGACCGGCGGATGCTGCTGGTCCTGGACGGGGCCGTCTCCCCGGTGCAGGTGCGGTCGCTGCTGCCGGACACCGCGGGCAGCACCGCACTGCTGACCTGCCGGCGGACTCCGGAGGAGCTGACCGGCCGGGTGCTGGAACTGGACGTGCTGCCCCAGGCGGAGGCGCGTCGGCTGTTCACCGCGGCGGCGGGCCGGCTGGTCCCGCGGCGCGGCGGCGAGGCGGCGGTGCGGGAGATCGCCGCGCTGTGCGGGGGGCTGCCGCTGGCACTGCGGGCGGCGGCCGCCCGACTGGCCTCCCGCCCGCACTGGGGCCTGGAGATGCTGGCCGCCCGGCTGCGCGAGGAGCCGCGGCGGCTGGCGGAGCTGACGGCCGCGGCCCCCGGCTTCCACGACCGGCTGCGCTCCTCCTACGAGGAGGCGCCGCCGGCGCTGCGGCGCGACTTCCGGCTGCTGGGTCTGGTGCCCTCCGGTCCGTTCGGGGCGCAGACGGCGGCCGCGGTGCTCGGCGAGGACATCGTCAAGACCGAGGAGGTGCTGCGGCAGCTGACCGAGGCGCGGCTCGCGAGCCGGGTGCCCGACGGGCCCGCCCGGGGCGCCCATCGGCTGCCCGGGCTGTGGCGGTTGCTGGCCCTGGAGTGTCTGGCCGCCGAGACGCCGGCCGAGGAGGCGCGGGCGGCCACCGCCCGGCTGGCGGCGGCATGCGTCGCGCAGGCCGCCGCGGCCGACGGGGCCGCCGAGGTGGACGGGCTGCATCCGCTGGAGTGGTTCGCCGAGCGGCAGGACGGTCTGGTGGCCGTCGTACGGCGCTGTCACGCGGCCGGGCTGTGGGCCGAGGCCGTGGAGCTGGCGGACGCGCTGACCGGGCTGCTGGAGGCGCGGGCCGCCTGGGAGGCGTGGGAGGCCTGCCACACCCTGGCGCTGGACGCGGCGCGCCGGCGGGAGGACCTGGCGGCCGAGGCCCGGCTGCTGCGGTCGCTGGGCGACCTCGCCTGGCAGCGGCGGCGGCTGGACCGGGCGGCCGAGTACTACGAGCGGGCACTGCTGACGGCCGACGCGGCACCGGCGGCCGCCGAACGCGGCCGGGCCCTGGTCGGCCTCGCCGATCTCCAGCTCGACGCCGGCGGGCTGGAGGGCGCGGCGGCCCTGCTCCCGCCCGCGCTGGACGCCGCGGGCGACGATCCGCGCGGCCGCTATGAGGCGCACCGCGTGTGGGGCCTGCTGGCCCTGGAGACCGACGGCCCCACGGCGGCCCGGCCCCACTTCGCCGAGTGCCACGACCTGGCGGCCGGCCTGCGCGACCGCCGGTTGCAGTCGTACGCCGACCGGTGGCTGGAGCGGGTACGGGGGGCGGAGGGCCGGCCCGCGGGATGGTCGGAGGTGCGGCCGGGGGTGTGGCGGCTGGAGGGCTGCGAGGTGTGAGGACGGTCCGGACGCGCCGGGCCCGTTCCGCCGGGCCAGCCGTCGGGCTGGCCTCGCTTTAGCGGGGGGCGCGTTGATGCGGGGCGGGTTCCGGACGCTCGACGGTGGGCGTCCGGGCTCGGTCTTCGTCCGTACAGCGTGAGGAGGTTCCATGTCCGACCCCGCCGACGTTCCCGCCCCGGCAGCGGCCGAGGAGGAGGCCGAGGAGAGCGCGCCCCGCTTGCAGAGCGCGGTGACGGCCGACCTCGAGGAGCTGGTCGCCGAACTCGACGAGGGCGAGGCCCTGGGAGGCTGACCCCGCCGGGCGGGGCCCACCTGACGGCGCCCCGCCCAACGGATCGCGAGCGGGGGGGGTGGGCAGTTGGGTCCGTGTACCGCGCGGGGCGCCCTGTTGCGCGGGTACGCCCCCGCCGTGGCCGCCTACCGCGATCACCGGCGGCAGTTGCAGAAGGAGTCGGTCCTCGGACGGGGTCCGCTGCTGGCGGCGCTGCTGGCGGGACGGCGTGCGGCGCTCGCCCGGTTGCGGGACGCGGTGTGGCTGCGGCGGCTGTCGGACGTGACGTACCGGCAGGTGGCGGCGGTGCTGGACAGCGGCCGGTACCGGGAGCTGATCCCGCTGCGTGTCGAGGACTTCCTGCCGTTCATGGAGCTGCGGCTGCCGTTCCTCGCTCAGACGACGGTGCTGCGGCACCCCACGCACGCCACCGCCGCCGAGCTCCTGCCCGGCCTCCTGGGGCCGCGCGCCCGGCAGGTGCGGCAGGTGCTCGCCGAGTCCCGGCTCGACGTGCCGGTGCCGTTCCGCAGCGTGGACGACGACGGCCGGCTGGTGGTGCACGGCCTGGACGCGCCCACGCTGGAGGCGCTCGCCGGACTCGCCCACGAACTGGGCCACTGCCTGTACGAGCGCGCCCGCCCGGTGCGTGACGTGCTGGGCCAGCTGGCGTCCGAGCGGCTGGCGCAGCGGCTGGAGGAACAGGCGGTCGCGGCCTACCTGCGCCGGTACGGCAGCGCGGAGGAGGGCCGTCAGTGGTGGGTGTGCCAGCGCCGGCAGGACGCGCTGAACCTGCACTACTTCCTGGCCGAGCGCGCCGAGCTGTACGGCCGCCCGGACCCGGCCCCCGCCGCCCCGGTGGCCCTGGACGCCACCAGCACGTTCCGGGAGTCGCTGTTCACCCTCCCCGGCTATCAGGTGGTGTACGCGCGGGCCTCCCTGGCCCGGCTGCCCGCCGCAGGAAGGACACGATGAACGCCAACTCTCCCGCCGCCGCGCCGGAGGTCTCCGCCGGCCCGGCCGGTCTCGAGGCCGTACGTGCCCGTTACGCGGCCCTGCTCGCCCGGGACGGCGGTGCGCCCGCCGGCCGGGCCGGGCAGCCGGGCGGTACACCGCCGCCGTACCTGTGCGGGTGGCTCAACCACGGCCGCTGGCCCGCCCCGCCGCCCGGTGGCGAGGCGCTGGGAGTGGCGGACGCCTCGCTGGTGGAGTTCGGCGGCGGACAGCTGCGGCTGCGGTACGCGACCGGGCTGAGCCCGGACGTCCTGCGGGAGTTGGCGCTGTCCGGCTACCGCACGGTGCTGCCGGGGCCGCGGACCACCGCCCGGCTGACGGAGGCCGTCGACACCCTGCCCGAGCTGTCGCCGTGGGCGGCGCGCGTGGTGGGGGACTTCGCCGGCGCGGTGGTGCTGCTCAAGCCGCGGCCCGACCTGGCTCCGCTGGGCGAGACGATGTCGTCGTGCTCCTTCGAGGGCCTGCCGTTCACCGTGTTCCTGACCGGGCTGGGCCTGCACCGGCTGCCGCCCGGGTTCATGTTCACCGAGCCCTCGGTCTACAGCCTCCAGGAGTCGCTGTTCCACGAGGCGCTGCTGCTGTGGCTGAACGAGGCCCGGCGGGTCGCGGACCCCTTCCGGTCGGCGCGGGGCCGGGCCACCAGTGTGTACGTGTCCTGGCAGAACGAGTGGTGGAGCGCCGAGCGCTGCCTGCGCGAGCTGTTCGTGTTCGCGCACCTGCCGACGCTGCGCGCGGCCGCCCTGGAGCGGACCTCCGGCCCGCGGGCCGCGCTGCTGGAGGAGGCGCTGCGGTCGGCCCGTGCCTGCGCCCGGGAGCTCCTGAACAGTCTCACCGGCCACCGTGACGCGCTCGCCCGGCCCGGCCGGGAGCTGCTGGAGGAGGTGGCGGGTCTGCTGCCGCGCCGTCGGACGTGAGGCGCGCCTCGCGCGTGAAGGGCCCCACGGAGACCGTTCCGTGGGGCCCTCGGCACGACGGGTGCGTGACGCTCAGTCGGTCAGGACCTCCCGGAGCTTCGCCGCGAAGGCGCGGGGGTGGGTCTTCAGGCCGATGTGGCCGCCGGGGAAGGGCTCCAGGGGGGTGCCGAGACGGGCCGCGAGGGCCTCGGCGCAGCGCCAGGACCAGTTGCGGCCGGAGGCGGCGCCGGCGGCGGGGACGACGCGGGCGCCGGACGCCTTGAGACGGTCGAGCATCTCGTCGTCGAACTGGTTGCGGCGGAACTGCGGCACTTCCTTGGCGAGGAAGAACTCGATGTTGTCGGTCTGGTCCGCGCTGGTGGGTTCCAGGACGACACCCGGTTCGACGTCGGCGACGGTCAGGTCGATGTTGTTGAAGGCCGCCATCTCGCGCACCGCCGCGGGCCAGCCCTCTGCGGCGTGCAGCGCCTCCAGCTTGGTCAGGGCCTGGGCGGCCTCCACGCGTTCGCCGGGGGTGAGCAGGCCGAGGACGAGGGGCTCGTGGACGACGGCCCGGCGGACCTGTCCGGGGTGGCGCAGGGCCAGGTGGAGGGCGATGTTGGCGCCGATGCTGGAGCCGAGGACGCGTGCGGGTTCGTCGGTGAGGGCGGCCAGCAGCAGGTGGGCGTCCTCGGCGTTCGTCTCCGGGGTGACCGCGTGCACGGGTTCCCGCAGGCGGCTGCGGGACAGGCCCCGGCGGTCGTACGTGACCACCGTGTGGTCGGCGGTCAGCAGTGAGACGAGGTCGTCGGTGCGGGTGGCGTCTCCGCCGCCGCCCTGGATGATCAGGAGGAGGGGGCCGGCGCCCCGGACGTCGTAGTGGATGTCGCAGCCGGGGGCGTGCAGGACGGCGGACCTTGCCTCGGTCATGGGGTGCTCCTGGAGCGGGTCGCGGGCGGTGGTGGAGCCTGTGTCCGAACTCCGGTCGGATCAGCGCACGTCGTCTGGTACGTGCGCTCGCAAGGCGCCGGAAGGTCCTCCGATGGGGGTCCCCCGAGCGAAGTCGAGCGTGGGTGAGTGCGTGCCGGGCGGCGGACGCCCGGCCGGGGTTCGGACACAGGCTCTTACCAGGTCGGTCGGTCGGTGATGGTCAGGACCGCTGACGAGCTGATCCAGCCCGGGCCCTGGGAGAGCAGCAGGACGTGGTCGCCGGGTTCGAGTTCGCCGGCGCGGATCAGGTGGTCCAGCGAGATGACCAGGTCGGCGGCGCCGACGTGGCCCACGGAGCGGCCGAAGTCCCAGCTGGAGCGGGACATCGGCAGGCCGAGCGGGACGAGCACCGAGAACTCGATCATGCGGCCGTCCTGGTTGATCGGGATGACGCGGGCCAGGTCGGAGGCGTTGAGGTCGGCGTCGACCAGGGACCGGTGGATGATCGACAGGTCGAACTCACCGATACGCTCCACCGTTTCGGCCAGGGGCATCTCCCGTTCGTTGAACAGGGCCGCGCGTTCGGCCACGGCGACCTCCGCCCGGGTGCCGTCGCGGGGCGGCAGCAGGGACTCGTCGCCGCGGTGCCACTTCTCGAGTTCCGGCAGGGTGCCGGAGTTGATGGCGCGCAGTTCGGCGAAGCCGCTGTCAGCGCTGACGACGGCCGCCGCGGCGCCGTCGGCGAGGATGTAGGAGTCGCCGAAGCCGCGCCAGCGGTCGATGAGCGGGGTGCTGAAGTTCTGTGCCGTGGTCAGCAGCGCGGTCTCGATCTCGGCGGCGCCGGTGATCTGCCCGACGGCGATCTCGAGGGCGGCGAGCATGCCGTTGCAGCCCTGCCGGATGTGCAGGGAGGGCACGTTGCCGACGCCGAGTTCGCGCAGGATGTAGGCGGGCGGGTAGGAGCCGTCGGGGCCCTGGTGGTAGACGCCGCTGTGGATGTGCGACTCGATGTCGCCGGGGTCGAGCCCGGCGCGTTCCAGGGCGGTGCGGGCGGCGGTCACCGCCATATCCAGTGCCGGGAGGTCCTCGGCGACGTGCGTGCCGGTCAGCCCGCTCGCCTTGTAGACCTCCTCGTCGTACAGGCCGTCGGCGACGCCCTGTTCGGCGCTCACCCAGTCGGGCAGGAACACGCCGACGGAGTCGATGAAGACGCCTTCTGCTTTCATGCCGGTCTCCTTGCCCGTCAGTAGTCGAGGATCTGCTTCTTGAGGTGCTGTGCCAGCTCGGCCGGGGTCGGCTGGTCGAAGACCACTCCGGGCGGCAGCCTGAGGCCGGTGACCGCGTTGAGCGCGTTGCGCAGGGCGAGCGCGAGCAGCGAGTCGAAGCCGAGCTCGCGGAACTTCTGCTCCGCATCGATCGCGTCGGGTGTGGCGTGGCCGAGGACGGCGGCGGCGTGCGAGCGGACCAGGTCGAGCAGGGTGCGGTCGCGGGCGTCGTCGTCGAGTGCGGCCAGCTGCTGTTTGAACGTCGGTCCCTCGTCGGCGGCCGTGTCCCGGGCCCGGCGCCTGGCGGGGCGGCCGAGCAGCGAGCGGAGCAGTGCCGGTGCCGGGGCGGATTCCGCCTGGCGGGCCAGCTCCTCGAAGGCGGGACGGGCCACGACCACCTCGGCCTGGTCCAGCCCGCAGGCCGCGTCGAGCAGGTCGAGCAGCTCGGTCTCCTCCAGTGGGGGCAGCGCCGGGGTGCCGCCGTCCGTCCAGGGGCCGTAGGTCACGGTCGTCGCCGTGTCGCCCGTGGTGCGGCGGGTGTGGGCGAGCGCGGACTGGTGGGCGGTGGTCGCGGCGTCGGCCGCGCGGCCGGTGCCGCCGAGCAGGCCGGCCGCCGGGGCGAGCAGCACGAACGCGCTGACCTCGCGGCCCGCCGTGGCCTCGTGCAGGGCTCGAACCGCCTCGGCCCGGGCGGCCAGGGCCGGTCCGAGCGTGTCCGGGCCGAGGTCGGCCGCGACCGCGTACGGCGCCGGCTCGGTGATGTGCAGCACGGTCCGCAGCGGGCGGTCGGCGGGCAGGCCGTCCAGCAGTGCGGCCAGCGCCGCGGGGTCGGCGGGGTCCGGTGCGGCCACGGTGACGCGGGCGCCCAGTCCGGTCAGTTCGGCCGACAGCTCGCTCACTCCCGCGGCTTCGAGCAGCAGGAGGTCCTGTACTGCGTGCGCGGTGACGAGGTGGCGGGCGACGAGCCGGCCGAGGGGGCCGTCGGCCCCGGCGATCAGGGCGGTGCCGCCCGGGTCGACGACCGGGGCCGGTGCCGCGGGCCGCAGGCGGGCCAGCCTCGGCACCCGGACGGCGCTGCGGCGCAGGGCCAGTTGGGGCTCGGTGCCGGACAGCTGGGCCACGAGAGTGCGCCAGGACGCCTTGCTGCCGTCGGTGTCGGCGAGCACGAACCGGCCGGGTGCCTCCGCCTCCAGGGCGCGTACGAGTCCCCACACCTCGGCGGCGTACGGGTCGGGCGTGCCGTGGGCGGGGACGGCGTCCCGGGTGAGGACCACCATGCGCGCGTCGGCGAAGCGGCTGTCGGCGAGCCAGGTGCGCAGCGGGTGCAGGACGCCCGCGGCGCCTTGGGGTCCGGCGGACAGCAGCACCACGTCGGGCCGGGCGGTGCCGTCCGACTCGATCCGGGCGGCGAGTTCGTCGAGGTCGGCGTAGGCCTCGGCGTAGGTGCCGGCCGCCATCAGCCCGGAGCGGGCCTTGAAGGTGTCCGCGCCGATCACGGCCCAGGCGGCGGGCGCCTGTGCGGTGGGCCGTACGGCCGGTGCGTCGGTCCATGTGACGTGGAACAGGGCGTCCCGCTGGGCTGCGGAGGCGTGCCGGACGGTGTGTGCGGTGACCGGCCGCAGGGTGACGGCGTCGACGGTGGCGGCGGGGGTGCCGGTGGCGTCGGCGGCGGTGACGGCGACGGTGCCGTCCGGGCCGGCCGGGGTGACGGCGACCCGGAGGGTCTGCGCTCCGCAGGCGTGCAGGGTGACGCCCTGCCAGGCGGCGGGCACCCGGATGCCGTCCCGCGGGAAGGCGGCGAGGACCGCGTGCAGGGCTGCGTCGAGCAGGGCCGGGTGGAGGCCGAAGGCGGCGGCGTCGGCGTGCTGCCCCTCGGCCAGGGCGACCTCCGCGTACACCTCCTCGCCCCGCCGCCACAGGGCACGCAGGCCGCGGAAGGCGGGTCCGTAGCCGTGGCCGTGCTCGGCCAGGTGCGGGTAGAGATCCTCGATGCTCACCGCTTCGGCGCCGGTCGGCGGCCAGACCGTCAGGTCCGGTGCCGTCTCGGGTTCCCGGGCCGTCTCCTCCAGGACGCCGGTGGCGTGGCAGGTCCAGGCGAGCCCCTTGGCCTCGCTGTCCGGGCGGGAGTGCACGGACACCGTACGGCGCCCGTCGGCATCCGGCTCGCCGGCCTCCACGCGCAGCTGCACACCACCCCGCTCGGGCAGCACCAGCGGCTCCAGCAGGGTCAGGTCGCCCACCCGCTCGCAGCCCACCTCGTCCGCCGCCCGCAGCGCCAGCTCCACGAACGCCGTACCGGGCAGCACGGCCCGTTCGGCGAGGGTGTGGTCCGTGAGCCACGGCAGGGTGCGCGGGGTGAGCAGGCCGGTGAGCAGGACCGCCTCGGAGCCGGGCAGTTCCAGCGCCGCGGTGAGCAGCGGGTGGTCCGGGGAGGCGGCGCCCAGGCCGGCGCCGGTGGCGGCGGGCTCGTGCGGGGCCAGCCAGTAGTGCTGCTGCTGGAAGGCGTAGGTGGGCAGGTCGGCGGGGGCTGCCGCGGGTACGACGGTGGACCAGTCGACGGGCACGCCTTCGACGTACGCCTGCCCGGCCGACAGCACGAAGCGCTCCCAGCCGCCCTCGTCGCGGCGCAGGGAACCGACCGCGACGGCCTGGCCCTCGACGCCCGCCGCCTCGAAGGTCTCCTGGAGGCCCATGGTCAGCACCGGGTGCGGCGAGCACTCGACGAACCCGGTGAAGCCCTCGGCCAGCAGGGTGCGCACGGTGTCCTCGAACTCGACGGTCCGGCGCAGGTTGCGGAACCAGTACTCGCCCGTCAGCCCGGCCGTGTCGATCGGGGCGACCTCGACGGTGGAGTAGAAGGCCACCGGCGACGACACCGGCGCGACCGGCTCCAGCAGCCTCAGCAGCTCGTCGCGGATCCCCTCCACGTGCGGGGAGTGGGAGGCGTAGTCGACCGGGATGCGGCGGGCCCGCACCTTGTCCGTCCGCCACCGCTCCATCAGCGCGTCCAGGGCGGTGGTGCCGCCCGAGACGACCGTGGAGCGGGGGCCGTTGACCGTGGCGACGGCCACCTCACCCTCGTACGGGGTCAGATACGGCCGTACCTCCGCCACCGGCAGAGCGACCGACACCATCCCGCCCCGGCCGGCCAGCGCGCCGATCGCCTGACTGCGCAGGGCGACGACGCGGGCCGCGTCCGTCAGGCTCAGCGCGCCCGCCACGCACGCGGCGGCGATCTCACCCTGGGAGTGCCCGACCACCGCGTCCGGTACCACACCCACTGAACGCCACACCTCGGCCAGTGACACCATCACCGCCCACAGCGCCGGCTGCACGACGTCGACCCGCTCCAGCAGGTCCGCCGCGGCGGCGTCCGCGGAGAGCAGTACCTCGAGGAGGTCCCAGTCGGTGAACTCGGCGAGCGCGTCGGCGCATTCGCGCAGCCGGGCCGCGAACACCGGGGAGGAGGCGAACAGTCCGCGGGCCATTCCCGCCCACTGCGAGCCCTGTCCGGGGAAGACGAACACCGTCTTGCCGGGGACCGCGGTGCCGGAGACCACGTTCGCGGAGGCCTCGCCGGCGGCGAACGCGTCCAGGGAGCCGAGGAATTCGGTGCGGTCGGCGCCGACGACGACCGCACGGCGTTCGAAGGCCGTGCGGGTGGTGGCCAGGGCGCGGCCGACGGCGGCCGGGGTGAGGCCGGGGCGCGCGTCGACGAACGCGCGCAGCCGGACGGCCTGGTCGCGCAGGGCGGCCTCGGTGCGGGCCGAGAGCACCCACGGGACGGCTCCCTCGGGCTCGGCGGGGTCCGCCTGTGCCTCCGGCGCGGGGGCCTGTTCCAGGATCAGGTGGGCGTTGGTGCCGCTGATACCGAAGGAGGAGACGGCCGCCCGGCGCGGGCGGTCCAGTTCCGGCCAGGGCTGCTCCTGGGCGAGGAGCTCCACCGCTCCCCTGCTCCAGTCGACGTGCGGGGTGGGCGCGTCGACGTGCAGGGTGCGCGGGAGGACGTCGTTGCGCAGCGCCATCACCATCTTGATGACACTGGCGACGCCGGAGGCAGCCATGGTGTGGCCGATGTTGGACTTCAGCGAGCCCAGCCAGAGCGGTTGTTCGGCGCTGTGGTCCTGTCCGTAGGTGGCGATCAGGGCCTGTGCCTCGATCGGGTCACCCAGCTTGGTGCCGGTGCCGTGCGCCTCGACGACATCGACGTCGGCGCCCGTGAGACCGGAGTTGGCCAGCGCCTGCCGGATCACCCGCTGCTGCGAGGGACCGTTGGGCGCGGTGAGCCCGTTGCTGGCGCCGTCCTGATTGACCGCGCTGCCCCGGATCACCGCCAGCACCTGGTGACCGTTGCGGCGGGCGTCCGACAGCCGCTCCAGGACGAGGACGCCGGCGCCCTCGCCCCAGCCGGTGCCGTCGGCGGCCGCGGCGAAGGCCTTGATGCGGCTGTCGGCGGCGAGCCCGCGCTGCCGGCTGAACTCGGCGAAGATGCCGGGGGTGGCCAGCACCGACACCCCGCCGGCCAGGGCGAGCGAGCACTCGCCCTGCCGCAGTGCCTGCGCGGCCTGGTGCAGGGAGACCAGGGAGGAGGAGCAGGCGGTGTCCACGGTGATCGCCGGGCCCTCCAGGCCCAGGAAGTAGGCGATACGGCCGGAGAGGACGCTGGTGGTCTTGCCGGTGAGGCGGAAGCCGTCGACCTTCTCGTCGGCGCCGTGCAGCGGCGAGCCGTACTCCTGGAACAGGGCGCCGATGAACACGCCGGTCTGGCTGCCCTTGAGCCCGCCGGGCAGGATGCCCGCGCGCTCCAGCGCCTCCCACGCGGTCTCCAGCAGCAGTCGCTGCTGCGGGTCCATCGCGGCCGCCTCGCGCGGGCTGATGCCGAAGAAGTCGGCGTCGAACCGGGGGGCGTCGTAGAGGAAGCCGCCCTCGACCGCGTAGCTCTTGCCGGAGCGGTCGGGGTCGGGGTCGTAGAGGTTCTCCAGGTCCCAGCCGCGGTCGGTGGGCATGGCGCCGATCGCGTCCACGCCGTCGGCGACCAGCCGCCACAGGCCCTCCGGCGAGTCGGCGCCGCCGGGCATCCGGCAGCCGATGCCGACGATCACGACCGGGTCGGCGGCGTCGCCGGCGGCGGCCGGTACGGGCGCGGCCGGTGCGGCGGTGAGGTCGTCCTCGTCGCCGAAGAGTTCGCCGCGCAGGTGCCGGACGAGGTCGGTGGGGGTCGGGTAGTCGAAGACGGCCGTGGAGGACAGTCGTGCGCCGACGGTCTCGCCGAGCCGGTTGCGCAGTTCGACCGCGGACAGCGAGTCGAAGCCGAGCTCCTTGAACTTTGCCTCGGTGCCGATCGTGGCGGGGGAGGCATGGCCGAGGACGGTCGCGGCGTGCTCGCGGACCAGGTCCATCAGGGCGCGGTCGCGGTCGGCCGGGGACAGCCCCGCGAACCGTCCGATGACGCCGCCGCCCGCGGTGGCGGCCGAACCCGCGGTGCGCCGGGTGCGGACCCGTACCAGTCCGGCGAACACCTCCGGCAGCACGCCGGAGGAGGCCTGGGCCGCGAGCCGGGCGGTGTCGAGGCGGGTGGCGACCGGCGCGGGGTCGCTGCCCGCGGTGGCCTCGTCGAACAGCGCCATTCCCTCGCCGGAGGTGACCGGGATCAGTCCGGTGCGGGCGATGCGGGCCAGGTCGACCTCGTCCAGCTCGCCTGTCATCTCGCTGCGTTCCTCCCAGAAGCCCCAGGCCAGCGAGGTGGCGGGCAGCCCCTGGGCGTGCCGCTGCTGGGCGAGGGCGTCGAGGAAGACGTTGGCCGCCGCGTAGTTGCCCTGGCCGGCGTTGCCGAGGGCGCCCATGACGGAGGAGTAGAGGACGAAGTGGGTCAGGTCGGCGTCGCGGGTGAGCTCGTGCAGGTGCCAGGCCGCGTCGGCCTTCGGGCGCAGCACGGCGTCGACACGGTCCGGGGTGAGGGCGGAGACCAGCCCGTCGTCGAGGACGCCGGCGGTGTGCACCACCGCGCGCAGCGGCCGGCCGGCCGGGACGGCCTCCAGGAGTGCGGCCAGGGCCGCGCGGTCGGTGACGTCGCAGGCGGCGACGGTGGCGTCGGCGCCGAGCGCCCGCAGCTCCTCGAGAAGTTCCTCCGCTCCCCGGGCGGCCGGTCCGCGCCGGCTGACCAGGAGCAGGTGGCGTATGCCGTGCTCGGTCACCAGGTGGCGGGCGGCGAGCCGGCCGAGGGTGCCGGTGGCGCCGGTGATCAGAACCGTGCCGTCGGGGTCCCACTGCCGGGGCATCGTCAGCACGATCTTGCCGATGTGCTTGGCCTGGCTGACGTACCGGAAGGCGTCGGGCGCCTCCCGTACGTCCCAGGCACGCACCGGGATCGGGCTGAGGTCGCCGCGTTCGAACAGCTCGACCAGGGCCAGCAGGATCCGCTGGTACTCGTCGGGCTGGTGCAGGGCGACCTGGATGAGGTCGAAGGCGGTGTAGTCGACACCGGGGTGGTCGCGGGCGACCTGCTCGCGGTCGCGGATGTCGACCTTGCCCATCTCGACGAACCGGCCGCCGGGCGCCGTCAGCCGCAGGGTCGCGTCGACGAACTCGTTGGCGAGGCAGTCGAGTACGACGTCGATACCGTGTCCGCCGGTGGCGGCCCGGAACTCGTGCTCGAAGTCGAGGGTGCGGGAGTTGGCGATGTGCCGGTCGTCGAGGCCGGAGGCGCGCAGGGTGTCCCACTTGCCGGTGGACGCGGTACCGAACACGTCGGCGCCCAGGTGGCGGGCGAGCTGCACGGCGGCCATGCCGACGCCGCCCGCGGCCGCGTGCACCAGGACGGACTCGCCCGGCTGTACCCGGCCGAGGGTGACCAGGCCGTAGTAGGCGGTGGCGAACACGATGCCCACGGAGGCGGCCTGCTCGTACGTCCAGCTGTCGGGTATGCGCGCGGCCCAGCGGGCGTCGGCCACCGCGACGGGCCCGAACGCGCCGGGCAGCATGCCGAGCACCCGGTCGCCGGGCCTGAGCGAGGTGACCTCGGAGCCGACCTCCGTGACCACGCCGGCGCCCTCGCCCATGTCGGCGTCGCCCGGGTGGACGCCCAGGGCGATCAGCACGTCGCGGAAGTTGAGGCCGGCGGCGCGGACCGCGATGCGGATCTCGTGCGGGCGCAGCGGTGCGGCGGCCTCGTCGCACGGCACCAGGGAGAGCGACTCGAGCATGCCCTGGCCGACCACATCGAGCTTCCAGGGACGGTCCCTCGGCGGCACCAGCGCCGCGCCGGTGGCCGCCCGCGCCAGCCGGGGCACGAGTACGTCCCCGCCGCGCAGGGCGATCTGGGCAGAGCCGGCGGCCAGGGCGGCGGGCAGGGCGGCCACGGACCGCTCGTCGGCGTCGACGTCGGCCAGCAGGAACCGCCCGGGGTTCTCGGCCTGCGCGGATCGCAGCAGGCCCCACAGCGGCGCGTTGGCGAGGTCGGTGAGCGCGTCGGCGGTGGGCGCCGCGACCGCGCCCCGGGTGACCAGGCCGAGCCGCAGCCCGGCCAGCCGTTCGTCGGCCAGCCACTGCTGGACGAGGGCCAGGGTGTCCCGTACGGCGGTGTGGGCGCCGCCCGCCGGGTCGACAGCGTCGTACGACGGGGTTCGGCACACCAGGACCGGTCCGGAGACGGCGGCGCCGTCCTCCAGGGCGGCGGTCAGCGCGGCCAGGTCGGCGAAGTGGTGCTCGGGCGCGGTGCCGGCCGCCAGGCCCAGGTGGTCGGGACCGAGGAGGCTCCAGGCCGCGACCTGCGCGGGGTCGGCGGCGAGCGCCGTCCAGTCCACGCGCAGCAGCGCGTCGGCGACGTTCGCGGCGCCGAGCCGGGCCAGGTCGGCGGTGCGCCACACCAGGGCGTCGACGGTGGCGACCGGAGCGCCGGTGGGGTCGGCGACCGTGAGCGTGACGGTGTCGTCCGCGCCGGCCGGGGTGACGGCCACGCGCAGCGACTGGGCGCCGGAGGCGTACAGGCCGACGCCCTGCCAGGAGAAGGGCAGCCGGATCCCGTCGGCCGGGAGGGCACCGGTGGTGGCCAGCACCGCGTGCAGGGCTGCGTCGAGCAAGGCCGGGTGGAGGCCGAAGGCGGCGGCGTCGGCGTGCTGCCCGTCGGCCAGGGCGACCTCGGCGTACACCTCCTCGCCCCGCCGCCACAGGGCGCGCAGGCCGCGGAAGGCGGGTCCGTAGCCGTAGCCGTGCTCGGCCAGCCGCGGGTAGAGGTCCTCGATGTCGACGGCCTCGGCGCCGGTGGGCGGCCAGGCGGTCAGGTCCGCTGCCATGTCCGGGGAGCCGGCCGTCTCCTCCAGCACGCCGGTGGCGTGGCAGGTCCAGGCGAGCCCCTTGGCCTCGCTGTCCGGGCGGGAGTGCACGGACACCGTGCGGCGCCCGTCCCCGTCGGGCTCCCCGACCTCCACGCGCAGCTGCACACCACCCCGCTCGGGCAGCACCAGCGGCTCCAGCAGGGTCAGGTCGCCCACCCGCTCGCAGCCCACCTCGTCCGCCGCCCGCAGCGCCAGCTCCACGAACGCCGTACCGGGCAGCAGCACCTGGCCCGCCACCGCGTGGTCGGCGATCCAGCCGTGGGTGCGCAGCGACAGCCGCCCGGTGAGCACGGTGGCGGCCGAACCGGCCAGTTCCACGACCGAGCCGATCAGCGGGTGTCCCGCGGGCGCCTGGCCGATCGAGGAGGCGTCGCCCTGCGGGTCCGGGGCGGTCAGCCAGTAGTGCCGGTGCTGGAAGGCGTAGGTGGGCAGGTCGGCGGGGGCTGCCTCGGGTACGACGGTGGACCAGTCGACCGGCACTCCCTGCGCGAAGGCCTGACCGGCCGACAGCAGGAACCGCTCCCAGCCGCCCTCGTCGCGGCGCAGCGAACCGACCGCGACGGCCTGGCCCTCGACGCCAGCCGCCTCGAAGGTCTCCTGGAGGCCGACGGTCAGGACGGGGTGCGGCGAGCACTCGACGAACCCGGTGAAGCCGTCCGCGAGGAGCAGCCTGACAGTGTCCTCGAACTCGACGGTCCGGCGCAGGTTGCGGAACCAGTACTCGCCCGTCAGCCCGGCCGTGTCGATCGGGCCGACCTCGACCGTGGAGTAGAACGCGACGGGGGCGGAGACGGGGGCGACGGGCTCCAGCAGGCGGTGCACCTCGTCGTGGATCCCCTCCACGTGCGGGGAGTGGGAGGCGTAGTCGACCGGGATGCGGCGGGCCCGCACACCGTCTTCCTGCCAGCGGTCCATCAGCGCGTCCAGGGCGGCGGTGCCGCCGGAAACCACCGTGGAGCGGGGGCCGTTGACGGTGGCGACGGCCACCTCGCCCTCGTACGGCGTGAGATACGGCCGTACCTCCGCCACCGGCAGAGCGACCGACACCATGCCGCCCCGGCCGGCCAGCGCGCCGATGGCCTGGCTGCGCAGGGCGACGACGCGGGCCGCGTCCGTCAGGCTCAGCGCGCCCGCCACGCACGCGGCGGCGATCTCACCCTGGGAGTGTCCGACCACCGCGTCCGGCTCGACGCCCACCGAACGCCACACCTCGGCCAGTGACACCATCACCGCCCACAGCGCCGGCTGCACGACGTCGACCCGCTCGAGAGCGGCTCCGTCGCCGGTCAGCAGCACGTCGAGGAGGTCCCAGTCGGTGAACTCGGTGAGGGCCTCGGCGCATTCGCGCAGCCGGGCGGCGAACTGCGGGGAGGAGGTGAACAGCCCGCGAGCCATCTCCACCCACTGCGAGCCCTGTCCGGGGAAGACGAACACCGTCTTGCCAGGGGTCGCGGCACCGGTCACGGCATTCGACGCACTGTTGCCGGAGGCCAGCGCGGACAACGACGCCAGCAGGTCTGCCCGGTCGGTGCCGATGGTGACGGCGCGGTGTTCGAAGGTGGCGCGGGTGGTGGCCAGGGCCCGGGCCACGGAGGCGGGGGTGAGGCCGGGGTCGGCCTCGACGTGGGCGTGCAGGCGGGCGGCCTGGTCGCGCAGGGCCTCTTCCGTGCGGGCGGAGAGCACCCAGGGAACCGCAGCCTCGGGCTCGACCGGGTCGGTCTGTGCCTCCGGGTCCGGGGCCTGTTCCAGGATCAGGTGGGCGTTGGTGCCGCTGATACCGAACGAGGACACCGCCGCGCGGCGCGGGCGGTCCAGGTCCGGCCACTCCTGCTGGTCGGTGAGGAGAGAGACCGCGCCGGCCGTCCAGTCGACGTGCGTGGTCGGCGCGTCCAGGTGCAGGGTGCGCGGCAGCACACCGTGGCGCAGCGCCATCACCATCTTGATGACACCGCCGACGCCGGCCGCCGCCTGCGAGTGACCGATGTTGGACTTCAACGAGCCCAGCCACAACGGCCGTTCAGGGCTGTGCTCCTGGCCGTAGGTGGCGATCAGGGCCTGCGCCTCGATCGGGTCACCCAGCCTCGTCCCCGTGCCGTGCGCCTCGACGGCATCCACATCGGCGGCCGTGAGACCGGAGTCGGCCAGCGCCTGCCGGATCACCCGCTGCTGCGAGGGACCATTGGGCGCGGTCAGCCCGTTGGAAGCGCCGTCCTGGTTGATCGCACTGCCCCGGATCACCGCCAGGATGTTGTGTCCGTTGCGCTGGGCGTCCGACAGCCGCTCCAAAACGACCAGACCCGCGCCCTCGGCCCACGCGGTGCCGTCCGCCGTGTCCGAGAAGGCCTTGCAGCGGCCGTCAGGAGCCAGCCCCTGTTGCCGGGAGAACTCCACGAACATCCCCGGCGTCGCCATCACCGCCGCACCACCCGCCAGGGCCAGCGAGCACTCCCCGCCCCGCAGCGCCCGCACCGCCAGATGCAGGGCCACCAACGACGCCGAACACGCCGTGTCCACCGTGATCGCCGGACCCTCCAGACCCAGCGAGTACGAGATCCGCCCCGAGGCGACACTCGCCGTCCCACCCGTCAGCAGATAGCCCTCGAAACCGTCGGCGGGTTCGTGCAGCCTCGGCCCGTAGTCCTGCTGCATCACGCCGGCGAAGACACCGGTGTCACTGCCGCGCAGAGTGTGCGGGTCGATTCCGGCGCGCTCCAGCGCCTCCCACGCGGTCATCAGCAACAGCCGCTGCTGCGGGTCCATCGCGGCCGCCTCACGCGGGCTGATCCCGAAGAACTCGGCGTCGAACTCCCCCGCGTCGTACAGGAAACCACCGTGCCGGGCATACGTCTTGCCGCTCACACCCCGCTCGGGATCGTAGATACCCTCCACGTCCCAGCCACGGTCCTCGGGCAGGCCGCCGATCGCGTCCACCCCGTCGGCCACCAACCGCCACAACTCCTCCGGCGAGGCCACCCCACCCGGATACCGGCACGCCATCCCCACCACAGCCAGCGGCTCGTCGTCGGCGCCGGTGGCAGTGTGGGTCGTCCGGGCCGCGTCGGCGGTGCCGAGCAGCTCCTGGACCAGGTGGGCGGCGAGGACGTTGGGCGTCGGGTGGTCGAAGAGGAGGGAGGCGGGCAGCGCCAGTCCGGTCTCGGTGACGAGCCGGCCGCGCAGTTCCACCGAGGTCAGGGAGTTGTAGCCCAGGTCCTTGAAGGTCAGGGCCGGGTCGACCTCGCCCGTGTTCTCGTACCCGAGGATCTCCGCGGTGTGCCGGGCGATGAGGTCGGTCAGCCGCTCGTGCCGTCGGCGCTCGGTGAGCCCGGTGAGGCGGGCCGCCCACTCGGCGCGCTGCCCCTGCTCCTCGTCGTCCTCGGTGGTGTCGGCCTCGGGGCGGACGGCGGTGGCCGTCGTCGTGCGCGGCTGATCGTCGGGCAGGTCGATCCAGTGGCGCCTGCGCTGGAAGGCGTAGGTGGGCAAGGGGACGCGGTGCCCCCCGGAGAGCAGCGCGCCGAAGCCGACCTCGGCTCCGGAGGTGTGTGCGACGGCCAGCGCCGACAGCAGGACACGCTCCTCGTCCTTGCCCTTCTGGAGCACAGCGGCTGCTGTGAACTCGGCTGATTCCAGGGCACCTTGGACCATCGCGGTCAGAACCGGGTCCGGGCCGAGTTCCAGGAACGTCGTGACACCTTGGGCGGCGAGGGTCTGGATGCCGTCGTGGAAGCGGACGGTGCCGCGGATGTGACGGGCCCAGTACGCGGGGTCGGTCAGTTCCCCGGCTGTCGCGAGTCGCCCGGTGACGTTGGAGACCACCGGGATCGCCGGAGGACCGAAGGTCAGGGTCGAGGCGATGCGGGTGAACTCCTCCAGCGCCTGGTCCATGTGCGGGGAGTGGAAGGCGTGGCTGACCGTCAGCCGCTTCACCTTCACGCCCGCACCGGTGAACCGCTCCGCGATCTCCTCCACCGCGTCCGCGTCCCCGGAGACCACCACCGCAGCCGGCCCGTTCACGGCCGCCAGGTCCACCCGGCCCGCGAACTCCTCGAGAACCGGTGCGATTTCGGCCTCGGGAGCGGCAACCGCGAGCATCGCGCCGCCGGCCCGCGCTGCCTGCATCAGCCGTCCCCGAGCCGCCACCAGCGCGCCCGCGTCGGCCAGGGACAGCACCCCGGCCACATGCGCGGCGCTCAGCTCACCGACCGAGTGGCCGATCAGGACGTCCGGGCGGACTCCGAAGGACTCCACCAGCCGGAACAGAGCGGTCTCCACCGCGAACAGCGCGACCTGCGTGTACTGGGTCTGGTGCAGCAGCTCGGACTCGCCGAAGACCACCTCCTTCAGCGACCGCTCCAGATGCGGATCCACCGCCGCGCACACCGCGTCGAAAGCCTCTGCGAACACCGGCGACAGCCCGTACAGCTCCCGGCCCATGCCGAGGCGCTGTGCGCCCTGGCCGGTGAACAGGAACGCCGTGCGGCCGCCGGCCGCCTTGCCGCGTACGACTCCGGGCCGGGCCTCGTCGTCGGCGACGGCGGCCAGGCCGGCCAGCAGTTCCGCGCGGTCGGCGCCCAGGACGACGGCCCGGTGGTCGAAGGCGGTGCGGGTGGCGGCCAGTGAGAAGGCGATGTCCACCGGGTCGGGGCCGTCGTCGGCGCCGACGTGGTCGAGCAGTCGCGCGGCCTGCTCGCGCAGCGCGGCCCGGGTCCGGCCGGAGACGAGCCACGGCACGAGCCGGCCCTCGTCGGCCGTGCCCGGCTCGTCACCGGTGCCCGGCTCGGGGGCTTGTTCGAGGATGAGGTGGGCGTTGGTGCCGCCCATGCCGAAGGACGAAACGCCCGCCCTTCGCACGCCCTCCACCGGCCACTCCCCCAGCCCGGTCTGCACCCGCAGACCCCAGCCCTCCAGATCGATGTCCGGATGCGGCGAGACGAAGTTCAGGCTCGCCGGAACCTTCCCCGCCCGCACCGACAAAGCCGCCTTGATCAAGCCGACGACACCCGCCGCACCCTCCAGATGACCCACGTTCGACTTCGCCGACCCCACCACCAGCGGAGTCGACCGGTCAGCCTGATAGGCCTCCCCCAGCGCCCGTGCCTCCACCGGGTCACCCACCGGCGTGCCCGTACCGTGCAGCTCCACATAGGCCACGTCCGCCGCCGACAGCCCGGCCCGGTCCAGCGCCAGGCCGATCACCTCGGCCTGGGCGGCCGACCGGGGTGCGGTCAGGCCCGTGCCGCCGCCGTCGTTGTTGACGGCACCGCCACGGATGACACACACCACCTCGTCACCATCGGCGACCGCGTCCGCCAGCCGCTTCAGCACGACGACACCGCCGCCCTCACCCCGCACATAACCATCGGCCCGCGCATCGAACACAAACGAACGGCCCTCCGGGGAAAGCCCCCCGAAACGCTCCACCGCCACCGAAGTCTCCGGCGCCAGCAGCAAATTCACCCCACCCGCAATCGCCGCGGAGCACTCACCCTTACGCAACGACTCACACGCCTGATGAACCGCCACCAACGACGACGACTGACCCGAATCCACCACCAGACTCGGACCCGTCAAACCGAGAAAATACGACACCCGGTTCGCCACGATCGACCGGTGCAGACCCGTCGACGTGAACGTCCCGAAACGCCCCGCACCCGCCGCCCGCGTCAACGCCGCGTAATCGTCCTGGATGACGCCGGCGAACACACCCACCCGCTCACCACGCAGCGCCCCGGGCACCACACCCGCACCCTCCAACGCCTCCCACACCAACTCCAGCATCAACCGCTGCTGCGGGTCCATCGCCGCCGCCTCACGCGGACTGACCCCGAAGAACGACGCGTCGAAAGCATCCACCACCGGCAGGAAACCACCCCGGGACACCCCCACATCACCCCGCCCGGACGGCACCTCACCCACCGCCTCCCGGCCCGCCTCCAGCAACTCCCAGAAACGGCCCGTGTCCTCCGCACCGGCAAGGCGGCACGACATTCCGACCACGGCAATGGCATCAGTCACAACGGTGTCCTGCTTCTTCGACATGACGGGCGAGCCTCATTCCTTGGTCATGAGCGAATCCACATATCCCGCTATGGATTCGAGGGTCGGGCAGTCGTACACGATCGTCGGCGGGAGATCGAGGCCGGTCGCCTCGGCGGTCTTGTTGCGGAGGTCGACCGCCATGAGGGAGGTGAATCCGATTTCCAGCAGGGGTGTTTCGGGGCGTACCTCGGTCGCGGAATCCGCGCCCATCACCTCGGCCGCGAGTTCGCGCAGCAGGGACAGCAGCAGCGAGGGCCGCTCCTCGGGGGAGGCGGCAGCGAGGCGGGCTGCCGTGGTCGGCTCGTCCGGGCCGGCGGGCTCGGCGCTCTCCGTGGCCGCCGCGCGCTGTGCGGGGGCGGTGCGGGGGGCCGGGGCCACTTCGTCGAGCCAGTAGGAACGGTGCTGGAAGGCGTACGGCGGCAGTTCGGCCAGGGCGGCGGCGTGGCCGTCGGTCTGGGCGGACCAGTCGACGGGGGTGCCGCGCACGTGGAGGCGGGCGAGGGCCGTGAGGAAGGCGGTGGTCTCGTCCTGGTCGCGGCGGGCGAGCGGGACGGTCTCGGCCCGGCCGGCGGGTGCGTCTTGGCCGCTGATGCACTCGGTGACCATGGAGGTGAGCACGCTGTCGGGGCCGACCTCGAGGTAGGTGCTGACGGACTGCTCGGACAGCCAGCGGACGCCGGAGGCGAAGCGGACGGTGTCGCGGACGTGGCGTACCCAGTAGTCGGGGGAGGCCAGGTCCTCGGGGGTGGCGGCCGTGCCGGTGAGGTTGGAGACGACGGGGATGCGCGGCGGCGCGTAGGTGAGCCCCTTGGCCACCGTGGCGAACTCGTCGAGCATGGGGTCCATGTGGGGCGAGTGGAACGCGTGACTGACCGTCAGTTGCTTGGTGCGACGGCCCTGTTCGGCGAAGTGCGCGCCGAGGCGGGCGACGGCGTCGGCGTCGCCGGAGACGACCACGGAGGCGGGGCCGTTCTCGGCGGCGAGGGCCAGGTGCTGCTCCTGGCCGGTGAGCAGCGGCCGTACCTCGTCGGCGGAGGCCTGGACGGCGAGCATCGCGCCGCCGGGCGGGAGGGCCTGCATGAGGCGGCCCCGGGCGGCGACCAGCGCGGCCGCCTCGGACAGCGTCCACACACCCGCGATGTGCGCGGCCGTCAGTTCGCCGATGGAGTGTCCGGCGACGAAGGCGGGTCGCACGCCGAACGCCTCCAGCAGCCGGTACTGGGCGACTTCGAAGGCGAAGATGCCTGCCTGGGTGTAGGCGGTGCGGTTCAGCAGCTCGCTCTCGCCGAAGACGACGTCCCGCAGCGGCACTTCGAGGTGCGGGTCGAGCGCGGCGCACGCCTCGTCGAACGCCTGGGCGAAGACGGGGAAGCGTCGGTGCAGGTCGCGGCCCATGCCGGGCCGCTGGGAGCCCTGGCCGGAGAACAGCACGGCCAGCGGGTCCCGGGCGGTGGGGGCGGGGGCGCCCCGGACGATCTGGGGCGCGCCGCTGCCGCGGGCCAGCTTGGCCAGGCCCCGGGCGAGGGTGTCGCGGTCTCCGCCGACCACCACGGCGCGGTGTTCGAAGGGGGTGCGGCCCGTGCCCAGGGTGCGGGCGACATCGGCCAGGGGCGTCTTCGGGTGGGCGGTGAGGTGCGCGGCGAGCCGGGTCGCCTGGTCGCGCAGGGCGCGGGGCGTGCGGGCGGCCAGGGGCCAGGCGAGGGGGGCGGGGGACAGCTCGTGGGCCTCGGGCTCGGGGGTGTCCTCCCGGGGCGTCTCCTCCACGATCAGGTGGGCGTTGGTGCCGCTGATGCCGAAGGAGGAGATCCCGGCGCGGCGGGGGCGTTCGGTGCGGGGCCAGGGGGCGGGGTCGTGGAGGAGTTCCACCGTGCCCGCGGTCCAGTCGATGTGGGTGGTGGGGCGTTCGGCGTGCAGGGTGGGCGGCAGGGTCTCGTGGCGCAGCGCCATGAGCATCTTGATGACGCCGCCGACGCCGGCCGCGGCCTGCGCGTGGCCGATGTTGGACTTCAGGGAGCCCAGCCGCAGCGGCCGGGCGGTGTCGCGGCCCTGGCCGTAGACGGCCTGGAGGGCCTGGGCCTCGATGGGGTCGCCGAGGGTGGTGCCGGTACCGTGGGCCTCGACGGCGTCGATGTCGGCGGTGGTGAGGCGGGCGTCGGCCAGCGCGTCCTGGATGACGCGCTGCTGGGACGGCCCGTTGGGTGCGGTCAGGCCGCTGCTGGCGCCGTCCTGGTTGACGGCGCTGCCGCGCAGCAGCCCGAGTACGCGGTGTCCCTCGCGGCGGGCGTCGCTCAGGCGTTGCAGGTACAGCACGCCGACGCCCTCCGCCCAGCCGGTGCCGTCGGCGTCGGCGGAGAAGGACTTGCACCGCCCGTCGGGGGCCAGGCCCCGCTGGCGGGCGAACTCGACGAAGGTGCCGGGGGTCGCCATCACGGTGACTCCGCCGGCCAGCGCGGTGGTGCACTCGCCGCGGCGCAGCGCCTGGCAGGCCAGGTGCAGGGCGACCAAGGAGGAGGAGCAGGCGGTGTCGAGGGTGAGGGCGGGGCCTTCGAGGCCGAGTGAGTAGGAGATGCGGCCGGAGGCGACGCTGGGGGCGCTGCCGGCGCCGATGTAGCCCTCGTAGCCGTCGGGTGCGGGGCGCAGCCGGGAGCCGTAGTCGCTGTACATGACGCCGACGTAGACGCCGGTGCGGCTGCCGCGCAGGGTGCGCGGGTCGGTGCCGGAGCGTTCGACGGCGGCCCAGCTGTGCTCCAGCAGCAGCCGCTGCTGGGGGTCGATGGCGAGGGCTTCCTTGGGGGTGATGCCGAACAGGCCGGCGTCGAAGGCGGTGGCGTCGGCGAGGAAGCCGCCCCGTCGGGTGTAGCAGGTGCCGGGGGTGTCGGGGTCGGGGTCGTAGAGGCCGTCCAGGTCCCAGCCGCGGTCGGCGGGGAAGTCGCCGACGGCGTCGGTGCCTTCGGCGACCAGCGTCCACAGGTCGTCCGGGGAGGTGACGCCGCCGGGGTAGGCGCAGCTCATGCCGATGACGGCGACGGGTTCGTGCCGGGCCCCCTCGAGTTCGTCGATGCGGCGGCGGGCCTCGCGCAGATCGAGGGTCATCCGCTTGAGGTACTCGAGGAGTTTGGGGTCCTGGTCGTTCATCACGCGGCTCCTTCCGTGGCCTCGGCGCCGGCCTGGGCCCGGGTTGCGGCCTGGGCCGCCCGGACGCGCGCGGCGATGCCCTTCGGGGTGGCGTCGTTGTAGAGGTCGACCATGCGGACCGTGACGTGGAAGCGGCTCTCGATGCGCTGCACCAGCTGGGCGCCGAGCAGCGAATGGCCGCCGTGGGCGAAGAAGTTGGCGCCGGCGTCGATGTCGGAGCGGTGCAGCAGCTCCCGCCACAGGCCGACGAGGCCCGCGACGACCTCGTCGCTCTCCTCGGTGCCGGGACCCTCGGCGGTGCGGGCGGTGCGGCGTTCGCCGGCGAGCCGGGTCAGGGCCAGGTGGTCGGTCTTCTGGCTGACGGTGGTGGGGAAGGCGTCCACGGTCTCGTACTCCTGCGGTACGGCGGCGCCGGGCAGGGCGGCGCGGGCGTGCTGCCAGAGCCGTCCGGCGAGGCCGTGGGGGTCGGCGCCGTCCTCGGGCACGAGGAAGGCGACCAGCGCGGGGCCGGAGGGGGCGTCGTCGACGACGACGGCGGCGCCCGAGACGTCGGGGTGTTCCAGGAGTACGGCCTCCACCTCGCCGAGTTCGATGCGGTTGCCGCGCACCTTGACCTGCCGGTCGACCCGGCCGTGCAGTTCGAGGGCGCCGGTGGGCAGCCAGCAGGCGAGGTCGCCGGTGCGGTAGTAGCGCCCGTGTACGGGGTGGACGGCGAAGCGTTCGGCGGTCAGTTCCGGCCGGTTGTGGTAGCCGGCGGCGACTCCTCGTCCGGCGACGCACAGTTCGCCGCGCACCCCGACGGGCAGTTCGCGGCCCGCGTCGTCGGCGACGAACGCCACCGTGTTGGCGATGGGGACGCCGATGTCGACGCGGTCGGTGCCGTCGGGGACCAGGCCGGAGGTGGAGTAGACGGTGGTCTCGGAGGGGGCGTAGGCGTTGCGCAGTTCGCAGCCGGCGGCGGTGATCTTCCGGGCGAGCGCGGGTGGCAGGGGTTCGCCGCCGGTGAGGGCGCGGCGGCCGCCGAGCAGGTCGCCGGCCGCGTCGACGATGATCCGCCAGGTGGTGGGGGTGGCCTGGATGATGTCGACGCCGTACCGGGTGAGAATCTCGCGCAGGGCCTCGCCGTCGGTGCGGGCGGTGTCCGGGGCCACGGCGACCCGGCCGCCGCTGACCAGGGGCAGGAACAGCTCGACGGAGGAGATGTCGAAGGTGAAGGTGGTCAGCCACAGGGTGGTCTCGCCGGGGGCGGCGCGCAGTTCGCCGGCGAAGTGCGCGATGACGTTGGTGACGCCGGCGTGGGTGATGACCGTGCCCTTGGGCTGTCCGGTGGAGCCGGAGGTGTAGATCAGGAAGGCGGTGTCGTCCGGGCCGGGTACGGCGGCGAGGTCCTCGTCGCGCGGTACGGCGGTGGTGGCGCCGGCCGTCGCCATGGCGAGCACCGGCACGCCCGGCGCGGCCTCGACGTCGACGCCGTCGGCGGCGAGTACGGCGGTGGCCCCGGAGTCCTGGAGCAGATAGGCGATCCGCCGGGCGGGGTGGTCGGGGTCGAGGGCGACATAGGCGGCTCCGGCCAGCCAGGTGCCGAGGACGGCGGCGGCCAGCTCGGGGCCCCGGCGTCCGGCTACGGCGACCACGGAACCCGGGGTGACGCCGGCCGCGGTGAGCCGGTCGCGGTCGGCGAGCGCGGCCGCCCACAGGGCGCCGTAGGAGGCCTCGCGGTCGCCGCTGACGACGGCGGGCGCCTCGGGCGCGGTACGGACGCCGCGGGCCACCGACTCCAGGAGCGTGGCCGGGGTGACCTCGCGGGCGGTGGCGTTGGCGGCGGCGATGACGGCCGTGTCGCGGGCGCCGTGCACCGGGATCTCGCCCATCGGCCGCTCCGGGTCGGCGCCGAGGGCGACCAGGAGGGCGTCGTAGCGCTCCAGCAGGAGTTCGGTGTCGGTGCGGCTGAGGATCTCGGTGTAGAAGACGCCCCGGATCCTGATCTCCTCGGGCGAGGAGAAGAAGAAGAACTCGAGGTCGAACTTGCTGTGCCCGTTCTCGACCAGCAGCCGGCGGGCGGGCGTCCCGTCGATCTCGAAGTGCTCGGGACCCGCGTCGGGCACATAGTTGAACAGGTGCCGGAAGACGGTGTTGCGCCAGGTCGCCCCGGTGTGCTGGACCTCGGGCAGCAGCGCGTCGACGGGGACGTCGGTGTGGGTCATCGCGCCGAAGAAGGCGTCGCGGGCCCGGGCGGTCAGGTCGCCGAAGCCGGCCGCGAGGTCGACGTGGGCGCGCAGCGGCAGCGTGTTGACGTGGTAGCCGATGGCCCTCGGGGCCTGCGGGCCGCGGACGTTGACGGGTGAACCGACGACCAGGTCGGGACCGGCGCCGTGCCGGGCGAGCAGCAGGTAGTAGGCGGCGAGCAGGATCACGGCCTCGGGGGCGCGCAGTTCGCGTTGCAGCCGCCGCACCGCCTCGTGGGCCTCGGGCGTCAGGGAGTGCAGGACGTAGTCGCCGGTCAGGGTGGGCTCCGGCACGTCCTCGGTGCCGCAGGCGAGGCCGAGCGCGCTGGGGTCGAAGCCCTTGAGGTGCTCGCGCCAGTAGGCGAGGCTCGCCTCCTCGTACGGGGCGGACCGCAGCGGGCGCTGGACCTCCAGCAGGCTGTCGGGGATGCCGAGCCCGGCCGAGACGGCCTCGTACGCCTCGATGAACTCCTGGAGGAGGATCGCGGAGGAGATGGTGTCGAAGACGATGTGGTGGACGACTATGCACACCACGTCGCCGTCGGGGCCCTGGAGGTGGGCGGCGCGCACCAGCGGCTGCCCGTCGAAGGCGAACGGCCTGCGCACCACGGCGTCGATCTCCGCGTCGACGGCGTTCCCGTCGGTCCCGTCGGTCCCGTCGTTCCTGTCGGTCCCGTCGTTCCCGTCGGTCCCGTCGATGGCCCGGCTCTCCAGCTCCACGGTGAACCGGTCGGCCGGCACCACCTGCTTCACCAGGCCGGCCGCCGTGCCGTAGAAGACGGTGCGCAGGATGTCGTGCCGGGCCAGGAGGGCGTCCAGGGCCTGCTGGATCTCCCACTCCCCCAGCGTTCCCTCGGCGGTGAAGACGATGGAGAGGTTGTTGACCGCGCTGGCCGGGACGAGCTGTTCGAGCAGCCACAGCGCCTGTTCCTTGCGGTTGGCCGCGACGAGAGCGGGCGCCGGGCCGTTCACCGGCGACGTGGGAGTGGTGAGCATTCCGGTTTCCTTCTTCGCAGGTCGAAAGGCGCGGGCGGGCTGTTGACCAGGGGTCAGGCGCGGTCCGTGATCAGGCGGGAGACGGCCCGGGCGATCTCGGGTGTGCGCAGCAGGTCGACGTGGGCGACGTCGAAGCGCAGTTCCTCGGCCGGGAGGTCGTCGAACTGGCCGGGGTGCAGGGCACGCAGCGCGTTGAGGCCGCTGGTCGGCGTGGCGGAGGTGATCACGGTGGACCGGCGCCAGGCGGGCAGCGGCTCGATCTGCTCGGCGGTGGCCAGGTACGACAGGAACGCGCCCGCGGTCTCGGTCAGTTCGGCCCGACGGGCGGCGTCGAGCCCCAGCTTGTCGAACGCCTTGCCGGCCACCGAGTGGTAGATGAGCAGCAGCCGGCGGGCCAGGTCGGACAGGTTCGGGCTGTCCTCCTGGGCGCGCTGCCCGGCGTCCTGGGCGGCGCCGGTCTCGGCGGGCCCGAGGGTCGGCGTCATCTGGTCCACGGCCTTGTGGAACTGCCAGTACATGCTGGCCGCGGAGGCACGCTCCGGGTCGAACAGGACGGTCAGCGGGAAGCTGCCCTGCCAGGCCTCGACCTCGTGGGCGAGGGCGGCGGCGTAGACGCTGCCGGCGCAGAACCCGAGGACCGCGCGGACCGTGCGCCCACTGGCCCTGACCTCGTCCGTCCACTGCTTGACGTACGCCTCGGCGGGCAGGTCGGGGCGAGTGGCGACGGCCTGCGGGACGGTCTCCCACACGGTCAGGCCGCCGCCGAGGTGTCCGACGAAGTCGGTGAACCGGGCCTCGGCGCGGCCGCTGGCGTCGAAGTCGGCGGCCAGCACCACGGAGGTGGGGTCGCCCCCGGTGAGGACGTTCCAGGTGGTGGGTGCCTTGCCGGTGGACGCGCGGACGGTCGCGTTCGCGTTGGCGGTGGGTGCCTCGGTCATGGGGTGGTCCCGTTCTCTCGGTGGCTGGGGCGGTGGCTGGGCTGAGGGGTGGGGCAGGGGGTGGGGCAGGAGGCGGTGCGCGATCGGTGTCTCAGGAGGGGCGTCCGAACTCCTCGTCGATCAGCTCGAGGATCTCCGCGGCCGACGCCCCCTGGATGCGGGCGACCGCGTCGGCCTCCTCGGCGGCCCCGTCCGGTCCGTCGTGGGCGTCCGCCGACCAGACGGCGAGCAGCCGCTCCAGCCGGGCGGTGACCGTCCGGCGCAGGTCGGCGTCGGCGTCGGCCGTCGACGCGGCCTCCAGCCGGTCCAGTTCGGCGAGCACCGGCTCGGGCGCGCCCTGCGGACGCTGCGTCACCCACAGGTGATCGGCGAGGTCGACGGGGGTGGGGTAGTCGAAGACCAGCGTCGCGGGCAGCGGGCCGCCGGTGACCGCGCTCAGCCGGTTGCGCAGCTCGACGGCGGTGAGCGAGTCGAACCCGAGGCTCTTGAAGGGCTGTTCGTCCTCCACACGGCTGTCGTCGGGGTGCCCGAGCACCGACGCCACCGTGGTGCGTACCAGCCGCAGGCAGACCTGCCGCTGCTCCTCCTCCGCCAGCCCGGTGAGCCGCTCGGACAGCGACTGCGCCGTCCGCCCGGAGCCTCGGGGCGCGGAACGCGGGACCAGCCCGCGCAGCCTGGGTGCCAGTCCGCCCGCCTCCGCCCGCTCCCGCAGCGCCGGCCGGTCGAAGCGGGCGGCGACGAGCACCGGCCGCGGGTCGCCGAGCGCGGCGTCCAGCAGTGCCAGCCCCTCGCCGACGGTGAGCGCCCGCAGCCCGCCGAGCCCGGCCCGCGCCGCGCCCATGCCGTCCTGTTCTCCCGTGCCGCCCCACAGTCCCCAGGCGACGGAGGTGGCGGGCAGGCCTCGCGCGTGCCGGTACTCGGCGAGCCCGTCGAGGAAGGAGTTGGCGGCCGCGTAGTTGGCCTGACCCGCGTTGCCGACCTGCCCCGCGACCGAGGAGAACAGCACGAACGCGGCCAGGCCGAGGTCACGGGTGAGCCGGTGCAGTTGCCAGGCACCCTCCGCCTTCGGCCGCCACACCCGGGCCAGCCGCACCGCGTCCAGTGACTGCACCACACCGTCGTCCAGGACGCCGGCGGCGTGCACGACGGCGGTCAGGGGGTGCTCGGGATCGACGGAGGTGATCAGGCGGGCGAGGGCGTCGGGGTCGGCGGTGTCGCAGGCGGCCAGTGTCGCTTCGGCTCCGGTCGCTTCCAGGTCGTGGAGCAGCTCGGTGGCGCCGTCGGCGTCGGGCCCCCGCCGGCTCGTCAGCAGCAGGTGGCGTACGCCGTGTACGGCGGCCAGGTGCCGGGCGACGGCCCCGCCCAGGGCACCGGTGGCTCCGGTGATCAGGACGGTGCCCTCGGGGTCGAGGGCGGGGGCCGCTCCGGCGGTCCCCGCAGCCGGGGTCAGGCGGGGAACGGTCACCTCCTCGCCCCGGACACGCAGTTCGGACTCCCCGGCGGCGAGGGCACGCGGCAGGATCCGACGGCCGGCCTCGTCCTCCGGGTCCATGTCGACGAGCACGACCCGGCCCGGGTTCTCCGACGCCACGGTGCGCAGCAGGCCCCAGGCGGCGGTGACGTCGAGAGCCACATCGCCACCGGGTACGGCGGCCCGGCCGAGGACGGTCAGCACCGAACCGTCCTGCTCCGGGTCCGCGAGCCACTCCTGGACCCCGGCCAGCAGCCGTTCCGTCCCGGCGAGGGCACCGGCGGCGTCCTGAGTATTGCCGCCGCACGTGAGGAACACGTGGTCGCGGGGCGACTCGGACGGGGGCAGTTCCAGTCGGTTCCAGACCACCTCGTGCAGCGGGTTGTTCGTCCTGCCCGTCGTGCGGAGTTGGTCGGGGGTGATGGGGTGGAGGGTGAGTTGGGCGATGGTGAGGTCGGGGGTGGTGATCGTGACGGTGGTGTCGGTGGTGGGGGTGAGGGTGACGTGGACGGTGGTTGCTTCGGTTGCGGTGTGGGCGGTGATGCCGGTCCAAGTGTGCGGGATCAGGGTCTGGTCGGGGTCGGTGGTGGCGAGGAGGGCGTGGAGGGCTGCGTCGAGGAGGGCGGGGTGGAAGGTGTGGCCGGTGGGGGTGAGGGTGTCGGGGAGGGTGACGGTTGCGTAGAGGGTGCCGGTGGTGGGGTCCTTGGTGAGGTGGGTGAGGTTCTGGAAGGCGGGGCCGTAGTGGTAGCCGTGGTCGCTCAGGCGGTCGTAGAGGCCGGTGAGGTCGACGGGGTGGGTGCCGGGCGGGGGCCAGGCTGCGGGAGTGGGGGCTTTGTCGATCTGGGCTGTGGTCAGGGTGGCGGTGGCGTGCAGGGTCCAGGTCGTGTCGTCGCCGTCGGGGCGGGTGTGGATGGTCAGGGCGCGGGTGCCGTCCTCGGCGGGGGGCTGGGCGGTGACCTGAAGCGTCAGGTGCGTGTGCTCGTCCAGGACCACGGGCGCGAGGAGAGCCAGGTCGTCGACGGTGGTGTGGCCGGTGTGGGTGGCGGTGTGCAGGGCGAGGTCGACCAGCGCGGTGCCGGGCAGCAGGACGGTGCCGGCGATGGCGTGGTCGGCCAGCCATGGCTGGGCGGTGAGGGAGAGACGGCCGGTCAGCAGCAGATGACCGGAGTCGGCCAGCTCCACCTGCGCACCCAGCAGCGGGTGCGTGGGGCTCTCGAGACCGGCGCCCGTCACGTCCGCGCGGGCGGTGCCCTGAAGCCAGTACCGCTGACGCTGGAAGGCGTACGTGGGCAGGGTGATCCGGCGTCCACCGGAGAGGAGGGGACCGAAGTCGACTGCGGCTCCGGACTCGTAGGCCGCTGCCAGCGCCGACAGGAAGGTGCGCTCCTCGTCCCTGTCCTTGCGGAGTACGGCGGTTGCGATGAACTCGCCTGATCCCAGGGTGCCTTGGACCATCGCGGTCAGTACGGGGTCCGGGCCCAGCTCGATGAATCGGCTCACGCCGTCGGCGGCGAGGGTCTGGACGCCGTCGTGGAAACGGACCGTGCCACGGATGTGGCGGGCCCAGTACGCGGGGTCCGTCAGCTCTGCTTCCACCAGCTGGCCGGTCACATTCGACACGACGGGGATCGCCGACGGGTTGAAGGTCAGGGTCGAGGCGACCTGTGTGAACTCCTCCAGCGCCTCGTCCATGTGCGGGGAGTGGAAGGCGTGACTGACCGTCAGCCGCTTCACCTTCACACCCGCACCGGTGAACCGCTCCGCGATCTCCTCCACCGCGTCCGCGTCCCCGGAGATGACAGTCGCAGCCGGCCCGTTCACCGCAGCCAGGTCCACCCTGCCCGCGAACTCCGCCATCACCGGCGCGACCTGGGCTTCAGGGGCGGCGACAGCGAGCATCGCCCCACCCCCACGCGCGGCCTGCATCAGCCGCCCCCGAGCCGCCACCAGCGCCCCCGCGTCGGCCAGAGACAGCACCCCCGCCACATGCGCAGCGCTCAGCTCACCGACCGAATGCCCGATCAGCACATCCGGCCGCACCCCGAAGGACTCCACCAGCCGGAACAACGCCGTTTCCACCGCGAACAGCGCCACCTGCGTGTACTGCGTCTGGTGCAGCAGCTCGGACTCGCCGAAGACCACCTCCTTCAGCGGGTGTGCGAGATGCGGATCCACCGCCGCGCACACCGCGTCGAAAGCCTCCGCGAACACCGGCTGCGAGGCATACAGCTCCCGCCCCATCCCGGCCCGCTGACTCCCCTGCCCGGTGAACAAGAACGCCGTACGACCGGCGTTCGCGGCACCCACCGGTGTCTCACCGGCCGCCAGCGCGCCCAGCCCCGCCACCAGCTCCGTACGGTCGCCACCCAGCACCACGGCCCGGTGCTCGAACACCGTCCGGGTCTCGGCCAGGGACCGCGCGATGTCGCGCACCCCCAGAGACGGGTCCGCGGTCACGAACTCCCGCAGCCGCCCCGCCTGGTCCCGCAACGCCGCCTCGGAGCGCGCGCTGAGCACCCAGGGCAGCACACCCGCCGCCTCCGGCTCGGCCTCGGCGACCGTCTCCTCCGGCGGTGCCTGTTCCAGGATGATGTGTGCGTTCGTCCCACTGATTCCGAAGGAGGAGACGGCTGCCCGGCGCGGGCGGTCAAGCTCCGGCCAGGCGCGCTCCTCCGTCAGCAGGGACACCGCTCCCGCCGACCAGTCCACGTGCGGGCTCGGCGCGTCCACGTGCAGGGTGCGCGGAAGGACTCCGTGCCGCATCGCCTGCACCATCTTGATCACTCCGCCGACACCGGCGGCGGCGAGGGTGTGGCCGACGTTGGACTTCAACGAGCCGAGCCAGAGGGGCTGTTCGGCGTCACGTTCCTGGCCGTACGTCGCGATGAGCGCCTGGGCCTCGATCGGGTCGCCCAGCTTCGTTCCGGTACCGTGCGCCTCCACCGCGTCCACGTCGGCGCCGGTCAGCCGGGCGTTGGCCAGGGCCTGCCGGATCACCCGCTGCTGCGAGGGGCCGTTCGGCGCGGTAAGGCCGTTGGACGCGCCGTCCTGGTTGACCGCGCTGCCGCGGACCACGGCGAGGACGGGGTGTCCCTTGCGCTGGGCGTCGGAGAGGCGTTCGACGAGGAGCATGCCGACGCCCTCGCCCCAGCCGGTGCCGTCGGCGGACTCGGCGAAGGCCTTGCAGCGGCCGTCGGGTGACAGGGCCCGCTGGCGGCTGAACTCCACGAAGTTGACGGGACCCGCCATGACGGTGGCGCCACCGACCAGGGCGAGGGAGCACTCGCCCTGACGCAGCGCCTGGGCGGCCAGGTGCAGGGCGACGAGGGAGGAGGAGCAGGCCGTGTCGACGGTGATCGCCGGGCCCTCGAGGCCCAGGGTGTAGGCGACGCGGCCGGAAGCGATGCTCGTGGTGGTGCCGGTGGAGACGTATCCCTCGATTCCCTCGGGGAGCGCGCCGACACGGGTGACGTAGTCGCCGGTGATCACGCCGGCGTAGACGCCGGTGTCGCTGCCGCGCAGGGTGCGCGGGTCGATGCCGGCCCGTTCCAGTGCCTCCCAGGAGGTCTCCAGGAGCAGCCGCTGCTGCGGATCCATGGCCAGGGCCTCGCGCGGGCTGATGCCGAAGAAGTCCGCGTCGAACTCGGCGGCGTCGTAGAGGAAACCGCCCTGGCGGGTGTAGGAGTGGCCGGCCGACTCGGGGTCGGGATCGTACAGATCCTCAGCCCATCCCCGGTCTGCGGGGAACTCCCCGACCGTGTCCACGCCGTCGGCGAGCACCCGCCACAGTGCCTCGGGGCTGTCCGCGCCACCCGGGAAACGGCATGCCATGCCGACGATGACGATCGGGTCGTCGTCGTCCGTGACGGAGGCCGCGGCCCGCCCGGCCGGTGCCGCGGCGACGGCGGCAGGGGTGTCGACCAGGGTCTCGCGCAGGTGGGCGGCGAGCGCGGCCGGGGTGGGGTGGTCGAAGATCAGGGTCGATGACAGGCGGCGGCCGGTGGCGGCGCTGAGGCGGTTGCGCAGTTCGACGGCGGACAGCGAGTCGAAGCCCATCGTCTTGAAGGCCCGCCCGGGGTCCAGGACTTCGCCACCGGTGCGGCCGAGTACGGCGTCCACCTCGGTACGTACGACGTCGAGCAGCGCTTGGAGCTGGTCGGCGTCGGACAGCCGGGCCAACCGGGCGGACAGGGCCTGGTCGCCGCTCGGGGCGGCCGTCCCGGTGCGGCGGCGGGCCGGGGTCCGCAGCAGGCCGCTGAGCAGCGGGGGAAGCGGGCCGTGCGCGGCGCGGGCGCGCAGCGCGGGCGTGTCCACGGCCACCGGCACGAGGGAGGGCCGATGGTGGCCGAGCGCCGCGTCGAGGGCGGCGAGGCCCTGTTCCTCGGTCAGGGGGGCGACACCGGTGGCGGTCATCCGCTCCAGTTCGGCGGGGGTCAGGGTGCCGCCCATGCCGTGGGTGGTGTGCCACAGGCCCCAGGCGAGGGAGGTGGCGGGCAGGCCGTGGGCGTGACGGTGGTGGGCGAGGGCGTCGAGGAAGGTGTTGGCGGCGGCGTAGTTGGCCTGTCCCGGGTTGCCGAGGAGGCCGGCGGCGGAGGAGTACAGGACGAAGGCGGCGAGGTCGTGGTGGCGGGTGAGGTGGTGCAGGTGCCAGGCGGCGTCGACCTTGGGGCGCAGGACGGTGGTGAGCTGGGTGGGGGTGAGGTGGGTGAGGAGGGTGTCGTCGAGGACGCCGGCGGTGTGGATGACGGCGGTGAGGGGGTGGTCGGGGTCGATGGTGTCGATGAGGTGGGCGAGGGCGTGGGGGTCGGCGGTGTCGCAGGCGACCAGCGTCGCTTCGGCTCCGGCTTCGCGGAGGTCGTCGAGGAGGTCGGTGGCGCCGTCGGCGTCGGGGCCGCGGCGGCTGGTCAGGAGCAGGTGGCGGATGCCGTGCCGGGTGGTGAGGTGACGGGCGAGGAGACGGCCGAGGGAACCAGTGGCACCGGTGATCAGGACCGTACCCTCCGGATCCAGCTCCCGCGGGACCGTCAGCGCTACCTTTCCGGTGTGCCGGGCCTGGCTCATGTGGCGGTAGGCGTCACGGGCCCGGCGAAAGTCCCAGGCGGCGACCGGCAGCGGCGTCAGCGCCCCGGCCTCGAACAGGGCCAGCAGCTCCTCCAGCATCTCCCGGACACGGTCCGGACCGGCGTCCATGAGGTCGTACGCCCGGTACGTCACTCCCGGATGACGTGCGGCGACCTCGTCGGCGTCGCGGATGTCCGCCTTGCCGATCTCGAGGAAGCGTCCGCCGCGCGGCAGCAACCGCAGCGAGGCGTCCACGAACTCCTTGACCAGGGCGTCGAGGACGACGTCCATGCCCCGGCCGTCGGTGGTGGTGAGGAAGTGCTGTTCGAAGTCGGTGGTGCGGGAGTTGGCGAGGTGGGCGTCGTCCAGGCCGAGGGTGCGCAGGGTGTCCTGCTTGCCGGGTGAGGCGGTGCCGTAGACCTCGGCACCCAGGTGGCGGGCGATCTGCACGGCGGCCATGCCGACACCGCCGGCCGCCGCGTGCACCAGCAGCCGCTCCCCGGCCCGCAGGCCGGCCAGGTCCACCAGCCCGTAGTACGCCGTCAGGAAGACGATCGGGGTCGCCGCCGCCTGCGCGAACGTCCAGCCGTCCGGAACGCGGGCCAGCGTACGGTGGTCGGTGACGGCCACCGGGCCCCCGCCGTCGGCGAACAGCCCCATCACCCGGTCCCCGGGCGCGAACCGGCTCACCCCGGGCCCGGTCTCGATCACGACACCGGCGCCCTCGCTGCCCATGGGCGCATCGCCGGGGTAACTGCCGAGGGCGATCAGCACATCCCGGAAGTTCAGGCCGACCGCCCGTACGGCGACCCGCACCTCGCCCTCGCCCAGCGGCCCGGTCGCCGAGGGCGAGGCGACGAGGGCGACGTTGTCCAGGGTTCCCTTGCCGGTGCTGCCGAGGTGCCAGCCGGGAGTGTCACCGGGCGGTACGAGGACGGGGTCCGCGGACGCCTTGGCCAGCCGGTTGGCGTACAGATCACCGTTCCGAAAGGCAAGTTGGGGCTCCTGCGTGGCCACCGCCGCCCACAGGGCACCGGCGGACGGCTCCTCCCCGTCGGCGCCCAGGTCGAGCAGCGTGAAGCAACCGGGCGACTCGCTCTGCGCGGTACGGATCAGGCCCCACACAGCAGCACCGGCCAGGTCGGTGACGTCCTCACCGGCCCGGGTCGCCTGCGTGCCCCGGGTGACCACGACCAGCCGCCCGGCGCCGAACCGCTCGTCCGCCAGCCACCGCTGGACCAGGTACAGCGCCTCCGTCACGGCGGTGTGCGTGGCCGCCACGACGTCATCGTCTCCGGCCGTCGTACGACGGAGGTCGACGAACACGACGTCCGGCACGGCGGCACCGTCGGCGAGCAACTCGTCCGGACCGGAGTGCGTTGTCGCTCCCCCGCCCAGGGCGTCGGCGAGCGTCGATCCCTCCGCGCCGATGACGGCGGCACGGAGACCGGACGCCGGGCCCTCCTCGGCCGACAGCGGCACCCAGTTCAGTACGTGCAGCGTGTCGCGGGAGGCCGGAGACGCGGTCCGGAGTTGGTCGGCGGTGATGGGGTGGAGGGTGAGTTGGGTGATGGTGAGGTGGGGGGTGGTGATCGTGAGGGTGGTGTCGGTGGTGGGGGTGAGGGTGACGTGGAGGGTGGTGGTTGCGGTCTCGGTGGGGGTGTGTGTGGTGATGCCGGTCCAGGTGTGGGGGATGAGGGTGGTGGTGGGGTCGGTGCTGGTGGCGAGGAGGGCGTGGAGGGCTGCGTCGAGGAGGGCGGGGTGGAGTGTGTGGCCGGTGGGGGTGAGGGTGTCGGGGAGGGTGACGGTCGCGTAGAGGGTGCCGGTGGTGGGGTCCTGGGCGAGGTGGGTGAGGTTCTGGAAGGCGGGGCCGTAGTGGTAGCCGTGGTCGCTCAGGCGGTCGTAGAGGCCGGTGAGGTCGACGGGGTGGGTACCGGGCGGGGGCCAGGCTGCGGGGGTGGGGGCTTTGGCGATCTGGGCTGTGGTGAGGGTGGCGGTGGCGTGCAGTGTCCAGGTGGTGTCGTCGCCGTCGGGGCGGGTGTGGATGGTCAGGGCGCGGGTGCCGTCCTCGGCGGGGGGCTGGGCGGTGACCTGAAGTGTCAGGGTGGTGTCTTCGTCGAGGGTGGCGGGGGCGTGGAGGGTGAGGTCGTCGACGGTGGTGTGGCCGGTGTGGGTGGCGGTGTGCAGGGCGAGGTCGACCAGCGCGGTGCCGGGCAGCAGGACGGTGCCGGCGATGGCGTGGTCGGCCAGCCACGGCTGGGCGGTGAGGGAGAGACGGCCGGTCAGCAGCAGATGACCGGAGTCGGCCAGCTCCACCTGCGCACCCAGCAGCGGGTGTCCCGCCGTTTCCAGGCCTGCGGTGGTGACGTCCGTGCGGGCGATGCCTAGCAGCCAGTAGCGCTGGCGCTGGAAGGCGTACGTCGGAAGTTGGATTCGGCGACCACCGGACAGCAGCGGGCCGAAGTCGACCTCGGCTCCGGACTCGTAGGCGCCCGCAAGCGCGGACAGGAACGTACGCGCCTCGTCCCTGTCCCTGCGCAGGACAGCCGTTGCCGTGAACTCCCCAGCTTCCAGCACTCCTTGGACCATCGCGGTCAGGACCGGGTCCGGGCCGAGTTCGAGGTAGGTGGTGACGCCGTCGGCGGCGAGGGTCTGGACGCCGTCGTGGAAACGGACCGTGCCACGGATGTGACGGGCCCAGTACGCGGGGTCGGTCAGCTCCTCGGCTGTCGCGAGCCGGCCCGTGACGTTGGAGACGACCGGAGTCGTCGGCGGGTTGAAGGTCAGGGTCGAGGCGACCTGTGTGAACTCCTCCAGTGCCTCGTCCATGTGCGGGGAGTGGAAGGCGTGACTGACCGTCAGCCGCTTCACCTTCACGCCCTCACCGGTGAACCGCTCGGCGATCTCCTCCACCGCGTCCGCGTCCCCGGAGATGACAGTCGCAGCCGGCCCGTTCACGGCCGCCAGGTCCACCCTGCCCGCGAACTCCGCTATCACCGGCGCGACCTGGGCTTCAGGTGCGGCGACGGCGAGCATCGCCCCACCCCCACGCGCGGCCTGCATCAGCCGCCCCCGAGCCGCCACCAGCGCCCCCGCGTCGGCCAGGGACAGCACCCCCGCCACATGCGCGGCGCTCAGCTCACCGACCGAATGCCCGATCAGCACATCCGGCCGCACCCCGAAGGACTCCACCAGCCGGAACAACGCCGTTTCCACCGCGAACAGCGCTACCTGCGTGTACTGGGTCTGATCGATCAGCCCCGAAGCGTCACCGAAGACGATGTCCTTCAGAGGCCGATCCAGATGCGGGTCGACCGCCGCGCACACCGCGTCGAAAGCCTCCGCGAACACCGGCTGCGAGGCATACAGCTCCCGCCCCATCCCGGCCCGCTGACTACCCTGCCCGGTGAACAAGAACGCCGTACGACCGGCGTTCACGGCACCCACCGGTGCCTCACCGGCCGCCAGCGCACCCAGCCCCGCCACCAGCTCCGTACGGTCACCACCCAGCACCACGGCCCGGTGCTCGAACACCGTCCGGGTCTCGGCCAGCGAGAACGCCACATCCCGCACCCCGAGCGAGGAGTCGGCGGTCACGAACTCCCGCAGCCGCCCCGCCTGCTCCCGCAACGCTTCCGCCGAACGAGCCGACAGCACCCAGGGCAGCGGCGCACCCGTCTCCGGCTCGGCCTCGGCAACCGTCTGCTCAGGGGCTTGCTCGAGGATGACGTGGGCGTTCGTCCCGCTGATCCCGAACGACGACACCGCCGCACGCCGGGGCCGCTCCAGCTCCGGCCAGGCGCGCTCCTCCGTCAGCAGGGACACCGCTCCCGCCGACCAGTCCACGTGCGGGCTCGGCGCGTCCACGTGCAGGGTGCGCGGCAGCATGCCGTGCCGCATGGCGTACACCATCTTGATGACGCTGCCGACGCCCGCCGCCGCCTGCGTGTGGCCGACGTTGGACTTCAACGAGCCCAGCCACAGGGGCTGTTCGGCGTCACGTTCCTGGCCGTACGTCGCGATGAGCGCCTGCGCCTCGATCGGGTCGCCCA
>NZ_JBSGZV010000054.1:0-63306 GCF_053611185.1 Streptomyces sp. NPDC054834 | reverse complement strand
GTTGAACGGCAGGTCGATCACGCGCATCCCCCGTCGATCATGTGCCCCCGATTCGCACACTTGCCTGCTGTCAACATTAGCGGTCACCGGTCGGCGGTGCCGGGTCGGTATCGACCCCGAGCAGGGCGGCCAGGCCCTCGGTGAGCAGGACGTACTCCGTGGCGGCCCGCCCGGGGGCGTGCTGCCAGTCGAGGCGGGTGTCCGGCACGCGCTGGCTGGACGGACGCGCGGCCTGCAACGGGGTGGGGGAGGTCAAGACGGCTCCTTCCCGTCGAGAGTGGTGATGCGGTGGAAGGCCTCCCGGAAGGCAGGCAGGTGTTCGGCGGCCATCTCATAGCGGATGGCACGCTGCCACGAAGGGTTGTCTGGGTCATACAGCGGGCCGATGGGCTCGGGAGTGCCCTCCGGCCACCAGTCGTTGCGCACGCCGCGCGGTACAGCGCGGGACAGGGCGATGGCCGGACCGTTCAGCTTGGCGAAGCGCTCGCGCAACAGGTCCGCGTCGATCGAGCCGTCGGCATCGACGACCATGCGGGCGAAGGCCCGGGCGTTCGCGGGCAGCGAGCGCAGGTAGCGCTCGGCCCGGTCGGCGGTCCACTCGGTGCCGGCGGTCAGCGTCAAGTCATCGCGATGCTCGGCGATGAGCGCGAGGAACTGCCGCTCGAACTCGGGTGAAGCGCCCTCGATGGTGAGCTTCACCAACACCACCCGCGCATTCTTACCTCGCTCTCCTTGTTCTGCATGTCTCCGACTATGCCGACAGGCATCAGCTCCGTCAATGTAGAACGAGGAGAAATAGGCAAGAATTCTATATGGGCGTCGCCCAGAGCCAGCCACCGAAGACGACGGCCCTTCCGCCCGGCCAACCAGCGTTAGCCCCGTTGGGTCCAATGGGGGGCGACACGGGTCAGCGTGACTGGCCCTGCTGCCGGACCTGGTCGGTCGTCGGTTGGGGGGCGAATGCCGATGCGCGTGGAAGACGCCCCACTGGTAGCGTCCGACGTCGGGGTAGTGCATTCGGGCGACGACCAGGGCCTCACCGACCAGCTCGACCTCGCTCGCGCGCTCTTCCCGTCGCTAGACGGTGGACCGGCGGTTGGTGGCCTCGTCCTTCGTCTCGGTGATCCGGAAGCGGTCCCCCTCTTCAAGGCGCCAGTGGCGTCGCACGTCTTCCGGTGTCGCGAATCGATCCCCCATGCGCCTCTCCCCGTGCTACCTGCTGCGGGGCCGCTGGCTCACAGCGGCGGGTCCAGCTCGGCGGCCATCCGCCGCACCTCGGCCTCGGCCGGGTGCACCGCCGGGTCGGTGGTGTCGGTGGAGGTGGCCAGGTACAACTCCCACTCCTCGTCGGCCTGGGGGTTCGGTGGAGGCGGCAGAGGCGGCTCCTGGTGGCCGCCGACACAGGCGGGCAGCTTCATGTGCGGCTTGAACGCGTGCACCGTGTTGATCCACTCGGCCTCGGCGAGTTCGCGCCCCGGGGTCTTCTCACCCTCGTAGGTACGCAGCCAGCCCAGGTACAGGGCGGTGAGCATCTCCCGCACCCACCGGTGGCGATACCAGCAGGGCGGGATCTCGTTGTGCAGCTCGGCGGTGTGGCGCAGCCATTCCACCCAGGTGCGCAGCTCGCGTAGCCGGGCACGGCGCTCGGGCGGGGACATGGCCGCCCACACCCAGCGGCGCGGCTGCGGCGATGTGGCCGACGCCGGCGGGCCGGCGGGCCACAGGGCGGCCGGGTTGCCGAGGGAGTCAGCCACGGCCCGCCCTTCCCACCGCAGGTGCCGCTGCCTTGTTCAGGCTCAGCGGCCCGTTTTCGGCGGTCGGCTGTGGGGCCGCCAGCAGCCGTTTGAGGTCCTTGTCGCGGAAGGTGAGCCGCATCTTCACCTTGATCGGCGCCTTGTTGGAGTACTGGGCGATGGCGGTGAAGTCGTCCAGCTGCTGCAGGGAATGTACGGGCGCGAGATCGGTCTCGGTGGGAGTGGTGTTGGTGGACACCTCGCCGCGCGAGCGGCCGGTCGACGTCCTGCCCACCTCGGTGCGGCCGTAGAGGCCGGAGAAGTAGCGCAGGGTCTCCAGGTCGCCGCACCCGGGCAGCAGCATGCGCAGACCGCTGGCGGACAGCACGGTGTTGGCCTTCTGTACGCCGAGCCGGTCGCGCAGCTGGGACAGGTCGTGCCACACGGTGAGTACCACGATGCCCATGCCGCGGCCGGTGGTGAGGATGTTGGGCAGGCGGGGGTAGCGCAGCATGTTGCCCGCCTCGTCGACGAGCACGCCGAGCCCGGGGTCGAGGGGCTTGCCGGTGGTGTTGTAGGCGACCTCGGCGCCGTGGATGATCGAGGCGATGATCGAGGTCAGCAGCGGGGCGAACCGTTCGGCGTCGGCCTCGGAGGCGATCAGGCACACGGTGCCGTTCTTGGTCAGCAGGTCCTCGACGGTGAAGTCGGTGCCGGCGCAAGTCTCGCGAACCTCTTCGTCGGCGTAGACGCGTGCGAGGACATTGAGGCTGAACTGGATGGAGCCGATGCCGTCTTCGTGCAGGCGGAGCCACGGGGAGGCGTAGTCGTCGGCGACCTCGTTGTAGCCGTGCTGCTGCAGCACGGAGCGGACGTGGTCGACGGCGTCCTTGCCGAGGGACAGCCAGCGGCGCATGGCGTTGATGCCGCCGCCGGAGAGGTTGGCGGCCAGCAGGACGCCCTTGAGGACGCTCTTGGCCTGGTCGACCCAGGGGGCGGCGCGCTTGTCGTCGCTGGAGGCGGAGGCCTCGGCCATCCAGGCGGCCATGCGGTCGGCGGCCTTGGCGTCGGTGCAGTACTCCACCGGGGACCACTTGTTGGTCTCCCGTCCCGGGATCCCGGCCGGGGCGATCACCCAGACCGGGCCCAGGGCGCGGCGGCGGGCGTACATGATGTCGAGGTCGGCGGCCTTGGTGGTGGTCACCACCAGCGGGCCCTGCCATTCGGCGGCGTTGGGCAGCACCAGACCGGTGGTCTTGGAGGAGCCGGGCACCCCGAACACCGTGGCGCTGATGTTGGGCTGGGCGGCCACGATCTTCTTGGTGTTCATGCCCCGGCCGGCGGTGATGCGGTTGGCCCGCAGCTTCGGGTCCTGCGGGGCCTTGAGGTTGCGTTCGACTTTCGCACCGCCCCACTGGGCGCCACCGGTGTGGCCGCCGAAGTTCAGCTTGGTGACGGCCTTGAGCAGCAGCACGAAGAACGTCAGCACCAGCACCACGGTCAGCAGGTAGAACAGCCAGGCGGGCGGGGCGGGAGAGAACACCGCGCCGGGGCCGTTGACCAGGGCGCGCAGCACGGTTTCAGGGACGCTGGCCGTCGCGTGGGCCCAGCCTCGGCCGGACAGCAGGGCGGCGAGCGGGGCGGCCAGCAGCACTGCCCCGCCCAGCGCCACGGCGAGGCCTGCGGCGTAGGCGGCAAGCAGGGTGTTGTCGTCGAGCCCGCCGTCGGCGGGTTTCCCGGCCACCTAGATCACCATCTTCTCGTCGGTCTCGAAGAGCTGTTCCTCGGTGTGGGAGAGCATCAGCTGCACGGCGTGGCTACCGCCGCCGCGGCTGACCTTCCACAGCGCGCGGCCGCGCTGTCCAGCCCCCCAGGAGCCGATCAGGTCACATTCCGCATCGGTCAGGCCGATCGCCTCGCGGGTCAGCCGCAGCGGGCGGGTGTCCTGGGCGAGCTGGATGCGGGTCTCGCAGGAGCTGATGAGGTCCTTGGCGATGTTGACGGCCTCGGATCCCGCGGCGCCGACGCCCTCAAAGTCGCTCAGACGGTGGGTGGCAAGGACCTGAATGGTACCGGTCGCGCGGGACAGCCGCAGGTCGGCGTCGATCTTCTTGACCTGGGAGGCGCCGCCGGACCGCATCTGCCGCCACAGCTCGTCGCGCACCACGATCCACGGCCGGCTGCCGGGCCGGTCGATCGCCGCCTGAGCCCAGCTGGAGACACATGTGAGCACCATGGCCACCGTCTCGTCGCCGTACTGCTCGAGGGCGGAGATGTCGACACTCTGGATCGGCGCGTCCCAGTCCAGGCCGATGCTGGTCTGATCGTCGAAGAGACCGGTCACGTGCCCGTTGACCATGGCGCCGAGGGCGGAACGAATGGATTCCATCTGCTCGCGCGCCCGCTGTACCTCGCCGTCGCGCACCCGCAGCTCGGTGGCCATGGCGTCGGTCGGGTCGCGCAGTTTGTCGTAGACGAGCGGCAGTGTGGGCGTCTCCAGCCGGGTCTGCCCGTGCAGTTCGCCGGTGACCTCACGCACCGCGACGTCGAGGGCCTCTTCCTCCTGCGGCAGCAGGGTGCGGCGCAGCTGCAGCTCCAACAGCGCCTTGAGCAGGGTCAGCCGACGGCGGTGGATCTCCCTCAGCCTGTCCCGCAGCTCACCTGGGTCCTTGATCTTGTCCAGGCCCTGGCCGAGCGGTCCGGCGTCCAGCGGGTTGACGCGGCCGGGCAGCCCGGGGCCGAGCCGTACCGGCTCCACCCCCAGGTGGCGGCACAAAGCGGCGTACTCGCCCTTGACGTCGCCGGCGATGAGGGTGCGATGCCCGAACGCCATCAGCCGGAAGCACAGGGCCTTGATGTGCGCGGACTTACCGGAACCGGGAATGCCGGTGATCATCACGTTGGGGTTGGTGCACAGCCCCTCCTTGACCCACACCGCCGGGTGCGCGGAGAACGCCTCGGTGGTCAGGGTGTTCTGCCCGATGTACGCGCCCACGGGCGGGAGGGAGGCGGCGTGCAGGAATGGGTAGGCACCCGCGGAGTTGGCGGTGTCGGCGCGCACGACTTCCACCTTGGGCAGTGAGGCCGCGCGGCCCGCGTACGGATGCGCCCAGCCCTTCTTCGGGGCGATCCGCATGACCGTGTCGGGGTCTTCGAGCAGCCGTGCGCGACGCTGGTCGCGGGTGCTCGGTGCGGGCGGCACCGCCTCGACCGGCAGTTCGGCCGGGACGGCGGCCTGGCCGAACGCGGACTCCTTCAACGCCGTGTCGCCGGCGTCGCGGCGTTTGAACAGCAGTGGCATCAGAATCCGATCCTCCGGTCCGGCAGCCCCTGCCCCAGCGGCAGCGCGGCGGCCGCGAAGCCGACGTCCTGGGCGCCCCACATGCGGCGCAGCTCCAGCCCGGAGGCGGCCGCGTCCGCCTGCAGCTCGGCGCAGGCGGTCTCGAGTTCGCCGAGGTCGGTGACGGTGACGGCGAGGAGCGCGGTCAGCCGCACCACGCCTTGTCCGGATGCGCGGGCGACGTCCTGCGCCCTGGCCTTCTGCGATTCGAGCAGCTCGTCGGCGGACTCGTCCTGGCCGGTCTTAGCGCGCAGCTTGCGGGCGGACTCCCGCCTGGCCTTCTCGCGGGCGAGGTCCTGGCGTGCCCGGCGCGGCCCGATCGGCTCGTAAACGATGCTCAAGCTCCGCCGGGCGTTCTGCCGGGGCCTGAGCAGCGGCTGCAGGAACGTGGCGTAGACGTCCGCCTGCGGCCAGGTCCGCACCTGGTAGGAGACGGTCCACGCACCGTCATGGCGGTAGGTGCCCCAGTCGGTCTCGGCATATGCCGGGCCCGCCAGCTCCGATGCCACGCCGGGCTCCAGGCCCTGCCAATCCGGCGCCTGGGCGGCGGCGTTGCGGGTGGCGAGCATCAGCTGCGCCTCCGGGTCGTAGGCGGTGCGTATCACCTGGGCCAGGGTCCGGGGAGCGAGCCACTCGACGACCTGCAGGCTCGCCGAGGACAGGGCGCTGTGCATGGCGTGCAGCTCGCGTACCAGAACCGCGGCTGCGCCGACCTGACCGCCGCCGGCGCCCTTGATGGCCAGCCGGGCCTTGGCCGCGGACAGGGTGACCGAAAGGTAGGTCTCGCGGGTGGTAGCGGCCGGACCCGCGCCCTCCATCAGCTCCGTGAGCGCGGCGACGGCTTCCCTCGGAGCGTCAGGCGCGAGGTGCCGGTCGGTCCACGAGCGCAGCGCAGCGCCGTCGTCGGGCAGGCAGCGCTGGTGCACGGCGATCCGGACGATCGGCGAGTCCTCGGTGCAGAAGCTGCGCAGGAAGCCAGCCCAGGCGGCAACCCGCGCGGTCTGCCGGTCGCTGTCGATGAGCGCCAGGCCGGGGAAGGTGATCCGGGCGACTGCGGTGTAGGTGTTCGCGACCGGATCGTGGGAGACGCCCAGAGTGCCGCCGAGGCCGTCCGGGGCCTCCAGGAAACGCAGCCGGGCCAGCACTCCGGGCAGGTCCATCGGCTGCTGCCCGGTCGTTTTGGAGCGGGGGGCGAAGGCCCCTGACTGGAAGATGTTGCGCCTGGTGGCCACGTTGATCTGATGCCTTACTGCGAGAAGGATCCATTCGTCGGCGCTCAGGCCCAGCACCCGCCCGAAGGCGAGGACGAACAGCACGGCGGCCAGCGGCACGCAGATGAACGCGGCGGTCCAGCTGCCCAGGTTGAGTGGAGTGAGCAGCAGCACGCAGCCGCCAACGACGAGGGCGAACCCGGTTCCGGACAGTCGGCCCATGAACCCGCTGCGTTCGGACTGCCATCCTCCGTAGGTGACGGGAGTGGAGCTGGACATGGGCTATCCCTCCCTCGGCGAGGAGATGTCGGTGTTGGGCGGTCCCGTGATCACCGGTGAGTTGTCCGGGCGCGGCTGCGGTGCGCGCTCCTGGGCGGTGGGCGGCAGGTTCGCGGTATCAGGACCGCGCGGCGGGATGACCACGTGGCGGCCGCCGGGGGACGCGGAGTCGAGGCCGGCGTGCGCGGCGGTGTTGGCCATACCGGACTCGAGCGTGTCCTTGCCCATGGCCATGACTTGCAGGCCCAAGCCGAGCGGACCGGCCACACGGGTCCCGAGACGGCCGCCAGGCCCCTTCAGACGGGCCTTGAGCGACTCGTTGGTCCAAAAGCCCCCGCCGCCCTGGGCGTTGGTTCCGCTCGCCTGGGTCTGGGCGTTGTCCCGCTCCAAGGCCCGGGTGTAGGCGGGGCCTCCGCCGACTGCGCCCGCCCCGCCGAGCTGGGGCCGGTAGCCGCCGCCCATCGAGGCGGCCGACGAGCCGAGCGAGCTGATGAGTCCGCCCGCCGTGGCGGCTCCGGCGCCCAGTGAGGAAAAGGTCATGAACTTGGCGATGGCGGGCCAGCAGAAGCATGCCATCAGGAAGATGACCAGTCCGACGAGCATGTTCTGCACGCCCGACCCCTGCTCGATCGCGAAGAAGCCGATCGCGAAACAGAACGTGATCATGGGCTTCATCAGGATGAGCGCGAGCAGCGCGTCCCTGGCCTTGGGCCACCAGTCCTTCGTCGCGTCCGACATCTGCCCGACCAGCACGATCGGCATGGTGGACACGATGATCATGATTCCGGCCTGGCGCAGCAGCATCTCGACCCACAGGGCGCCGATCGCCAGGATGCAGATGATGCCGATGACGATGACCACACCGACCGCCGACGCGGCCATTCCGTCCCCGGTGATCAGTGCACCGGCGGCGGTCGAGGAACCCCCACCACCGAAGATCAAGCCGCCGAACATCTTCCCGAACTGGGCCTTCATGGCGTCCGCCGGTGAACCGTGGATCTTGCCACCGCCCGCGAAGGAGTAACTGATGATCCAGTTGGACAGTGAGTCCGACAGCTGCAGGGTGGTCGTGGTGACCGTCCAGTAGGCGGAGGAGATGACTGCCCACTTGGCCAGGCCGGACAGGGCGGTCGCCGCCGGAGCGCCCTGGTGGCTGATCGATACCTTCCCGAACTGCAGGAGCAGCAGGAAGACGGCGAGCACGATGGACAGGGCAGTCGCGATCCCCATCGGCTGGCTGATGCCGGTGGAGTTCAGGTTGATGACCGACGTCTTGCTGAACAGGTCGGCGAACTGCTGCAGGAGCCAGACCACGGCGTTGCCGATGTATTGGGCGGCCTCCTCCAGCGCGTCCCGGGCTACCTGGGAGAGCTTCTTGCCGATCCACTTGGAGAAGCTCGTGCCGATGGCCCCGTACTCCTTGGTCGCCAGGGTCTGGCAGTCGGCAAAGGTTTGGCCCTTGTCGACACACTTGGTCATGAAGTCGTTGAGCGTGTCGTAGTCGGACCTGCTGAGGTCGCCCCGCTGAACGGCGGCGATGGCGCTCTTGCGCCACTTCTTCAGCTTCTCCGTCTCGACCTTGTGGGATTCCTTCTCGGAACAGCCCGACTGCACCGGGCCGCCCTCGCACGTCTCGCTGGTGCCCGGGATTTCACCGGCCTCCGGCGGGCGGCAGATGTTGGGGTCACCGATCGCATCGAGGTCGCAGTAGTTCCCCTGCTTGTCGATGCCACAGGTACCACCGCCGGTGAAGTCGACCGGGCACACCTTGCCGCTGTCCGGCCCATAGCCGAGGTGGTATTTCGGGTCATCCGCGGCCCTCGCCATGGGGGCACTACTCAGGCCGGAGCCGACACAACCCAGCAGGACGGCCAGCACGACGACCAGTCGGGCGAGCGTGTGCCGGTGCTCAACCCGCATGCTGCACCTGCCGCCAGCCCGCCCGGAAGCTCAGGTTCGAGTTCGGGAGGTACGGAGTCGGGGTCGCAAGCTGCTTCGCGTACTTGGGCTCGTTCGTGATCTTCCAGGCGCCGTCCTGCCACTTCAGGATCAGATGCGTGTCCTGGTCCTTGAACGGGTCGGTGTCCGGGCTTCCGTCCGCCTTCGTCGCGTACCGGTCGTAGTTGAGCCAGACCTGGAGGATCTTGCCGGTGTGGTCGAGCGAGTTGCACACGGCGGCGTTCACGTTGGTGGTGAAGGTGATCCCGGCGGGGGTCCCGCCGGACGGCGGGAGGCCGGCGTCCTCGCGCAGCTTGCGCACCTCGGACACCTGCTGGTCCACGTAGCTCGGATCGTCCTTGGACACGATCGCGTCCAGCTGTTGGCGGGCCTTCTGGTCGTCCAGGAAGGCGAACTCCTCCCAGAAGTACACGGCGGTGCTGATCGCACCTTTGGCACTGAAGGAAAAGCCGGTGCTCAGTCCGTCCTTCTGGCCGGTGGGCTTGTCGAGGACGATCGGCTTGACCTTTGCGGGTGTGTATCCCTCATAGCCGTCCTTGCCGGACGGAGTGGGCTTGGCCGACGGCTCCCCCGACGGCGACGATTTGGCGGACGGCTTGTCGTCTCCGCCGATCAGGGTCGCCGCGGTGATGCCCCCGCCGACCAGGGCGCCGACCACCAGAACGCCGATCGCGGCGAGCGTGAGCCGGGCCCTGGTGGTCTTGTTGTCGCTCACCACGGGAACCTCACTTGGTCATGTTGTAGAAGGTGCCGACGAGTGCCGCGGTGACGCCGATCCCGCCGGCGCCGAACAGGCTCCAGAGAATGGCCTGCTTGCCGCGTGCGGCCAGAGCGGCGCGCTCGCTGTTGTGGCCGACGGCGACGGCGGCCCAGCCGAGGAGTCCGCCGAGTACGGCGCCGGCGAGACCGAGTCCTGCGGTCCAGTTGAGGATCGTCTGTACGGGCTTGTTGACGTCGTCGGGGATCGACGGGGTGACTCCGGGGACGGGACCGGCGAGGTTCTGCCAGTGAGGGTCCGTGGTGACGGTGTGCAGGGTGGTCAGGATCTGGCTCATGTCCGATTCCTCGTCAACGGGCGGGTACTGCGGGCGGGAGCGGAGCCGGCTGCGGCGCCTCCGGCAAGGGCTCGCCCCATGTGGTGTGTGCTGCGGCGAGAACGGCCCCGGTGAGCTGTGCGGCCGCCTGACGGGTGCGCGTGCGCAGACGGGCGGCCATCAGCCCGTAAGCGCGGATGTGCGGGTCATAGGGCAGGTGGACCACAGCGGCGGTGCGGGCGGTGAGCATGGTGGCCCCGGCTCGCACGGGGGCCGGTGGGCGGCCGTCGCCGGTGGCGACCAGGACGACGACCGTGCGATTGAGCGGCAGACCCTCGGCGTGCAGCGCCATCACGGCCTGCTGCAGGGCCTGGATGCCGTCAGCCGTTGCAGCCGTGCACACTACGGGCACCGTGTAGGGCAGGCCGTACCAGCCGCGTGTCAGGCCTAACTCGCCGGCGCAGCGGGAGGCGAGGATGTCGTGGGCGAGCGGGTGCACGGTGTCGGCGACGACCGCCTGCCATCCGCCGATGGCGGCCAGCTGGTACCACGCGGCCGGCGGCTCGGGCAGCGTGAGCGGCTGCGCGTGCCACTCCCGTCCGTCCGCCAGCACCTGCCACCGGGCGCCGTTGATCCCGGCAGCGGTCGCGCACGCCTCCTGCAGTGCTGTGCGGGTCAGAGGCTGATCGGGTGACAGCGTGGCCAGCCCGTCCGCGCCTTGCTCGGCGACCCGTGCCGGCCACGGCGACGACAGGCGCGGTGCCAGGTCGAGCAGCACAGTGGGCCCGCTGACGGCGAGTCCGGCGGCCAACAGGCTCGCTGCGGTGCTGCGTCCGCTGCCACCGGTGGCAGCCATCACCGGAACGACCAGCCGCGCCCCCGCGGGCAGTACCGGAGCGGCGACAGGCTGTTTGCCCACTATTACCCCCGTACGTTCCATTTAGCGTTTGCGCGGGCTAATCACGCGCACGCCGCCATGACCGACATCCCCATCTGGAACCTTACATGCGCAACTAGCGTGTCCAACAAGGGAGTTTCACCCGTCCCATTGATGTGCGGCGATGGCGTACTGTCACACATCATCACGCGTGTATTCGGACACCGGTTCCCATGCCGGAGGTCGAGTTTCAGATTTGAGGGTGCAAATCTGAATGCGGGTCAGGAGGGGGACCGCATGAAGGGGAAGACGGGGGCGAAGTGGCTGCTGACCCTGGGGCTCGGGTTCGTCATGACCCCCGTGGCGCTCGGCCTGGGCCTGGTGCTGCTGATCGCCACGTTCTCCGACGACAACGGCAACGTCGCCAACCCGATCGGCGGCCTGCGCATCGGTGGCAAGGACGGGGTGCCGCCGCAGTATGCCCCGCTCATCATGCAGGCGGCCTCCGACTGCCCTGGCCTGTCACCGGGCGTGCTGGCGGCCCAGCTCATGCAGGAGAGCGGCTTCAACCCGAACCCGCCCCCGAGCGGCGCCGGCGCTCAGGGCATCGCCCAGTTCATACCCGGCACCTGGCAGACCTGGGGGGTCGACGGCAACGGGGACGGCAAGAAGGACGTGCTCGATCCCGAGGACGCCATCCCGGCGCAGGGCAGATTCATGTGCGCCCTGCTCAAGAAGGCCAAGCAGCATCCCGACTACAACGGGGCCCCGATCGAGCTGGCGCTGGCCGGCTACAACGCCGGTTTCCAGCGCGTCATCGAGTTCCGCGGGGTACCGCCGCGCAGCTTCGCCGGCGGGCAGACGTACGACTACGTGCAGAACATCATGGCCATGTCGGTCCGGTTCTCCGCGCCCGCGGCGAGCGCGGACGGCACGCTCCCGGCCGGGTACGAACTGCCCGACGGCACCCCCCAGCAGGTCCGCGTCGCGGTGGCCTGGGCCCTGAAACAGCGCGGCGGCGAGTACCACCTCGGCGGCGACTGCACCGACGCCCTCGGCCACGACCCCGCCCATCGGTGCGACTGCTCCTCATTGGTGCAGCAGGCCTACAAGGCGGCCGGCGTCGACATCCCACGCGTCACCTACGACCAGGTCAACGTCGGAAAGCAGGTCGGCATCGACCAACCCAAGCCCGGTGACCTCGTCTTCAATCCGGGCTCCGACGGCTCCGACGCCAATCCCGGGCACGTGGCCATGTACATCGGCGACGGCCTACTGATCGAGGCGCCGCGTACCGGGTTGAAAGTCCGAATCGTCACGTACAGCAGCTGGCGCAACTCCACCAGCTACATGACCCGCATCACCGAGGTCCGCCGTGTGGTGGACTGGTGACGCTCGCACCACGACAGGGGAGATCGTCCATGTCCGAGCCGCTCTACCGACCCTGGGGCACCGTGACACCGGAGTTCTGGACCGCATCCGCCACCGGCACCGACGGTGTCCGGCAGGGCTTGGCCCCCGAGACGCTGCGGGCCCGCCTCGTCAAGGTCGCGGAGGTCGCCCAGGGCGGCCGCATGGACGACGCGGCCGCGCTCGCCGCCCAGCTCGACCAGGACGTCACCGCCGAGTACGGCGAGGTCCACCTGCACACCGTCCAGGTGCGCGAAGTCCGGGGTTACCTCGCCGCCCTGATGGCCGATCACGCCACAGGACTGGCCTGGTACCTGCACGCCGTACAACTCCGGGTCACCATCCAGGGCCCCGGGCATCCGGACGTCGAGGAGGCCACCCGCCGCGCCTACAGCCTGTGGCGGGCCATGCCCCCGGAGGCCGACCGGCAGCGACTGGGCAACGAGCTGCTGACGATCGCCACCGACATCCACGGCGCCGACTCGCCCGTCGTGCGCCGCGTCCGTGAGCGCCTGTATTCCCTCGCCCTGCCCTCCGCCAAGACGCCGGCGCAGCTGAACAGCGCCTGATTCCGCGTCGCCCCGCTGGCCGTTGGCTTCGACAACGGCAGCTGGCTCTGCTCGGCAGCGGGTCTCGGCCCCACTTAGCGATCTTTCGGACCTTCTCTGGCAGTGGAAATTGGCCCCACCCCCACCGCGCGGCATGCTGATCCAACATGTTGGGCCCGACGCGGGGGCATGGCAACGGGGTGAGAGGATCGCGTTGATTGTCTGGGTGAACGGTGCGTTCGGCAGCGGGAAGACCACGCTGGTGGACGAGTTACGTCCGCGCTGGCCCGAGGTGTTGGTCTATGACCCGGAGATGGTCGGCTATGTGCTGCGGGAGATCGTGGAGGTGCCGACCGGCGACTTCCAGGATCTTCGGCTGTGGCGACGTCAGGTCGCCGACCTGGCGGTGGGACTTGTCGAGGAGTATCGCCGTCCGGTCCTGGCCCCCATGACCTTGGTCAACCCTCGCTATGTCGGTGAGATCTTCGGCGCGTTGAAGGATGAGGGCATAGACGTCCATCACTTCTTCCTCAAGGTCTCGCAAGAGGTTCTGGAGCAGAGGATCGACGGCCGGAGCTTCACCCCGGACAACCCTGAGCAGGACGAGAAGGTTCGGCGCTGGTGCAAGGAGAGGATCGAGCGGTGTATGGCCGCGGCCGACACCTTGCCCAGCGGCACGGTTTTCCTGGACGGCGAGCTGACCCCGCAGGAGTTGGCCGACCAGGTGCTGGCCCATGTCCGAGCCGACGGAACATCCGGAGTGTGACCGCGGCGGTGGTGGCGGCGGTCAGCCGCTGTCAGAGCCAGGCCGTCCCGGCTCGTGCACCCTGGAGTCAGCCGACGCGGGCGGTGCGCGCCCGTCAGGCCCGCGAACAGGCCCAGCGCCAGCTTCCGCAGCAGCGCCCGAGGGGCGGAATTTTGGCGCTCAGCTCGACGGCCTCATGCCGGGCCTGCTGGGCCTCTTCGGCGCGGGCGGTGTCGATCTGCGTGGCCAGGGTGGGCAGGTGGGCGTGCATCGCGGCGAGCTGCTGCCGCAGGGCCGTCGGGTCGGCGGGGGTCTCGCCGAGCGCGCCCTGGGCGCCGAAGGCCTCGGTGTAGGGGGAGGTGCGCAACGTCTGCCAGGCCTGTTGCCGGGTGGTGGTGGCCGCACGTTCGGCGCGCTGCTGCTCGTCGTAGGCGTCGGCCATCTGCCGCGTGTACTGGGCGAGCAGGACCTGCTGTTCGGCGCGGGAGGTACCGGCCAGCCGCAGGGCGATCCGGCTGCGGCCGGCGGCTGCCTCGATGCGCTCCTTGATGCCCTTGGCCTGCTCTGCCACGGTCGCGGCGCGGCGGGCGATGCCGGTCTCCTGCTGGGCCTTTGCGGCCAGCTGGTCGGCCGCGGCGAGGACGGCGGCCGCGGCCTGCGCAATGCGCTGTCCGGCGCAGGGTTGTTCGGCCGCGGCGGCCGCCAGTTCACGGGCCTGGCGGGTCTGTTCGTCGGCAGCGTGCTCGGTGGAGGCGGCCGCGCGCAGGGCCTTGGCGAGCCGTGCCTCCAGCTGTCCGGAGGCCAGAGCCCCGTACGGACGGACGTCGCGGTCGCTCCAGGCGGGGAAGTCGGGTTCGCCGGCGGCGGGCGCCGGCGGGGCCACGGGCTCGGGGATGGCGCGCAGCTGGTCGCTGACCATGGCGTCGGCGCGGTCCTGACGCAGCAGCGCGGTGTACGCCTGCAGGGCGCGCTCGAGGAGTTCGGCCTCGTCGCGGGGATCACCGAGCCGGGCGCGGGTTTCGGGGTCCTCGAGGGCCGCGGCGGGCAGCCACAGGTGGTTGGCCTCCTTGGCGCGGGTGATGCCGGGGTAGAGGGCGTACGCGTTCGCGCCCAGCCCGTAGACGAGGGCGGTGTCGGTGGTCAGGCCCTGGGACGAGGCGATGGTCATCGCGTAGCCCAGGGAGAGGGCGCCGGCGGTGATCTGGCCGGGGGTCAGCCAGGCCTGGGTGGTGTGGGCCGTGCCGTCGGGGTTCTTGCGGCGCCAGGTGATCTGGACCCGGTGGTCGCCGGCGATGTCGGTGACCACGGCGCGGTAGCCGTTGAGGACGTCGGGGCCGGTGCCGCGGCGCGAGCGGTAGTCGTTGGTGCGCACCCGGACGACGTCGCCGACGCTAAGGGTGAGGTGGTCGCCGCCGGGCAGGGCGTAGCGGTGGCTGCGGCCGAGTTCGCCGGCCGCCCGGCGCAGGGCCTGCGCTCCGGCGTTCAGCAGGGCCGCGTCACTGTTGCGGGCGGCCAGCACGACGAGGTTGTCGAGCATGTCGTACGCGTCGCTGTAGCGGGCGCGTTCCTCGTTCCAGGCGGTGAGGATGCCGCGGTGAGCGTGGTCGGCGCTGTCGGTGGCGTGGATGCGTCCGCGGTCGGCCAGCAGGTTCAGAGCCTGCTCACGGGCGCCGGTGCGCCAGACTGGCCCGGTCGTCCGTCATCGCGGCCTCGTCCAGGACCAGGACGTCGATGCCGGTCAGGCCGGTGCCGTCGTGGATGCGCTGCAGCCAGGCTGCGACGGTGCGGGAGGGGATGCCGGAGCCCTCGTACAGGTTCTGCGCGGCGACCGTGGAAAGGGAGGCACCGGCGTAGGTCAGGCCGGTCGCGTCCCAGCCGATCCGGCAGGCCTCCGGCCGTGAGCGGCCCGGTCCGGCGGGGATGGGGCGGCGGCGTACTGGCTCCGCCACCGCGAGCGTATGGCACGCCTGCGGATCACTGCCGCAGAAGCACGCCCCGCCCCCTCACGACCGTGAAATGATCATCACATACAGCCCGGTTGGCCGTGCGAGCTGCCCGCGACCAGCTCAGCATGGCCGACGCGTCCGTATCGAGTGAGACGGCAAGTGAGTTGCGGCTCTGGCTCAAGTCCTGTGAATTAACCAGACACGCGGCGGTTCTCTTCCTCTTCAACAGCGATGATTCGCGCCCTGACATCATCATTTGCCGCAAGGTATTCCGGCAGATGGGTAGAGCGCCGCGGTCGGGCCGAAACCACTTGGGCGGCCGTCAGATTTGGAGACGCCAGCTCAAGGTGGGTTTCATTTAGCTCTGCCCCGTCCATGTGAGCGCCGAACAGATACGCCCACAGGTAGGCGTCGGTCAGATCCGCGCCCTGAAGGTGGGCGCCGTACATGCCCGCACCGTCAAGGCGGGCACCGCCGGTCAGATGTGCGCCCTCAAGGTGGACGCCGTTCATGGCTGCATGCTCCAGGTGGGCGCCGGTCAGATCCGCGCCCTCAAGGCGAGTCTGTACCAGCGTGGCCCACTCCAGGTGAGCCTTGATCAGGGACGCCCCCTTAAGGCGAGCTTCGACTAGCGTCGCCCGTTCAAGGCGAGCGTTGGCCAGGTTCACCCCTTCAAGGCGCGCATTATCGAGGTTTGCTCGGCGTAGATCCGTCCAAGCCAGGTTGATGTGGAAAGGCTCGTCACGTCCCTCTGGCCGGCGGCCGAGCACGGTCAATGCTGCCTGGACTGGTTCGGTCGGTCGGTGCGGTTCCCAGAGATCCCGTTCGGTATAGGTTTCGCGCTGCGCTGGCGTGACCGGCGTTCCGGCGCGCAAGTTCCGGCGAGCGCGTCGCAAGCGGTGCCGAGTTGAAGGGGGGAGTGAGGCTGGTGCGTGTTCGCGTACGAACGCAGCGAGGACCTCAACGATGGTGACGTGGTCCTTTTCTGAGTCGCGCATGATGCGTTCCAACGCGTAGATGCCGCCGAGTTGCTGAACCGGCTCGTCGGAGGCGATCTGAGTGACCGCTTGGGTATACCGGTCGGTGTACTGCCCCTCCCGGGTCAGCTCCGCCTGCTCGTCGTCCCTCTCTCGGGTGTGCTGCAGGGTACGGTGGGTGTAGAGAATGCCGACCGCGGCCAGGCCGCCTGCGCCGATGGCCAGCAGGCTGGTGCGCACCCCGGTCACGGTGGTCGCCACCGGCAGCGGGAGATCGTTGTTGAGGTAAATCTTGTCCATTTGCCAGGGCACTTGCCACATGGCAACCCCCGCCAGGGCGATCCCCACAAGTACTGCCATGCCGTACAACAACGTCACGCGGACCTGGCTGCGCTGCTGTCTTGACTTCTGCATGCGGTTCAGAACAGCGCGTTGCTGCCCAAAAGGCAGGATGGCTCAGCGCCAGGCGTGACAAGACCACCCGCACGGAGTGGCGGAGTCTTGATGGCGATAGGGATGCCGCTTCCTCTCCGTCAGCTGTCTTCACGACGCCAGGCACTGGGCACTAGGTGTATTGCCCTGTGAGGTCGGGCATGCGGTGCGTGACCTGGTGCCCGTTCTTCGTGCAGCCCTGGAAGGGGCCCTTGGAGCTGCGCAGCTCGCGTACGCAGGGGTCGAAATGGTCGCGGTGCCACACGCTGGGCCCGGTGTAGCCGCAGGTGACGGGGTCGGTGAGTTCCTGCCAGGCCAGCCAGCACGCGTGCAGGCGGGCGACGGCGACGGGGTGTTCCGTCCAGAGGTGGCACCAGTGAGGAGGGCACGGAGAACGAGGGGGACACGGAAGACGAGTGGCAGTACCCGCCGTTCATCCTGCTGCTCGACTCCCCCGACGCCGGCTACCTCGCCGAACCATCCGCAGACGCCCAGTACGACGACGAGCTGCGGGCGCTGATCAAGTGGGTGGAGGGCGTCCTGGTCCCGACCGCCTGGCCGGGCCTGGCCCTCCCCGCAGCCGTCCCGGCGGCCCGCGCCGCCCAGCCGCCCCACAGCCACGCGCGGCAGGTCCTCACTGCGACGACCACCTCGCCCGCCGGCTCACCCGCGACGGCGAACCGCTTATCAGCGAGGAGATCCGCCAGGTCATCACCGGCCGCTCCCACGGCCTGCCGCTCTACCTCGACCTGTCGGTGATGCGGTTCCTCGAAATCCACCGCACCGGCCGTAGCCCCGCCCCGGCCGACTTCGACCACGACTTCCCCGCCCTGATCGCCCGCACCCTCTCCGACCTCACCGCGCCCGAGCGGCACGTACTGCGCTCTGTGTCCTTGCTCGACGCCTTCGACCTGCCGCTCGCCGCGCGAGCCGCCGGCCTGACCCACGAGGCGCCGGCACTGCGCCTGATCGAACGCCCCTTCGTCCGGCAGGACCCATTTGGCCTGTGGCCCTTCCACCTGCATGGGCTGATCCGCTCCACCGTCCGGGACGCCGACGATCACGCCGACGACCGCTGGTCTCCGCGCGACTGGCACCAGGCCGCCCAGCGGGCTGGGCGAACAGTGGACCGCCGGCACCAGCCGCGACCGCCGGCTCCTCGTGGGCTGCCTGCGTCAGGGTCTCGCCATCGCCCGGGACTACGTCCTCGACCTCGACTGGCTCACTGACGCACAATCCCGCCGCGACTACCAGCAGGTTGCCGACCAGGGCGGCCGCCTCGCCCCGGCCGCCCGCCGCGGTCTGGCCCCACGCCGCACGCCTGGCCGGCGACTTCCCCACCGCCCTCGCCGCAGCCCAGATTCTCGGCTGGGAAGGCCGCCACCAACGCGTGTTGGGCGACCTGTACTGGCTCCAAGGCCAACCCGAGCGTGCCGCCGCGGCATACCTCGCCGGACGCACCGAAGCCGAACAGCACGGCAAGGCCGGCGAGGCCGCCCACAACCAGGCCCTGCGCGCATTCGCCATCGCTCTCTACGACCCCGACCAGGCCACTGCGGAAATCGACCTTGCCTACCAGCTCCTGGCTGGCCTCAACCTGCGCGCCACCACCATCAACGTCCGCCGGGCCGAACTCATCCGCGATGCCGGCAGTGACAGCGTCGACAACCAGATCGCCACGCTGCGCACCGAACTCGATATCGCGGGCCTCGCCTCGCTGACACCCGCGATCGAGCTGGCCTGCGCCTTCCACCAGGCCGTCCTCGACGACCACACGGCACTGCACGCCACACTCGCCCGGCTACGAGAACAGACATCCGACGAAGATCACGCCTACTTCGTCGACATCGCCCAGTTCATGGCCGACCTGCCCCTCGATCAGGCATCCGGAGCCCGGTGGCTCGACGGCGAACAGCACACCCGCAGCCGCTGGCGCGGCCTGGTCATCGCCCGCCAGGCCTACCTGGACGCCAGCCGCTGAACGATCGGCGGGGGCCGTCTCCTGAAACGGGCGCCCGCCGGCACTCCACGACGGATAGATCAGCCTGGCATGCGCCTTCCCTGCGCGAGGCGGCGAGTCCACCGCACGCTACAGGGCGAGTTCACCGATCTCTGCCCTGGTGCCGCGTACGGTGGGCCCGCCGCTGCGGCCATCGGGCACGGCAGGCATCGGGGCGGCGATCAGCGACACGGAAGCCGGAGGAAGAACGGGATGACGCAGGCTGCGGGGAGCGAGCCGGACGAGCGAGTGCGGGACGCCGGTGGACGGTGCGTCTGGACGCCGCCAGCCGGGGCAGCGCGGCTGTACGCAGCTCGTGCAGCCGCCCCGCCTGTGCCGAGCAGCGCCTGCCGTCCGCGGCCGCCGGCCGCGCGGCCGCCATCGCCCACCTCAAGGCCCAACTGCGCGCCGCCCCCGTACCCAGAATCGAGGCGTACTGCGCGTGCAAGGCATCGCGCGGATCCTGGAGGGCCATGAGCGCGGTGATCTCGTTCGTCTTCGCCGGCATTTCCCGCTGGGTGAGGACGACACCGTCTATGCGGAGCGCAGACACAAGGTGGCTGCAGTTACAGCTACATAGAGCCAGACGGTCCGCCGACTCCGTCGGCGGACCGTCTGGCAAGGTTGAGGCTATGGGGGGGGATCCGGCTGGCCAACGTGACGAGACGAGACAAGTCCTGCCGGGTCGGGCGATCTGGTCCCGGCCACAGCATTGTCAGTCATGGTGGTCGGTGGCTTCGTTCGCAGGATCTCCGATTGGTCTCCAACTCGACGTTGTTCCGCCCATCTGCATCCCACCCGGCCATCCCTGAGGGAGAGGAAGCGAATATCGGTGCATGCCCGAGTCGTTTTCGAATCGGTATCCAGCCAGTACCGCGCCATCCGGTAGGGGTTCTCCAGCGAAGCGAAGGCCGAAAGGCTCGATCACGGGTGAAAGAGTGAGCTCTTGATCTGCCCCATCACTCAACTCTGCGGTCAACGACGTTACCGATGGCAATGTGCAAGCGACGACGAATGGGGGTAGATTTTCCGCCTGGCCAAACGATACAATGACTGGCCTTTCCTTGCGGTCCTGACCTCGCCGAAATCCTCCCGATGAATGCTCTTCACCGAAATGAAGGTGCAGCATTACTCCGAGTGAACCATGAAGGTGATTATCGACCCTGACTTGCCACTCCAAGCCATCGGGCCGGGCTCCCGAATGTACCTGAACTTTTTCATTCACAGGAGCCTCCGGAAATCGTTTTCTAGTTGTGGATCTCCGCACAAGGATACCCACTGATCTCGTCCCAGTAGGTACATACCTCGGTTCCGTTCGGGTAATGCCCCTTGGGCCCGTGGGCCCAGTAGTAGATTCCCGGGCCGCTGCTGTCGGAGCAGATTAGTCCGCTGTGCTTCGCGCCGTAGGTAGTTCCGTGGAGCCAGTCGCCCGTAGCGATGGTACAGCCTACGTTTCCGGCCGCCGTGCTGGTCCACTTGTCGACGGTCAACCCCGTGCCCGTGATGTCCATGCAAACCTGGTCGTCGCATGGGTGGGCGCTGGCCGGCCCCACGAGGCGCGAGTGAGCCTTGCTTTTCGTCACGGAGATCCCAGGGACAGCATCCGGATGCTCATTCAGATACTTCAGCGAGACCCAGCCAGCCGCCCCCCCGTCCACCTGGACGAATCCCTTTTCTGTGCCAGCATCGGTACTCGCGTATGCTGGACTGCCGAGGAACGCTATCGCGGCTACGGCGGTGATCCTCGTGAGGTTTCTTAACGCAGTGCGCATTCCAGTCACTCCTTCCTCTGAACCTTTCATGTGACGCTTTCACGCAGTCGCAATGGTGGTAAAGGGCGGAATGAGACACTCCGTACGACGAACGACCCCTGATTCGGCCACCAATCGTGAAGTGAGGAGAGGCAGGAGCGTGACAGGGGTCGGGCCGCGCGATGAGGAGAGCGCGGCAGAGCGCCAAGGTCGCCCCGCTTGGACGCCATCCATACATAGCGGCAGGGAGAAACGGTCCGCTACTCAGTGGGGTTTCTCGGGGTATGGGAGGTAGCCAGTGGACCACTGCCCCGCCCGGCTCTCGATCCTGTTTGCAAAGCTCACGGTCAAAGAAGAGCCTCGTCCGTGTGCTGTCGTGGCCGTGTCGTTGTCCGGATTGTGCTCGTTGGGCGGTGACGCCAATGGACGACCGTCTCAACGGCGCGCACGTCTTGGCGGTCGAACGTGCAGTTCACCGCATTGCGCCCGGCAGTGCCGACGATCGCCGCGCCTGAACCGGGGTGAAACGGACAGGGTCAAGCTGACAGGGGACACCACTCTCGGGCACTATGAGAAACGACCTGCTCTGGCCCCGCCCTGCGGCTGACCGAGCGCCCCTTCGTTCGCGAGGACTCTTTCGGCCTGTGGCCCTTCCACCTCCACGGCCTGATCCGTTCCGCCGTACGCAACGCCGACGACACCACCGATGACCGCTGGAGTGAGCGCGACTGGCAGCAGGCTGTGTAGTGCGCCTTCACCACCCTTGGCGAACAGCACAACAACTCCCCCGGGCCGGGCAGGCTGCTGCTGATTGCCTGCCTGCGCCAAGGCCTGCGCCTCGCCCGCGACCACCGCCTGAACCTCGACTGGCTCACCGCCGCCGCATGGACGTACGTAAGCGACTCCGTATGGGAACCCCTCGACCCACCCGAGGCCGACGCGGGACTCGACACGGCTGCCGACGCCCTGGTCGTCCACTACATGGCCGACCTGCCCCTGTCACAGGTGACCGGCGCCCGGTGGCTCGACGGTGAACCAGCCACCCGTCAGCGGTGGCGCGCCCTGGTCACCGCCCGCCGCAATCACCTGGGCATCGACCAGCCGTGAACCGGTAGGGCGGCAGGCACCCCGCACTCAAGTCCCCTGCCGTGACGCCCCCGTCCGGCAGTCCTCCGACCAGCGGGCACAGAGCTGCGGCCAGCACAGCAGACCCACCAGGCCGAAGGTCAGGTCGGGTTCAGAGGAGTGATGCCGGTACCCGCGTACAGCTCGGGTTCCAACGACAAAACAGTGAGTGGTTCCCCCGCCTTCACCGCCTGCCAGGCGATCGCTGCCGCGTGCGCCACCGGCCAGTCGACGTTCCTCCAGTCCATCGCATCCACCGCGTGCGCCGCAGTGAACGGCATGTTCTCCGCGAACCGCAGGGACGCCGCATGCTTGCCCGCACCAGCGACCTGCCGCTCGGCGGCCAGCATGGACAGCGACGGGATGATGACCCGGCCAGTGCCACGCGAGGCCTCGATGTAGAGGCCCGTGAAGAAGGAGTCCGCGCGGTACAGGGCGGCCAGAGCCGTGTGGTCCAGGACGGCCGTCAGGTTCATGCGGCGGCGCCGCCCTGATGGGCGCGGATCTTCGACCAGGCGTCCTGGCCAGTCTGCTGGACCTGCTCGGTGTACTCGATCCCGAGCTCACGTGCAGCCTCAACAGCCCGCTGCTCACGCTCGGCTGCCGTGAGCTCCCGGGTGGCGAACTCTTCCAGCAACTCGGTGATGGTGGTGCCGCGCTCGGCAGCGAGAATGCGCAGCCGGTCACGCACTTCCTCGCTGGTCTTGATGCTGGTCGGCTTGCTCATACAACCGATTCTACCGCCGGTAGACAAAGCGGTGCCCCCCTTCGAGCACACCGGCGGCGCAGCTCTGGCCCCAGATCTCGGCGCGGTTCTGTGTGTTTCCAGTGGAAGAACCCTAAGCAGGTCCTCGACCTGGTCACTTGCGCGTACTTCCGGGGGCAGTTGCTGGGTCCTGGATCTTGCCCGCTGCCGTGCGTGCGGTGTGCGCGCTTCGTACGCTGGTGATGCTCGGGGCTACGCCGGAGGTTCATCATGCCCCGAACCATCTGGAGCGGCGCCATCTCGTTCGGGCTGGTCACCGTGCCGATCAACGTGGTCAGCGCCACCGAGGAGCACTCGATCCGCTTCCACCAATTCCACGTGCCGGACGGCGGCCGCGTCCGGTACCGCAAGGTGTGCGAGCTGGAGGACCGTGAGGTCTCCCAGAGCGAAATCGGCAAGGGCTACGAGCTGACCAAGACGCAGGTCATCCCGATCACGGACGAGGACCTACGCAACCTGCCGTTGCCGACGGCGAAGGCGATCGAAATCGACGCGTTCGTGCCGCTGGACTCCATCGACCCCATCCGTATCGCCGAGGGCTACTACCTCCAGCCCTCCGGCCAGGTTGCGGCCAAGCCCTACAAACTGCTCGTCCAGGCCCTCGGCCGCTCGGCCAAGGTGGCCGTCGCGACTACGACCACCTGCGCCGATGGCTACGCAAGCGAGGCATCCGGCACCGCATCGCCCGCAAGGGAATCGAGTCATCCACACGGCTTGGCCGGCATCGCTGGACGATCGAGCGCACGATGTCCTGGCTGGCCGGCTGCCGTCGCCTGCACCGCCGCTACGAGCGAAAGGCCGAACACTTCCTGGCCTTCACAGCCATCGCCTGCAGCCTCATCTGCTACCGCAGACTCGCCAAATGAGACCACGTCTAATGGGGTGCAAGGCCGTCTCCGGACCGGTCAGCGCCGAACACGCCGGCCGCGGCTCGCGACGCAGCGTCCGGGGTCGGGGCGCAAGGGTGCAAGGCGGTGTCGAGCCGGGCAGTCCAGCAGGATGCGGAGCCCTCCGAGGTCGCGGTGGCCGGAGAGCTCCTGGACGATGGACGGCACTGCGGCTCCTTCCCGGGTCAGACCTCGAGGTACGCGACTACGACCACGGTCCGAAGCGCCGTCACCCAGTACAACAGGCGTACGCGCTCGACTTCGTCGACGTACTCGCGCAGCTGGGGGCCGGCGGTGTCGCCGGGGATCGGCTCGCCGACGTCGGGATCGACGGAGACGACGACCAGGGCGCGGTCCAGGGCGTGGATCTCCGCCTCGCTGGTCAGGTTCTCCAGCTGCTTCGCGGCGGAGTCGGAGAACGCGATCCGGGCGCGGCGAGGGCCGTGCTGCGGGGCCATCAGGCGACGGCCGGGCGCTGAGCGGCGAGGCGGGCAAGGTGGGCCTCGCGCAGCTCCTCCCACGGGGTGCACTGCTCTGGGTCGGGCAGGCCGTTGGTGGCGATGTCCTCCAGGACGGCGGCGAACCGGTCGGCGTCGGCGCGGGTCTTGGCCGCGTACGCGCGCACCGCGTCGGCGGCCGCGGGCTCCAGCTGCTGACGGGCGTGGTCGGCGGGGGCCGGCTGTTCGCTCATCGAGGGCTCCAGAGGGCAGAACTGGCGTGTCTCACCACGGTATCGCCGGGCAACCGGGCCCGGGACCACTCCGGAAGAACCTGGCCCGCGACTACGTTCCGTACTGCTCACGAGTGCGCGCCAGGTCAGACCTGAGTGTCACGGTCCAACCCTCGAAACTCGACCCTGGAGGCCCCTGCGGACTCCGAGAAACGGACAAACATGCACGTATTCGCAGAGGCGTGACACCCGGCGTGACACTTTTCGAGGGGAGCGTGACACGGGCGTCACGCTCACTCACTGTCAGCGTGACGCGGTTCGGGGAGCGCGTACGCACCCTCTGCCTCCCAGGCTCCCAGGTCACCTCCCAGCGTGCGGGGGATCTGGGAGGCGGCGCGGGGTGAGGTCAGCTCGCCTCGGGTCGGGCGCGGGCGAGGAAGGCGGCGAGGGCGCCGGCGGCTTCCGGCTCGGTGGTGGCGAGCCGGGCTGCGAACGCCAGCTGGTCGACGCCGGCGCCGGGGACCAGGCGGGCGAGTTCGGTGAGCAGCGCGGCGTGCGCGAGGACCGGCCGCGGCAGAAGGCTGGCGGCGGCCTCGCGGGCAGCCGGGTCGCGGTAGTGCCCGAGGTGCGCGGCCAGGGCGTGGGCGAGCCAGCCGTCGACGTCGGCCTGGACGTAGTCGCCGGCGCGGCGGGTCAGTTCGTCGCGTACGGCTTCGTCGCCCTCGCGGGGCTCGGTCTGCTCCAGCGTGCCGAGCTCGCGCAGCGCCTGGAGCTCATCGGTGCGGGCCGCGATCCGGGCGGCTTCGCGCAGTTCGGCTTCCCGGGTGGCGGCGGCCGCGGCGTCGGCGGCGAGCTCGGCCTGGACGACGTCGTCGGTGTCCGGGTCGTAGACGGTGCCCGGGGCCGCGGCGGCGAGCAGCTGGGCGATGCGTTCCCACTCCGCGAGCTCCGCCGGGCCGCGGACGTCGTCGGGGCCAGGTCCTCGTGCCGCGAGTCCTGCCGGGCGTCGAACCGTGCTTCCTCGAGGGCCGCCGCGACGGCGCCGGCGTCCATGCCCTTGGCCCGGCGCCGGACCACGCGGCGGCCGATGTGGGCCGGGTCGACCGGCTCACGGGGCGCGGCGACGCGCGAGGCGAGCGGACGGCGGGCGGTGCGCCGGAAAGTGGTCATCGTCGGCCTCGCATTGATGGTGCGGATTCGGGAGCGGGCCGCCGCCAGAGCGCTGTGCGGCGACCCGCCGAATATGGTTTATAGCAGGTCCGGAATTCGGCCGTGTCAGAACTCGAACTCTATTGACTGAACGTCCGTGAAATCCGCCGTCAAGCCCTGGCAGCGGGCGCCCCAGTCCGTGAAATAGGACTCGGTGATGGCTGCAGCGACGATCGGATGCAGCTCCTCCTCTGTCGCACCGGCCTCCTGAAGCTGGAGGATCTGCTTCGCGTAGGTGGGTGAGATCTCGGTGCTGATGTGCCGCTCGCGGCCGTCGTCGGAGGACCCTCGGGCGGTGAAGCCGAAGTGGGCGACGGTGCGCACCATCATGCCGCCGGAGGTGGCTGCCCGCTCGCGTGCCTGTGCTCTGACCTGCGGTTGCCACTCTGACTCAGTCGCCTCCACCAGTGCGGCCTGGAGCCGCTTCTGAGGCTTCTTCAGCGTCCCGGCGCGGTAGCGCTCGATGGTGCGAGTCGAGGTGCCCACGCGCTCCGCCAGGGTCTTCGCTGACGCCTTCATCCGCTTGAGGAAGAATTTCACCTGTGTATTCGCGGACTTCGGTGCGGGCCGGGTGAAGACCTTCCGCTCCGCCTGGACGAGGGCCTCAAGGACCTTCCCCCGGCGCGGGGCCGGCTGCTGCTGCTCGTCATCGTTCATACCTCCAAGGACCATGGATCGCCTGTGGACAGAGGCCGGGCTGCCGCGCACAGGTCGCCTGCTGCCGACCGGTGTGACAACGCAGCACAGTTGGCAAATCGGCACGCTTGTTGGCAAACGGCACTCAAGCCGCTGATTGTTACTGTCTGCGACTGAGCACACCCACGGTCGGGCAGATCGGCGCCCTGCTAACAGGGTGCGCCCCGTGGGCTGACCTGCAGAGATCCCGACTCGCCGTCGGCGACGAACTGTGTCAGGGATCGTTCCAGCAGTTCTAGAGACTGCCGCAGGTCATCGACCGCCTTGTCGAGCTCCGGTTCGTCCAGCGACGCGGTCCGCGTCCGGTACGGCGACGTCCCCACACCGGACCGAACGCTCAACTACTGCCCTGGACACGGCCGTCATGGCCGAGCCACCCCATTGTGTTAGACGTCGAAAAGCAGGCGGTTGTTCATCAAGTGGCGCAGAATGTCTGTATGGCAGGTTCAGAAGCGCTATTCGGTCTTGTTGGCGTAGTAGGCGGGGCGTTGATCACCGGAGTGACTGCGATCTACGCACCCCTCTTTCAGCATCGCCGTGAAAGAATCGACTCTGAAACTCAGATGGCACGGAAAAAAGAAGAGGAAGAAACCGCAAGCCTTATTAAGCTACGCATTCTAAGCCGCACCTGGCGTGACCTCTTGGCGCGCTCGATTGTGGACCTCCAAGCAGGTCGCACGGTGGATGCCGATCGACTGGACGAACAGACGAGTTCGCTTGACCGTGAAGCCATGGAAGCGCACTACCTAGGCGCAGCCGACGCACACGCTTTCTATACGGTTAGGGGCGGCGTGTTCGTTGAATTGCGAAGAACCACCGAAGCTGTTCGACGCTGCGCCTTGGAGCAGGGAAATTCGAGCGGCTCGACAGCGAATCCAATCGGGCTCGACAATCTTTCCACCTATCTGGAGAGGTTGGACAGAGCCCGAGGTTATTTCAACGACGAGCTAGCGCAAAGGCTAGTCCATATGGCGATGGAACGATATGGAGGTCCGCCGGCGTAGGAGAGCGGCCTGGCCATCATTCAGCGCTACGCCATAGCGAACGCCCACCCCGGATGAGTGCGCCTCCCCGGGACACATCCGGGACACAGAGGGGCGGTGATGGCGCATCCCTGCAGCGCTCCGCCTTACCTGGCGGCCCACTGTCGGGCGTCACACTTCGACAGTATCCACACCTCGCTGGCTGCGGTCTGCCCCGCCGCCTGAGAAGGGCTAACACCGGTCAGGTCGCTGGGCTCGGTGATGGCGGCAGCCCCACACCGTCGGCCGTGAACGGAGTGGGGCCGGGACGCGGGAGCGGTGGCCGGCTTGGTAGTCGCGCCACATCGCCAGCCCACCGCCGGTCAGGACACTCGAGGTGCGCAGGACCCCGACGAGGCGGCGCTGAGCCGCACGCTCGCATTCCGTGACCAGCTGAGCCATCCCACTCCAGCCCTTCGGTCGCCTGAAACGCACATCACCACCCGTGATTACAGGTTGCCAACTAACCTGCGTCTCCCTTGCCAACTACGAGGCGTCACACCTCTCTGACCAGCAGCACGCTGACGCCCTTCTTGCCAATTACGTCGCTTTGTCACAACCGGCAACGACGCGCGGTGCATGGGGCGTTGTCAGTGGCGGCTGCCACCATCCGGCCATGCCCATCAGCCGGGAGTACGCACGCTCCCTCTTCGCGGACCTGACGCAGAACGCCCCGGTGCCGCTCGATCCTGACGAGCTTCTCCACATGCCTCGCCTGCGGCAGCACGGTCACGTCTTCTTCGGCGACATAGCGTTGCGCTGCTACAAGCACAAGGCTCGCTGGACGTACGACGAACGCGACATCCGGGCCGCCGGCCGTGCGTTCGCGGACATGGAGGTGGACCTGGACGACGTCGTCGACGTCCAGCTGCCCGCCTACCGCGACCTCCCGGAGCGCGACCCGGAGGAGTGGCACCGCCCCAACTGGCGGCGCCAACTGGTGTCGTGGATGTTCGCCCGGGCCCAAACCCAGCTGCTTGAGCAGGGCCGCGACTACGACGCGTGGGGCTCCTGGCGGAACATCGGCGCGAACGGGCTTCCCGGTGAGTTGACGTGGGAGGAGTTCGTCGCGTCCAGCAGCAGGGCCCGGCACCTGCAGAACATCGCCGGCACCCGGCCCCTTGAGCTCCTGACGTGGTCCGGGGAGACCTGGCTCCTGCCACGGGCCTACGTGGACCTTCTGGACCGCTGGGAGCGGCGGCAGGACGAACTGGTGGCCCGGGCCCGGCTGTGCTCCTCCTGCGGCGAGCAGGGCCCGTACTGGGGCGGCTGGCGGACTCCGACGACGTCCGGGTACATCACCCGGTGCCCGCCCTGCTCCGGCGCGGCCTTCCAGCCGTACACCGGCCACCTGCGCGGTGTTCAGTACGAGACGATCCGCCGGCGAGGCGCGAGGGCTGACGACTACCTGTGCCGGCTGTGCAAGGCGAGCCAGGCGTCCGTGTGGGATCACTGCCACGAGCACGGCCATGTCCGAGGACCGCTCTGCGGCAGCTGCAACACCCGCGAGGGCACCGCCAGGCCGTATTACTTCCTCCAGCTCGAAGGCGGCGCACTGCACCTCCTGGAGTGCCGCGGCTGCCTCGAACAGCGGACCCTGCCGCGCCGCTTCCACCTGGACGTGGTCCGCGCGCACCTGGAGGAGAACGAGCGGCACGGGCGCTGTGGCAAGCAGCCGTACGTCCGCGAGGCGGAGCACACACACGGTGTCCACCGCTTTCAGCTGCAGTGCAGCGGCTGGCACGCAACCGGCAAGTGGACGAAGGACGTCACGGCATCGGAGGTGGCCACGCTCGTGCGGGCCTTCGTCGACGCGGTCCTCGCCGCGCAGGAAGGCCGGCCTTCTCCCGGCGACGCCACGGAGGCGGGGTGACCGGCATACGGCGGTGTCGTTGAACACGGCATCGCGTGCAAGCACATCCGACCCCCCGCGGATACGCGAGCGAGCCCCGGACCACCTCGGTCTGGGGCTCGCGGGCTGTTCGGGGTGCGGTGCTACAGGTCGAACTCGAGGTGCTCAAGGTCGAAGCGGACTGTGGTGGGGATGGCGCCCTCTGTTCTCCGAGCGGCCGCGGGGCGGTGTTGTACGTCGTCGTGCCCATCCAACGAGGCAGCCGTGCGATAGGAGGTGCGGCACCGCCAGGACGCCATCCAGTTGGTCCTTGCGTCACCCGGCTACAGGGGCCGACGCTTCCGCGTTCGGGTCCGCGATGGATTTGGCCAGAGCGTTGATCCGTTGCTGGAGTTGCTTGATGCTTTCGCGGACGTCATCGTCGATCACCGTTGCCAGTTGCTGGGGGTCGGCGGCCCCAGCCAGGGCGTCATCCACGCCGTCGACTGCGGGGAAGCACCCGGGCGTCCGGCTGTGTTCCCTGTGCGGCGCTGCCCTCGAACTCGATCCCGTGCTTCGGGGCTTCGACCACGGCGGCAACTGACGGACGTACGAGGATCCGGGCGCTGCCTCAGTTAGCGGACTGGCCCAAGAAGGCATCGAACATGGCGCGGGCGCGCTCCGGCCCGTACAGGGTCATCTGCTGCTGGACGAGGGCCTCGATGCGTTCCTTGACTTTGGTGAGCTCCTCCGGCGTGTCCAGGTGTGTGGGATCGAACCGCTCCTCGACACCGACCACTGCCGGGAACGGCTGGTCTGCCGTCCCGATGTCGTAGGCGCGCACCTCTGGGACGAGCGGCAGCACGATCAGGCGGGAGCCCTCCGTCAGGTTGAGCGCGGCAGCGGAGGGCGCGTATAGGTTGCCGACCTTCTCCCGCAGGAAGAACGCGGCCGTCTCCGCCGGGGAGACGATGAACCCCCACCTCTCGTACATGTGCGCCAGAGCGTCGTCCCATACGTAGCCGGCCAGCAGCCGGCGGCCGCGTTGACGCTCGATGTCGGCGGCTGCACGGACCAGTTGCAGGCCGATGCCCTGCCTGCGGGAGGCGGGTGCCACGGCCATGAAGGCCAGGTGCCCGGTGACCGCGTTGACCCGGTCGAACATCTTGCGCTGCATGCCAGCCTGCTGGGCGTACAGGTTCTGGTGGGCTTCCAGCTCGGCCAGGTGGTCGCCCGGCTTCGAACCGAGGCTGCCGGCCTGCACGAGCACGGCGCCCAGTAGTGTGCGGCGCCGCTCGAAGACCAGGATGCGGAACGGCTCGGCGAACCGGGCCGTGTCGACCCCGTTGTCGAGGAGATGGCAGGACGCCGCCAGCTGCATCCGGTCCTGTTCATCCCGGGCCACCTCCGCAAGCAGGTCCCGGACGGCGTCGCCTTCTCCGGCACGAGCCGGGCGTACGCCCGACGTCTCCCCCTTGCGTGCCTTGACCCGCCCCATGTGTGTCTCCCTCGGTGTCGGTGGTGCGCAGCGTTCCGGAGAAGCAGCTCACCGTCGTTGCTCCCGTCCAGAATCTCCCCGGTTGAGCCGTTGCGTGGCAGATCCCGCGAAAGATCCTTCGAAAAGCTTGAGCCTCGTTGGGTGTCGCATCGGGTCCATGCGCGGGCGAACCCCGGACCACATCGGTCCGGTGTGACTGAGCGCCTGGGTTGGCGAGTTGAGCCCGCCGGTGCAGCTGTGTGCTGCTCCGGGCGCTGGTCCCACGGTGTGTGCGGCGCCGCTCGTGTTGGGTCCGTCCGATCAGGCTGTGCTCGTGGGCCGTCGGGTCAAACCGATAGTCCTCGTTCCCGTGTCCGGAGGAGGATGTGCGCATGCAGTCGGGCAACGAACTTCCGAACGACCGCCGGGCCGATTATTTCGGCCAGTGCGCGGTGATGATGCTCAACGCGCTCCGGCAGGAGAATGACGCGGACCCATTTTCCGAGGTCACCAGCGTCGACCTGTCCGCGGAAACCGAGCCCGGGCACGAAGGAATCTACGACCAGGCCCTGTCCAACGCCCTGGCCGCGATCGTCGCAGCAGAGTGGCCAGGGGAGGAAGCGAATGACAAGGGCCGTGTGCACTTTGCGAGGACCCTGTTGAAGGTGATCGCCGAGAAGATTCCGTCCGACCCGACGACGGGCCTGTGCGTTATACCCGATCGCGACGCCGACGTCCGCTCCCAGTGGGAGAAGGAAAACCGTGTGCCCGAAGGTTTCTGGGACACCCGGATCGACGTTGACCTCCTGACCGATGCGCTCGATGTCAGCGGTCAGGCCCGCCATGGAAGCGGAACGGGACGCTTGCAGCGCCGTCACGTCCAAGCCCTGCTTGCCCTCGACCACCACCCCACCCTGAGAACGCTCCTCGAGGCCCAGTCTGACCGCGACGACGAACGGGCCCAGGACGAGGACGCGCGGTCGGCCGATCAGGCGCGCGCTCTGCTAGAACTCATCGGTGATGAAGAGGCCAAGCGCCGTGCGGAGTCGGCCGAGAACCCCAACGAGTACGACCCCAGGGACAACCCTGACGGCCACGACTTCGAGGAGTGCCCGGTGTGTGGGTACGAGACCTTCTGTGTCCTGGGCTTGGACATGTGGGGGCGGGTCGGCTTCGGGCAATGCGTCGTCTGCTCATACCGGCGCAGCCCCCGGGTCGCTGACCAGGAAGGCTTCGGCGAGCACCTCACATGGCTGACGGGAAATGACTGAACGCTCAGCTCGCCAAGTGTCGCGCTCACTCGCCAAGTGAAGCGCTCAGTCACACCGGGGCTCGCGGGCTGTTTGGGGTATGGCTGCTACAGGTCGAACTCGAGGTGCTCGATGTCCGTGAACCGGACCTCTTCCAGGCTGCCGGCGCGGCGGCCGCCGTCCTGGAAGTACACCTCCTTGAGCGCTTCGGCCGCGATCTCCTGGAGCCGGGCGTCGCTGGCACCCTGCTCCTGGGCCTCGAAGAGGCGGGCGGCGTAGCGGGGCGGCAGAGCGACGGTCAGGTGCCGGATGCGGTCCTGGTCCGTCGACCCGATCGGCGCGGTGTAGCCCATGCGGGCGCGGGTGTCGATGACGATGCCGCCCGTGGTCGCCGCCTTCTGCCGGGCCTTGGCCCGGATCTGCGGCTGCCACCGCTTCTTCACCTCGCGCTCCAGGCGCGCGGCGAGGTCCGGGCGGGGCTTCTTGATCTGGTCCTTCACGTACCGCTCGACGGTGCGCTGGGAGACCCGCAGCATCTGGGCGGCCGCCTTCGTGCCCTTGAGCTGCTTGACCAGGTATCGCATCTGCGCGCCGGCCGACTTCGGCGCCGGGCGGGTGAACGCCTTCTGCACCGCGGCCTCCAGGCCGTCCCCGAACAGGCTCATCGTGGCCTACTCCTACTCTCCGTTGTCGACGTCGGTGACGGTGCCGTCCTTGATGTACCGGGCGAGGTTGAGTTCCGGGGCGTTGAACCGCTCGCGGACTTCCTCGCCCCACAGGACGCTCTGGGTGCCTTCGTGCTTGACCAGGCCGGGGTTGATGCCGAGCTTGAACCCGCCGGGCAGCGGCTTGCCGTCCCGGTAGGGCAGGAAGTCCAGCGGGCTGGTGCCGTCGGCCGCGTAGACGACGCAGTCGGAGAGGACCGCGATCGGGTACTGGCCGGTGAAGGTGGCGTGCTTGACGATCTTGCGGTGGAGGTTGATCCGGGTGCGGGAGATGACCGCCGCCCGGATGTCGGGCCGCCAGGTCGGGCGGGACAGGGCCCGCCACGGCTCGCCGGGCTTCCAGCCCTCCCCACGCGGGCGCTCGCGCAGCTTGCCCAGGCCGCCCTTCACCGTCGCCTTGACCGCCGACACGACGATCGCCAGCTCCGGGTCGCGCTCCTTGTAGCCGTCCATCGCGGCGAGGAAGTCGGCCGGCGACAGGTCGGCGTCGACGCCGAGGTCGGCCATCGTGGCGAGGAAGGCGTCGCGCAGCCGGTTGTACCAGCCGTCCAGGTAGCGGCCATTCTCGTACCGGACATACGCCTCGAGCGGCCGGACCTCGTAGCCGAGCTCCACCGCGTAGGCGACAGTGGGCGTCGCGTACCAGGCCGGCCCCTCCGGGCGGTCGCCTTTCGGCGTGAACGGGCTGGGCAGCAGGCTGCCGTCCAGCTCCACCCACTCCTTGCCGACCTTCACCTTCGACAGGTCGATGTGGCTGAGGTCGACCAGCCACGAGCCCGGCAGCTTCGGGTCGAACGCGGGGGCCTTGACGTGCGTCGCCTCACCGAGGCCGACGTTCAGGCCGTTCGCGCCGGCGGCGAAGGCCATGTTGACGTCGATGCCGACCAGGTGGCGCAGGGTGCATTCGGCATCGGTCATCGGCCGCGCCCAGTCGTACGCCTCCTCGAACAGCTTCTCCGCCGGGCTGCGGACGTGGAAGCGCGGCAGGTCCTTCAGCAGCGGGTGCCCGTCCGGGGCCTCGCACGGGGCGCAGTCCACCGGGTCCTTGCCCAGACTGCCGGGGTTGTGCTCGGAGTGCCGCTTGCCATCGGCGTCGGGCTCGGAGGCGCGAGTCGGCGGGTGCAGCGCGGTCATCAGCTCCAGGCCGGTGACGGCGGTGGAGCCGCGCGGCGTCATCACCCGGGACGCGTACACGCCCAGAATCCGGGCGAGTTCCGCCGGCGGAAGCTGCCCGGCCGGGCCCCAGTGACGGGAGTCGAGCGCGTGCCAAGACGGGATGCACAACTGCACGCAGTTGCGTTCGGAGCCCTGCGCAGGACGGTAGATGCGCGCCCACGGCCCGAACCCGCGCTTCGTCAGCTTCCAGTCGGCGCGCGCCAGCTGCTTGACGACCTTGTGGCCCTCCGGGATCCGTCCGGCGAGCCGCTCCTCATCCGTGAGGGCGACCGGCAGACCGTAGCGCTTCAGCGCGGCCTCGGTGAGCACGAGCAGCGGGTCGGCGTCCTTGCCCGGGCCGGCCAGCTTCGGCTGCCCGAGCCTGGCCTCCTTCAGGGTCCACTCCACCAGGGACGGGATTGACTTGGCGGGCACGTCCAGGACCAGGCCGCCGACGCAGTACGCGAGGACCTGGCCGTCGTCGTCAACGTCGACGACCGCGAGCGGTCCGTTCTCGAAGCGCGAGTCGGTGCCGTCCGCCGGGGTTCCGGCCGGGGCCGCCTTCCGCGCGCCCGGGCGGCGCGACGTTGACGTGCCCCTGGCGGTGCGGGCCGGGCGCGGCGCGGCCTGCTCAGCAGCGGCGGGGGCGGTCTGGGTGTTCTCGTGTTCAGTCATGGCCGCAGCCTCGGAGGCCGGGCCTGGGGACAGAGTCCGCGCTTCCGCCGGGGAGGGCTGGCCGGTGAACGTGGCGGGCACCAGGTCCGGGGCGGCGGTGGGCGCGGGGTAGAGCTCCGCGAGCTGCCGCAGCAGACGGGCGTACGCCTCGCGCTCCGGGCCGCGCGGCTCGGTCGGCTTCTTCAGCGACTCCCAGCCGGACACCGTCGCCCGGCGCACCTTCAGCGCGGCGGCCACCTCGTCCAGCGTCAGCCCGTGGGCCTGGCGCAGCCGCTTGCGCTCCTCCGTCGGCGGCAGCGGAGCCCGGGACGCGACCAGCGCGTCGACCGCGTCGAACAACTCGGACATGAAACACCTCCTGACCGACACCCTATCCCACAAACCGTACGCTTGGCGTAAGTTTCCCGTACGGATGCCGTACGGAACTGCAATGCGGCTCGGGCTATCTTCTCCTGAATTACTTAAAATTGAAGATGTGCAAAGTCTCCTGAGTACCTTACGATCAGAGCAGAACGAGCGGTCCGGGCTGACCGGACTGCCGCAAGGGGAGGCCGCATGCCTACGCTCAGCATCAACTTCGACCCGGCCGTCATCGCGCACCTGATGAAAGCGACCGGCGATGACACCGTCCATGTCACCCTCACCCTCGGCGCCGGGGATAAACAGTCATCACCGAGGCAGGTGGTCCCCCACGGCCCACTGGCCGATCTCATGCAAGCGGACCTGCTGAAGGCGGGGGCGGTCCTGTCCTTCCACCAGCGCCGCGCCAACCGGTCCGGGCGCGCCGTGGTGACGCCCGACGGCCAGTTGGTCGTCGATGGCCATGCCAGCCCGTACCCCTCGCCGTCCAAAGCGGCAGAGGCAGTGACAGGAAACGTGATCAACGGATGGACGCTGTGGCACCTCGAGGATGGCCGCACGCTCGACGTCCTGCGCCGCGAACTGGAGTCACGCAACTCGCAGTAGTCCCACTTCCTGACCTGTAGATCCAGTCCCTGAAGGCGGGGGCACCACAGCGGTGCCCCCGCCGGATCATGGCCGCATCCCCAGGATGCAGGCCCTCAAGCCGACCGTGTGCTGGAGAGCATGGCCGCCCAGGTGCCCATCGGTGGCAGAAAGGAACACCGGCTTCGCCATGCTGTCCGAGCAGGAGAGCATCAACGTGCTGCACCGGGGATCCTCCCGGCCACGACGCAAAGCGCCGTCGTCCAGGCCCGGCCGGTCGTGGTCGTTACCGGAAACCTGCACAGGGCGACGGCGCATGCCAGCCGGTGAACGATGTCGGAAAGCCGTGTGCGGGAGAACTGCATGCACGGTTTGAAGCGGCGGGGACTGGAAACGGAGCATCAGCCACCGCGCCAGTCCCCGACCCTACTAGGGGCACGTCAGTTGTCCTGTAGAAGGTCGTCGAAGCTGAGCTGCTGCTCGCCCCCCTCCTCGTGGCAGTCCGGGCACGTGCAGTCGACCTGTCCGAGAGCCTTGCGCTGCCATCCCGAGCGGACAACCCTGCCGCTGGACAGCCCAACGGTCACGCGGCATATCTGATGATCGGGATCGTTCAAGAACGCCGAGCACCCGATGACGGTGAGCTTCACCTTTTCCTCGCCCAGGCCGCCGAGTTCGAATGGCAGCTCAGTGACGGTGCTGAAATGGCGGCCCTCAAAGAGCTCCAAGCCGGTTGTAGCCATCGCGCGCAACCGCGTTAGCCGTCTGGGCAACGCGCGGGCGGCGTTGCGCATCGTCAGGTACGCCCAGTTGATCCGTACCGACGTCTCGCCCCGGTTCATCAGCATTAGGTCGAAGGCTGGCCGGAGTTCCCCATGCACGGTGTAGTCGATGGATTGGTCCCCCAGCTTCACCTCGAGCCGGGCCCGCTTTCGTCGGTAGCTCGCGTAGCTCACCGCCATGTTGGCCGCCGCGACGAGGCCACTGCCAACGGCGATCAGGCGCGCGACGTTGTCCGGGTCCGACACGGCTCCCCCTCACCTCTCAGCGCACTCCCCGCCGGGGCGCCTGCGTGAACGATCGCCTGGTGGCCGGTCCAGTACACCCGGTCTGAGGAACTTCTGAGCATCAGGGAACGGCCCGGAGTCGGCGGATAGTCAGCCCCGGGCCGTGCGTGGCGAGTCCCCCTCTAGGCGGGCGCCTCGGCCGTCTGCTCGGCCTTGGTGATGTCGGCGGCCGGGGCGGGGTGCACCACGGTGCCGGTCTCGCGCTCCCGAACAACCGCGCCGTCCAGGGTCTTGGCGTGGGTGACGGCCTCGGCCTTGAGGGAGTGGGCGAACACCACGGCGCCCTTGCCGCCGTCCTTGGCCACCTCGTACGTCTCGGTGTGGTGCACGAGTTCGTCGGTGCCCTTGATGCGGACGGCGCTCCCGGCGTACCGCTGGGCCACGGTGGTGGCGGTCGGCTTGGATCCGCTGGTGAAGGCGACGCGGCCACGGCCGGCCCTGGCGAGCAGCGCCCCGGACACCCACCAGCCCATGCAGTACACGCAGGAGATGAGGGCCACCACGGCGGTGCGCGGCTTGGAGTCCAGGCGCCGCTCGTGCCACGCGGTGATCCGGTCGCGCACGGGGTCGAGGATCGTGTCGTGGACTGCGAGCTGGGTGCCGCGGTAGCCGGCCAGCCCGAGCAGGGCGAGGGTGGTGAGGTTGGTCAAGGTCGCCCCCTGGCGGAACGTGTGCTTCCGCTTTCGGTCGGCGGAGCATGATAGGCCACCGCGCGGACTGCCCCTTTGGGCGTGAACGCGCAGGTCAGCGCCCGGAGTTCGATCACAGGGGCTGGTAGCGTGGGCCGGGTTCCTAGCGGGGACAGGCGGGCGCGGGCGGAAGTGCCGATGCAGTGTCCGGGCGGCGCAGGATGTACTCCCTGCCCGCCGACACCCCTCCTTCGTGAACCCCTGACCTCTAGCCCCCTGTCGCGGCTATCGTGGCCCGTGCCGCTGGTCTCGGCCCCGGGGGGACACCGTGCTGGACTATCTAGAGCGTCTACTGCCGCTCCTCAGCGCAGGGCTCGCAACCACGGTGGGGCTGAGGTCGATCTACACGGTCACGAAACAGAAGCGGGCCCGAGAGGTCCCGGAGCACGCCCGCGGAGGGGGCATCATCGCCAACGGCGATACCGTCACCGGAGTCATCGACATCGTCAACCATCAGGACGACTCGATTCACGTCGAGGACGGCTCTACCGTCTCGGACGCAACCACCGCAACCGTCGATATGGACCGGTGGATCACATCGCCCATGTACCGGTTCCTGCACGAGGACGAGCTGCAGCAGGCCGCCGAGGAGGCGGCGCGGCAAGCGGAAGACGTGGTTCGGCGAGCGGCAGACGAAGACGCGGACCTCCTACCGGACGAGACCGGCCACCTGTCCACCGATGATGAGCGACTGGTCGCGGATAACACGGCCGACGTGATCAACCTGACTCTGGCACGGTTGTTCGTACGTCTCGGCCCACCACCTTTGGAAACGAACGGGGGGGACTTCGCTCCCGTGTCAAGCGGTGACGGAGGATCAGCGCGGTGAGCAGTGGGGGACAGTTGCCTGCCGGTCAGCCTTCCGAGGATGACGCCGTCCTGTCGGCGGGAGCCCGTATCGCCATGCAGTGGCGAGAACTTGGAGCCGAGCAGCTCGGTGTCGCGCTGCGCGCCATGGAGCCGCAGCTGCGCCGGGAGCACCGTGAGCGGATGCTGGGCCTTGAGTTGCAGCGCGAGGCAAAGCAGCGGCAGCACGAGGACCGTCAGCGGGAGCGGGCGGACCGCCGGCGCACGGTTGAGTTGGTCACGGGAGCGGTCATCGCGCTGGCCATGCTCGCGGGCGCCGTGTACGTGGCTCCGGTGAACGGGTGGCTATCCGCGCTCCTGTGTGGTCCCAGCCTGCTCGCCCTCGTCAAGGTCTTCGTCTTGAGGCGCAGCGACCCGGAGGACATGCGGGCCGTCTCACTGGCGGGGCGGGTCGCCAGCAACGCCGCCGCCCAGGCTCAGCAGCCGCCGCCGCAGACGCCGCCTGTCCTGTAGGGGGCGCAGGCGTACACATCTGCCCGCCGACGCCCCTCCCCCGCAAAAAGGGGTGCTCCACGCAGTGGTTGGAGCACCCGTGCCGGAACCGCACTTCGAGGTGCGGTCGGCCCGTCGCAGACTTCAGGCTGCGCGGCGTGCGGGGTTGGTGTCGGCGCGCTGGGCGGTGGGTGTGCTGCTAGCCACCTTGATCCATGTACAGCAGATCGCGATCACGGCGTCGTAGCCGACCACGAGGGTGGTCAGGCCGAGGGCCATGGCGGTGTCGCTGTGGGGCAGGTTGTGGCTGAAGTACAGGCTGGATGTTGTGGCGATCGCCGGGAGGGCGAGGCTGCCAGCCGGGCGGCGGGTGTTCTTCAGCTTGGCGAGCCAGCGGTCGCGTACATCCCTGGGCGGGATGACCTTGAACCAGTTGTTGCTCTGGGGCGCGTTGCCGTTCACGGCATCGCGGGCGACAAGGCTGAGGGGATTGTCGTTGGTCACCGTTGTTTCCTTGAAGGGGCGGCCGGCTCGCACCGGCCGCAGGGATCGGTTATGGGCGTGCTGGGAGGGTTTAAATGCCTTCCTCGTCGCTGAAGTCGAAGTCGAAGTCGTCGTAGGGCGCGAGTGGGTCGAGTGGGTCGATGTCGTCGGCTTCGTTCTTGAGGATGCGGCTGATGCGGTGGGCGTCCCAGCGGTTGCGGGCGACGACGAAGTCACCGAAGGCGATTTCGCCGGTGACCGCCTTGTACAGGTGCCTGCTGGCGTCCCAGGCCTCTTTGAGGATCTTGCCGTTGTCGAGGAACCGCACGATCATGCCGTGGCCGACGGCGACCGGGATGATGGCGGAGTTCAGGACCGGCTCGCGCAGGTGGACCGCGCCCGGCACGGCGCCTCCCAGGACGGCCTGGGCGATCGCGGAGCTGGTGTCGACAGGGAAGAGCGGGTCCCTGTAGTGGCGGCGGATACGGGAGGCCTCGTCCATCATCGAGTGCGGCAGGACCACGCAGTTCGGGTCGGGTTCCGCCACTGTCGGCTCACCGGTCATGGCAAGCCAGCCGTCATCGAGGGACAGCCGGTAGGAGCCGGAGCAGTCGGACAGCAGCGCGGTCTTGGGGGTGACGAGCGCCGCGTAGAGGGGCCTGTCGGGCAGGTACGTGGTGATGGCGATGGACGTGGCGGTGGCGTCGCTCGCGGACAGCCAGCGGCGCAGGGAGCCGGTGAAGGCGACCGAGACGACGGGCTGTTCGGCCTTCACCAGGGCGCGGAATTCCTCCTCGCGCTCGGCGGGGGTGCCATCGTCACCGAGCACCGTGGGCGGCCGGCCGGACTCGTTGGCGAGGCTGGTCAGGGTGTCGCGTACGGCGTGTACGAGGCGGCGTTCGTGGGTGCGGGCCTGGTCTTCCCAGTAGGCGTCCTGGGTGAGGACGCCGGGTGGGATGTAGCGCTGTCCGAGGAGGGCAAGGACCTTGGCGTCACGTTCCTCCTGGGAGAGTTCGGCTTCCATGTCCTGGCCGTAGATCTTCTCGTGGCCGAAGGCGTCCATCATGCGCAGGGCGGTGTCGCATGCGTGGGCGGTTATGCCGCCGGTGGTGAGCGGCTCCTTCAGGCCGGGGCCGAGGGTGGCGGGAAGCTCGTGGAGCACAGGGAAACTCCTTGCGTATGGGGGCTTGTGTGAAGGTGCGTGCACGGGGCGCACGCGGTCGCATGCGCTACGTGACAGCCATCATGACACGACCTTCGCGTAGTTCAGTCGGAGGATGGCATGTACGACTACATGACGCTCTCGACACGCCCGAACTCACGAAGTGTCAAACACCACACCGAGAGATGTACAACCGGCGACAAAGAACTCATGTGCGGCACAACACATACGTCGTAGCCACTCCAAAGAACCTTGTAGTGTCGTAGTCTGAGCGGCGTTCAGTCAGCGAGAGTGCTGTCCGGCGGCAACCGGTCAGCACGTCGAACCGGGAATGGCATGCCCCGATCCCTGGCACGAACGGGGCATCCCAGTCCCCGACGAAGGGAACACGCGTGTCGAGCGAGCGCAGGAAAGCAACCGACGAACAAGACCGCACGGTCGTCGTCTCTGTCCGCTTCCCCGGCCATCTACTGGAGCGCATCCAGGCCATGGCAGCCGTCCTGTCGACCACGGCCAACGCCGTCATCCGCGAAGGCATGGAAACCTACGTGCGAGAACGGGCCGCCAGCGACGAATTCAAACTCGCCAGCGAGCAGTACGTCGCCCAGGCCCAGGCCCGGGTGGCCACCGTCCTCGCCGACCCCCCAGACAGCCGTGTATCGCGCGGTTGACGCATCCAGACGGATCACCAGGCGATTTGTGCACACCATGCCCACTATTTGATCCATACCGGTCCCATCGAGCCGGGGTCCGTCGCACGGACCTCGGCTCCGCTGTGAACCGGCCCGCCGGCCCCAAGTGCATCGGACCCGTCGAACGCCTGCCCACCGCAGGTGGCCTGCGCGGGCAATGTCGGTCGCTGGTGCGCCGACACGGCCCATGCCGAGACTGCCGCCGGCTGCTGCCGCTCGGCATCAGCGGTGCCCGCCGCGCACTGCATCCTGCACGCGGCTGTCGCTGCTGCGGGCGTGGCCGGAGCGGTTCGGCAAGGCCCTGGGGGCCGGGTTGGGCCGCTGCGGGCGCTCGCTGGCGGCAGGGGCGTGCGAGGTGGTGGCGAGGATGATGGCGATGTGGGTGGCGAAGTCCTGCCCGGGCAGGGGGATTTCACGGTCTGGGTGCCGGGCGTATCCGGCTGTGACGGCGGCGGGGACGTAGTCCAGGACGGCGGTGACGGTCTCGCTGCGGGGGCGGTCGCCCGGCGGTGTGAGCCGGTTGAGCAGGCGCAGGACGGTGGGGGTGCTGCGGTCCAGGCGGAGGTTGTCGGCTGGTGCCGTCGCGCCGGGCAGGGTGACTGTCTCGGGGTCTGTCTCGGTGTCGATGCTGGTCTGCTCCCGCCAGAAGTCGGCCGCGTACGTCTCACCGAGGGCGCGGTGGTGAAGGTAGAGGCAGTAGGAGGCGGCGTCGTCTCCGGCGCCGGCCGCGTACTGCCACCAGAAGCGGGCTCCTTCTTCCGCGTCCGCGAGCTGCAGAACGCATCCCAACACCCAGGCGCCGCGCGGGGCGGGCAGCTGGTCGGTGACGAAGTCCTCCAGCGAGGCCGTGGAGTGGGTCACGGCTGCCTCGCACAGGGTGTTCAGGTTCGTCATGGCAGTGTCGTCGGCGGTTTCTGTGTCGTCGTCCCACAGTGCGAAACCGTCCGGTGTCAGGGCCGGGTAGGCGCAGTCCTCGTAGGGGACGGTGTCCGGGGGGACGGCGGGCTGCTGCTGCAGCCGGGCTCGGGACAGGAGCTGGTCAATGGTGGTCATGGGCTGATCACTCCCTGGTGTCGTCACGTCGGCGGTAGATGTCGTCCAGGGCGGCGCGGGCGTGCTGGTCGATGGCGCGGGTAATGGCGGGGGACAGGCCCAGGACTTCAGGGATGACGTCCTCGTCGATGCCGCAGAGGTAGCGCAGGACGGTGACGTCCTGCTGGTTGCCGGGCAGGCGGCCGATCGCGTCGAACAGCATCACCAGCTCACCGGCGTCGGCGAGCCGTTCGGCGAGGTCGGCGCTCTCGTTCTGCGACTGCGTCGACAGGGCCGCGGCCCGCAGGTCGACATGGCCCTCGGGGTGCCGGCAGGCGCGGGCCATCACCCGCGAGCGCAGCAGCCGCCACGCGTAACGGCGGACGTCCGCGCTGGCGGCGGCCTCGTCCCAGTACAGCCACAGGATGTCGAAGGTCTCCGACACGACCCACTTGGCGCGGTGGTCGGTGAGCAGGAACGCACGGGCGTAGGCGGTGTAGTGGCCACTCAACGACTCGGTGAAGCCCTCGTGGGCCACCGGCTGCAGCGCCCGCTCGAGCGCCACGTCCTCGACGGAGCGGCGGATCCAGTCCGGCTCCTTGCAGGCCTCCTGGGCGGCCGCCGCCCACAGCCGGCGCATCGGCCACGCCGGGATGTCCAGGGCTTTTATCACGCTGAAGGTGATCTCCCAGCCTGGGTAGTAGCCGTTGCCGCGCAGCAGTTCGGAGATACGGGTCTTGGAATACCCCGAGCGTGCCACGAGCTCGTCCAGCGTCAGACCGCTGGCGCGCAGCCGCGCGCGGACCGACTCCAGCCAGGCCCGGTGCGCGGCACCCACGTCCGCCGAGATCGGCTCGGGCTTGCGGCCGCGCCGACTGACAGGCTCCCCGTCAGATCGTTCCGGCACTGCGGAGGACGTCATCGCGGCGCCTCCTTCCGCCGCACGCGCGGCGTCGCGACCACCCGGCGCGAACCGGCTGGGCCCTGAAGCGGTAAGCCGGGCCGCACGACAAGATCCGGCCCTGCGGTACCGGGCGGCACAAACCCCGTGACGGGCACCGGGAGGTGCCCGGGCACGGCCCGCGCCGTGCCGGATGGGAAGACCGCCGCCACCGCAGCGGCGGTCGACACCTGCGAACTGGACATCTCACCTAGTTCCCTGGAATGGGCGTCTGGAAGGAACCCCTCGCCAGGCGGTGCTGAAGCGCCTCACGAGGAGCAGGACGCCAGCATGGTCCGTCCAGCCATCGCCACGCCACGTGATCATGGAGTTACGGAACAATAGGAGTCAGGGAGACGGGAGTTACCCGACACAGCCAGTCAGGCGCGCACACATTGCGGCACTTTTCAACCCGTATGAGTGGGAAAAGCCACTTACCGTTGCAGCAGCCCGCCCGATCCCCACCATGGAACACCGACGCCCCGGCGTCGAACCTTCCCGTCTGGAAGGCTGTGCGGGCCCTCGTGCTGAAGAACCACCCAAGGAGGGACGCACACCCCTCTCCCGCCCGGCATCCCCGTGCCGGGCGGGAACCCAGACACTGCCTCGCACTCCCCGCCGTCGGCCACGTTGCCGTCCTTCATGTAGCGGGCGAGGTTCAGCTCCTCTCCGTACTTTTCCTGTGCGTTCGGGTGCTGCTGCCGCGGACTCAGTCCACATGCGGTGAGGCTGCCCCGGCCTCCGCGTACAGGCCCCGGATGTCGGCGGCAAGACCGGGTTGGTCCTCTAGGTCAACATCCCGGGCGTTGCCGATGAGGCCAAACAGGTCGTGCACCAGCCGGTCGTACGTCACGGGCATCAGGAGCCCGTGGGGCGGGCGGGCATCCTCACCGAGAACGGTGGGCTGCGGGCGGGCCCGGTACTCGGCCAACGCGCTCTGGTGGGTGCGGTAGGTGGCCACCGCCTTGTGTAGCCGATCCGGCCACGGCATGCGGACCGGCGGCGGTGCGGGCCGGCCCTCGAAGACAGTGCCCGCATTGACGAGTTGGTGCGCCTTGCGGGCGGCCTCGGAGGCGTCGGCGCGCTGCTGCAGGTCGTTCACCGCGTCCAGGCGCAGCGCCAGGGAGATGATCGGGCCGGCGTGTGTGGTGGCCCAGATGTACTCGGCGCGGCGGGCGCGGCGGGCGCGGGCGACCTCTACGCGTTCGGCCTGGGTCCTTTCCTCGGCGTCGGGGGCCATGTCGTCGATGTCGTCGCGTAGTTGGAGATACCGGCGTTCGGCGGCCTGCCGGCTCTTGAGTTCCTGGGCATCGGCGATGCGCCGCCAGGTGATGTTGAGCGCGCGGGCCGCGCCGATGAGGCGCCGCTCGTCCAGGAGAAGCTTGTCGCGCAGGGCGCGGATGACGAGGAGCGCCGCGAGCACGCTGGTCTCGTCGATGTCCGGATCCCGGTAGCGGACACGCTGGATCAGCTCATCGTATTTGGCGGCCACATCAGTCAGGTTGCGGTCCGCGGGCCTGAACTCGCGGCTGGCGGCCAGGGCCAGTTCACCAGCCCATTCGTCCGGGTCTCGTTCGCGCTGGGTGTGTAAATGCAGCCAGGCCGCAGCGCGATTTGTTTCTTCGGGCCGACTGCAATGTGTCGTCTTAATGACGACGCTTTTTGTCGTCCGGCGGACGACATTTTCTTGAGAAGGCATACGTGTATCCATGTATGAAGTCCAGCAGGGATTAGCGAGGCTCTTCTGGGTGGGGCACAGTGTCCTGGCCGCGGGTCACCGAACGGCGCCGACGGAAGACGCGTGCGGCGGCCGCAGTCGCCGCACCGGTGGCCAGCACGAGGACTCCGGCAAGGTACTGGGGCCACACTTCATGCAAAGCACTCTGCATCATGGCAGGTCAACGCGCATGCTGTGGTTCCACACGCGCGGGTCTCCTCTCCGGAAGAAGGGCCTTCGGGCGGCACGGTGCCGACGAAAGCTGTGGTTGGGCCGCTGAGCCGCGACCCGCAGCACACGCCGCCTGCACGCCCGCGCACGGCAGGGGCGCACAGACAGCCATGTCCCTTGCCATTCAAAGAGTTCCCGTCTCGGACCGGATACCTGATTCAGGAAAGCGCCACCCTTCGCCACCCCTGAATGGAAGAGCGCCGCCATTCGCCACCCCGGAAGCAGCAATTCCGAGATCAATGATTCCCGCAATCTGAAAAACGAAGGCGTGTGCACACATGCACACCCGACCTCAGCCGGAAACGTCAGCGCCCTGGCGTAGGCGCCCTCCCCAGCGCGCGGACTTCCAGCGACTGGCTTACCCAGGCCAAGGTTCACCGCGACTTTGGCGACACCACCCCTCGCAGGCGGGCATCCCGCACTCCCCTGGTCGACGAGCTGATCAGCCCCAAAATAAGATCAACACCGGGAACGAAACAGCTTGTCCCGGCCCAGCCCCTCCGCTACGGCGTCACGGCGGCCTGACGGCGCCAACGGTGCATCACCGCCTCAAGCAGTGGCGAGGCATCGCCACCCGCTATGCGAAGACCGCCACCATCTACCTGGCCGGGCTCCACATCGCAGGCATATCCCTCTGGTGCGCACGGTGACCCGACGTCCACTGAGCAGGACCTTTCGAGCGGGGCCGTGTCCGGTGTCGCGGTCGGCCGGGCGGGTGCGGGAGTCGTGTCAGCGGACGACGTCGAACACGTTCTTCTGCAGGCCGTTGGCGTACGCCTCGTGCTCGACCAGCTTCAGCTTCTGGGTGTCCTTGTCCGTGGCGCTGAACAGACGCTTGCCCGCGCCGAGCAGGAGCGGGAAGACGAGCAGGTGGTAGCGGTCGATCAGGCCGGCGTCCGAGAGGCCCTGGTTCAGGGCGGCGCTGCCGTGGACGATGATCGGGCCGCCCTCGGTCTCCTTCAGGGCGGCGACCTCATCGAGTGAGCGCAGGATCGTCGTCTCACCCCAGTTCGTCACCAGGTCATCCTCAGTGAGGGTGGTGGAGACGACGTACTTCGGCATCGCCTTGTAGTCGGCGAAGTCCGCCATGTTCGGCCACACCGGGCTGAACGCCTGGTAGCTGGTGCGGCCCATCAGCATCGCCGTGGCTTCCTGCTGCTCGCGGCCCTTGATGTCGAACGCCTCGGGGAGGAACTCGATGTCCTTGAAGGTCCAGCCGGAGTTCCGGTAGCCGGGCTCGCCGCCCGGGGCCTCCACGACGCCATCGAGCGAGATGAAGGCCGTGCTGATCAGAGTACGCATCTGTGGTTCCTCGGTGTCTCGTGTCCGGTCTTCGGCGGGTCGGATCGGTGGACGCTTCAGCCCCCTTCGGCTGCGGCGCACCAACCATGACCTATGACTGATGATCATGAAGGTACTCATCGGCGCGTGCCCGCTCTTTTCCGCGATCTCAACGGCCGAATCGGCATGGAGGGCCGTCAACGTCCCCGCAAGTGGCGCCTACCTGGCAGCGCAGCAGCGACTTGCGGCGAAGGACCCGCCCCAACCGGCGATGCAAGATCTTGATGCAGCCGGGCTCGGTGATCTAAACGAAACGGCCTAGGGCGTTTCTCTCGGATCATCGGATCGTTGGTCAGGCGTGCCGTTGTGTGACGCCCAATGGGCGCGGATTGAGCCGCTGCTACCGGACCGGACGCCGAAGCGCGGCGGCCGGTGGCGTGATCACCGGCAGGTGATTGATGCGATTGCGTGGAAGTTCCAGACCGGCTCCCAGTGGGTGCACCTGCCTGAGCAGTACGGCTCGTGGAAGGGTGTCTACACAAGGCTGCGAAACTGGGCTATCGACGGCACCTGGGAGCGCGTCTTCACCGGTCTGCTCGCCCAGGCCGACGGGGATGAAGACCTGGACTGGGTCGTCGGGGTGGACTCCACCATCGTGCGTGCTCACCAGCATGCTGCGGGCGCCCGCAAAAAGGGGCCGCAGCCGGCGAACCGGACGATCATGCACTTGGCCGGTCGCGCGGCGGCCTGACTACGAAGTTGCACCTGGCCGCCGATGGTCGATGTCGGCCCTTGGCCTTTGTCCTCACACCTGGCCAGGCTGGGGATGCTCCGGCCTTCGAATCTGTCATGGCCGCCCTTCGGGTGCCCCGGCGCCGCGGACGGCCCCGCACGCGGCCGGTGCTGGTACTCGCAGACAAGGCGTACTCGTCCCGCGCCATCCGCACCCATCTCAGACGACGTGGGATCCGTGCCGTGATTCCGATCCCGGCCGACCAGCAGGCCCACCGCGCACGACGCGGCAGCCTCGGCGGCAGGCCACCCGCATTTGACCGAGAGGTCTACAAGCAGCGGAACACCGTCGAGCGGTGCATCAACCGCCTCAAGCAGTGGCGGGGCCTCGCCACGCGCTACGAGAAGACTGCCACTGTCTACCTCGCCGGGCTCCATCTGGCAGGCATCTTCATTTGGTCTGCGCGATGACAAGCAACCAGGATCGGTCAGAGACGACCATGCTCCGGGACGAGCGTCTCGCACCGATCACACAGCACGAGGTGGACCCGTCGGCTCTCACGCAGTGAACCATCGGCACCACAGCGCTCACAGATGCCCTCGCTGCGGTCAGTGAACGCATCAGTGACAGCATGGAGGCGAGAGTGCTCCGCATCTGTCCAGTTGCCGCCAGGCTTCCACGGCCGCGGGAACGCCTGGAAGGCCAGAGCCCCCCACTTCTGCTTCACGGCCAGGAGCTCGTACTCCGGGAACTCCGCGGCAACCGCCTGATGGCACTCAAGCACCAACTGCCGCCAGCCAGGACCCACGTCGACGCCATAGGAAGGATCTCGCAGGTGCTGCCTGATCGGCTCCAGCACATCGCCTGAAGCGGAGGAAGTCTCCACCATCCAGTCCCCTCACGCAGCAACGGACCCCGATCCTACGGTCCATGGCTTGCCCGACGTGATCCATAAGAGAAGCCCTAGCCGACATTGACGCCCTGCCCCACCCGCTGCTGCAGGCCCACCTGCAGCCCGTCCCGGATCGGCGTGCCCCGCCACTCAGTCTTCAGCTCTCTCACCCGGCCGCATAGAGCGCGGCCAGGCGGTCCTCCTCCTCCGCGTCGGCATCTTCCAAGCGCTGGAGGTCCTCGTAGGCGGCCGCCCGGTCAACCGTCAGTTGCGCGATTAGCTAGTCATCGGTCAGCGGTGCCCTGCGCTCCATGGCGATCCTTCTTGGCGTACCAGGTTGCCACCGCCCTGCAAGCGCAGACTGCGTCACCTTCGCGAGACGCCCTTCATCGCCCTGACACGGGGCGCTAGCATCCGCAGGTTCTGGCACTCGGGGGAAGGACGAGCAGATGCTGCCGTTACAGGACTGGCTGGAAGCCTGGGGGGCGAAGGCAGAGGACTTCCTGAGCGGGGGTGATAAGACCAAGATCTACCACCGGTGTGTGCGGGCTGCGCTTGCTGATCCGGAGACGGAGCGGCTGTTCGGAAAGCGAGACGGCGTGACCCGGGAGGCCGTTTTCGAGCGGATGAGGACCGCGACGTACCACCGCTACGCCACCATCCAGTGTCCTTCTCCCGCCTTGGACGAGGCGGTAGAGAAGCTGGATGAGATCTTCGATGAGCACGAGAGAGCGGCTCGCGAGGGGGAGTGGAACTGGCGGGTAGTCTGCTCCCTACTTGGGCTCGGTGCGATCGCCGTGCTCATCTTCGGCGGACTGCTTGCCCTTCTCATAGCGGTACTTACCGCTGTCGCCGTGATGTTCACGCTGTTCTGGCGCGGCTCGGCCGCGTGGTACAACCTCAGACAGTGCCTCGCTGCCGCCGGGCTGCGTATCTCCTGGCTGGTGCAGCGGTTCGAGGTCGGGGTGTGCGCCGCTCGCTGGGGCGAAGAGCTGCAGGACCAGGGCACGGGACCGGTGGTTGCCGATCTGGTCCGCCACATGCTGGGCGATGACCCCGACTCCCTGTTCATCCCCGAGGATTACGATTGGGGCCTGCGCGCGCCGCGGGCACCTGGTTACGTCGTCGAGAACGGCGCCCGACGGCAGCTGGAGCGCAAACTCTCACACATGGAGGACGGCACCATCGCCGTCTGCGGACCGCGAGGCGCGGGCAAGACGACGCTCTTGGAGCAGAGCGTCAAGAAGGCCGGCTTCGGTGTGCTCGTCCAGGCGCCGGCCACCTACACCCCGCACGACTTCCTGCTGTCGTTGTCGGTGCAACTGTGCGAGAAGTACATGCGCGACCAGGGCTACGAGCCGCCCGAGCTCGCGCGGCTGTCCCCAGCGCGCAGGCTGCTACGGCGGTTGAAGATCCAGGTCAAGCGACTGGGGCGGTGGAGTTCCTTCGCGGTGCCTGCCGCCGCGCTGCTGGTGCTGGGCCTGTCCGCCTCAGTTCGCACCCAGTACACGCAGTACGCCACGTCCGTCGCCGACTTCGCACGTACGTACGCCGACTTGATCCGCGACGACGCAACAGAGATCTGGCAGGGCCACGCGGTCGTCGCCAGCGTGACGGTCACCGTCGCCGGACTCGCCTGGTGGCGGTCGCGGCATGTGGCCTGGCTGCCTCGCCTGCTGGGAAGGGTGTGGATGCGCGGCAGCAGGCCGCTCGGTCTGCTGCTGGCATGGTTGTCCGCCGGCAGCGTGCTCCTGGACCAACACATGCGTCAGCAGGCCCAGTACTTTCAGCGCACTCAGCCGGCCGAGCTGGGGAAAACCGGTCTCTACGCTGCGCTGCTGATGTTCGTGTGGTGGCTCCTGCGCCTTGCCCGCGATTCCGGCGTCGAGTTTCCCCTCGGGAGGTGGCATCTCTCCCTGGAGAAGATCTTCCGCCCCTTCGCCGCAGCCGCCGGGACATACCTGCTGCTGTATCTCATTGAGAACCCGCAGACGCACACCCTTCTGGCTGACCCGGAGAACCCGCTGCGGCTCGCGGGCATCATCGCCGGAGTGCTGCTGTCGAAAGCGGGAGACTGGAGGCCGCCGCCGGAAGAACCGGAACTGGTCACCCAGTGCCGCAGCCACCTCTTTCGTCTCCAGACGATCCAGCAGGCCACGCACGGGCTCACCACCGGTGGTGCAGCCCAGATCCTGAGCCTGGGCACCAACCACACCACGTCCATCTCCACGGTGCCCCCGACCTACCCGGAGCTGGTGGACGAGTTCCGTCACCTGCTCAAGTGCATTGCTGCGGAGAAGGCCAAGCAGGGCAAGACCGTGGTGCTCGCCATCGACGAGGTGGACCGCCTCGGAACGGACACCCAGGCCCTGGCCTTCCTCAGCGAGATCAAGGCCATCCTGGGCGTCCCCGACGTCTACTACCTGATCTCGGTAGCCGAAGACGTTGGAGCCGCGTTCGTCCGCCGGGGCCTGCCACATCGGGACGTCACCGACAGCTCCCTGGACGACATCATCCACGTCCAGCCCAGCACTCTTAAAGAATCACGGGCCATCCTCGCCAAGCGCTCCCAGTCGCTCAAGGAACCGTACGTCATGCTCGCCCACGCCTTGTCCGGCGGCATCCTGCGCGACTTGCTCCGCTACGGACTGCAGATCCGCGAAATACAAGACAAGACACAGTCCCACGAGCTGACCGAACTCTCCCGCCATCTCGTCCTGGAAGAACTGGCAGAAACATTCGCCGGCTTCCGGACCCTGCTGAGCAAACAGCAGTGGACCCCCAACACCAGCGACGTCCTCGCCTCCTTCCGCACCCTGTGCGGCTATCTACGCGACCCCTGCCCCTGTACCGAAGCCGAGATGCTGCACACCCTGGAGCAGTTCGCCTTCTACTCCCACACCACCCGACCAGCCCCCGCAGCCGGTGACGACGCCGCAGCCCGCCAGGAGCTCGCCGGCGAGGCACATCAGCTCATCGATGAGGCTGCCGCGTACGCCTACTTCTCGCTCACCTTGCTCGACATCTTCAGCACCGAAGGACTCGAACGCCGCACCCAACTGGCAGCTGCACACGGCCCGGACGGGGACCCGGAACGGCTGGCTGACGCACGCCAGGAACTCGGCATCTCGCCCTACAGTGCCCGCCCTCTGATCGACACCATCCGCAAAGCATGGTCGCTGCCCTTGACGCCGACCGCCTGTGGCCGTATCTCACCCTCACTGGTGAACTGTGGGCGCCACAGCCGCACCGAATGAGCCTCACGACGGCGTCCGCATGCTCTACCGCCCTGTGCGGCGCCGTTGGGCGAGCGTCGTGAGCTTGGTGGCTCCTCTCCGTTGGACTGACCCCGGCGCCCCTGTCGCAGTAGGAGACGGTCGCGGCCGCGCTCACCGAACACCTTCCGCACGTTGGTGCCCCAGGCATGCAGAACCTCCTCTGATCTTGAACGGACGGTCATTGTCTTCTCCGGGCGCCAGACCTCGGGCAGCACGGTCACCGGCTGTGCAGGGCCCGCTGCTTCTTCTCCCAGCGGCGGAAGTTCCGACGCCAGCGCCAGTCCCGGATGCGCCGGTGCGCACGGCTGATCCGGCTGTCGAGCACGTGGAACTCGGGATCGGTCAAGCGGACCAGGTCCTGGTCGACTCCGATGGAGGTGCCGAAGAAGTTGATGTCCTGTAGTTCCTCATATGGGGCGACGCCGCTGATGACGATGGTGTTGATCGGTGCGCTCGCCCGGTAGGCGTCACGGCTATCGGGCAGGAGCCGGGTACGGGAATCGTCTTCGTCGTCGAACCAGTCGAGGGAGAGGGGGACAGCGTTGTATCCGATGTCGTTGACTCCGACGTACCACGAGCGGTAGCCGCCTGGGTTACCGAAGTAGTGGCGTTCCAGGTACCCGAACCGGCGGCTGCCGAGCCGGGCGCGGTACTCGTCGGTGTCGGTGAGGGCCGTGAAGGGGGTCTTCCCGAGCCGGATCCGCGTCGGTCCGATCAGTACCGCGGGCCGGAACAACCAACTGATCGTGGTGATCCCGTACATGACCACGGCGTCGTCCTCGGTCCATGTGACCAGATACCCAAGTCGCGACAGGGGCCAGGTCCGGACGGTGATTTCGACCTTGCTGTCCTCATCACCGGCTTCTTCCGCCGCCGTGGCGGTGAGGCGAGTGCATGCCATCGTCGACTGCCACTTGGGCTTACCGAGCAGGGACTCGACGTAGTCGTGCCGGACACCGGGGGCGATCTTGCGGAGGCGGGTGGTGAGGTGCCGCCTAAGGCCGATGGTGCGCCGCCACCCCTCGGTGACCAGCTTGAGGAGACTCCAGCTGGCGACGAGCACCCCCGCTATTTGCCAGAGATTGAGGGTGGTGCTGTACCAGGGCTCGGGATCGGGCTTCATCGCTGAAGGATGCCGTACTCCCTCCGGCGGACAGAAGGAAGGCCACCCTGGCGTGGTCCGGACTCCCTAACAGGATTGCTACGGGCATAAGTTGAGTCCGCAGGTGATCATCTTTCGGGGGTGGGACGTGACAGGTGACCGGGATCTGGAGGGCCCTGTTCAGTACGAACGACCGCAGCGTGCAGGCTGATGAGGCCTTCACGAACCGCTCCTCACAGTGGGAGACGGTCGCGGCCGCGCTCACCGAGCACCTCCAGCACATCAGCGCACCCGGCTTCGACGCAGAGGACCTCGAGGCGCCCCGCAACCACGTCCTCGTCTTCCACGGAGTGGGCGGCATCGGCAAGACGACCCTCTCCCGAATGCTGGAGGCGGCGCTCACCGACGCCGGACGGCGGCCTTCCCAGTGGGGCGAGCCCGGGTGGCCGGCCGACCGGATCCTGCCCGTACGCATCGACCTCGCCCGCTCCGCCGGCACCGACTTCGAGCAGATCGCGCTGACGATCCGGGCCGCCCTCACCTGGATCGGCCGCCCCCTGCCCGCATTCGACCTGGCCCTGCGCCGCTACTGGGAGGCCGACCACCCCGGCGAGCCCCTCGAGGAGTACCTGTGCCGCGGCGGTCTCGGCTCCCGGTTCGGACAGGCTCTGCCTGCCGCAGCAGATGCAGTCCGCGCTCGCCGACGTCGCCCAGGCGCTCATGCTGCCCGGCACCATCGGCTCGGTCGTCGGCCAGGTCACCGGCGCCCTCATCGGCGCGCTGCGCGAACGCCGCCAGACCGTACGGGCCCTGGCGGGCTGCGCCCGGCTGGCGGACCTGCTGGAGGCCGAACCCGACCTGGACGCCATGTCCTTCTACCCGCACCTGCTGGCGTGGGAGCTCGCCCGCCTCCCCGACGGCAAGAAGGTCGTACCCGTCATCTTGCTCGACACCTTCGAGGACGTCGGCGACCGCACCCGACGCGACTTGGAGCGGCTGATCCAACGGACGGTGTGGCTGTTACCGAACGCCTTCTGGGTGATCACCGGCCGCTCCCGCCTGCAGTGGGCCGACCCGAACCTGCAGGGCCAGCTCGACTACACCGGACCCGCCGCCTGGCCCGGGCTCGCCCACACAGCCGTGCCCACAGCCCTCACCCCCACCGGTGCCAGCGCGGCACGGCAGGTACTGATCGGCGACTTCTCCCCCGAGGACTGCGACGACTACCTCGCCCGCCGTCTCACCCGCGACGGACAGCCCCTGATCGGTGAGAACATCCGGCAGGTCATCACCGCCCGCTCCCACGGCCTGCCCCTCTACCTCGACCTGTCTGTCGCCCGGTTCCTGGAACTGCGCCGCAACGGCCACAACCCGCAGCCGGCCGACTTCGACCACGACTTCCCCGCCCTGGTCGCCCGCACCCTGTCCGACCTCACCCCTGACGAACGCCACGTCCTGCGCTCGGTCACCCTGCTCGACGCCTTCGACATCCCCCTCGCCACCCGCGCCGCCGGCCTCACCCACGAAGGACCCGCCCAGCGGCTGACCGAGCGGCCCTTCGTCCACGACAACCCCTTCGGCCTGTGGCCCTTCCACCTCCACGGCCTCATCCAATCCGCCGTACGCAACGCCGAAGACACCACCGACGACCGCTGGACCGAACGCGACTGGCAGCAGGCCGCCCAGCGCGCCTTCACCGTCCTGGGCGAACAGCAGCAGGCCGCCGACGGCCCCAGCAGCCGGCTGCTGCTGATCGCCTGCCTGCGCCAGGGCCTGCGCCTGGCGCGCGACCACCGCCTCGACCTCGACTGGCTCACCCCCGCGGCCTGGAGTTACGTCAGCGACTCCATCTGGGAACCCCTTGCCCGACCCGCCCGCCAGGAACAGGCCAGCGCCCTGCAAACCCCTGCCGAAGCTCTCGCCGAACTCCTCCACACCCTGGCCCGCCGTCAGCACGAACACCGCGCCCGTACCGTCGACCGCCTCACCGCAGTCATCGACACCGCCCTGCTACCCGACGAACTGCGGGAGATGGCCGTCTACTACCGGGCCAAAGCCGAACGTGACCTTGGCCGCTCGGGCGCCTCCCGCCACGGCATGCAGTACGTCGCCGACCGCGGCGGCCGTCTGGCTCCCGCCGCCCGCCGCGGCCTGGCCCACCTCGCCCGCCTCGCCGGCGACTTCCCCACCGCGCTGGCCACCGCCCGGACTCTCGGCTGGGCCGGCCGCCGCCACCGCGTCGAAGGAGACATCTGGTGGCCGCACGCCGACATGCACCGCGCGGCCGCCGCCTACGCCGCCGCCCGCACCCAAGCCGAAGAACACGGCATCGCCGGGGAGCGCGCCACCTCCCAGGCGCAGCGCGCGTTCGTTGTCTCCTTCACCGATCCCGATGCGGCCGCCGACGAAATCGACCTCGCCCATCAGCTCCTGGCGGGCATGGTCCTGCGCGTCACCACCGCAACCGTCGCAGCCGCCGAGCTCATCCGGGATGCCGGCACCACCCGCGACATCGAGGACCGTGCGGAGCAACTGCGCACCGAGATCCGCCTCGCTGGCGTCGCCGTCGCCGAACCCATCCTGGAACTCGCCCTGACCTTCCACCACGCCGTCCGAGGGGACGACGAGAAGATCACAGGCTCCATCACACGCCTGCGAGAACTCACCCAAAGCGGCGACTACGCCTACTACGCCGACATCGCCCACTTCATGGCCGGCCTGCCCCTCGAAGAGCCCTCACCGGCACGGTGGATCGACGGCGCAGAGACAACCCGGCAGCGCTGGCGGGGCCTGGTCACCGCGCGGCGCGCGTACCTGAGCACCGGGCCGTGAAGGCTGCGCAACCGAGTGCCGTGCCTCAGCAGGAGGAGGCAGAGCTGTGCCGCGCGAAGCGCGGCGTCCGTCGCCCACGCCGGTCCCCCGACCGTACGCCAGTGAGCCCCGGACTGGCTCCGGGGCTCACGTCATCACAGCTGCTGAACCAAGCCGGTGGTGGTCACCCTGCTCGGACAGATGCGCCGTAACTATCAGTCTGGCGGAGCACCACCGCCTCTTGGGCCGGTGCGGACCATACCTGGATGAGGTACCACTCGGTGACGTCGTCCGGAGCGAGGTCGATGGCGGTGTCCCGGCCCCGTGCGTGGACGCGCAGCCGGTAGTCGCCGGGGCCGTCGAAAGACAGCTCGGGCAGCTCCTCATCGAGGTCGGCCATCAGGCCGCGCACCATCAGTTCACCCGATGCGGAGTGCAGCGAGATTTCGACGATCTCCTCCCATTCGGCGCCCCCGGGCTGGGGGGCGTTGGTGTGGAAGGTGACGGTGACGTCGACGTCGCCGGTGTGGATGCCGGTGAGGACTGAGGCAATGCCGTCTTGCACCTCGACCAAGCCGTTGTGCTCGGGAGGCAGGTCGGGGCCGACGCGGCCGTCCTCATCGCTGATCCTGAACTGGTGGTAGTGCACTGGCACGAGCTGTTGTCCGTGCGCGGCCTGCTCGTTCATGCGGTATCCCGGATGGTCGGCGGATTGTTAGTTCTTGATCCAGACGAGGAACTTATCCTTCTCGATGATCCGGTTGTACAGATAGAAGTTACCGAGGGCTTTGCCGCCGTCCCGGTTCTGTGCAGCGGGAATCATGCGCCAGCTGAAGTCTCCGCTACCGGTCGATGCGCCCTGCCAGGTGGAGGCAAACGGGTACTCGTCGCACTCCTTGCCCGCCGGCCGGGGCCGCCTGGACGGACACGCCTTGCTCCGGTTCTTCTTCATCTTCGCCTTGTCAGTGAGGCGCGTCAGGTAGTTGGTCGTGCCGTGCTTGCCGGGCAGGTGCTTGGTGTTCTGCGCGTACTCGATGTGCTTGGCGAGTTCGGGGAAGTCACCGCTCTTGCTGTACACCAGCTCCGGGATGTACGGCATGACGCACCCGATCCTCGACGTGCCCGGGAGGGCGTTGTCGCAGCGGACCACTGGCGTGTTCAGGGTGATTTCGTTCGTCGGCGCCGCCCACTTGGGGTTCGTGAACTGCCAGTGGGCCGTCCCCTGCCCGTTCCCTATGTCGCCCTTGGGGCGGGCCTTGATGGTGGTGTCGAAGAAGAACTGGCCGACAGCGTTCTTGTCCTGGCTCATCGCCTGGGAGGGGAACTTACTGTCGTTGACCTTGCACTTGCCCGCGCACGTGCCCTTGCCGTTCGCGCTGCTGCCCACGGCGTCGCCCGAGGCGTTGACCTGCATCAGCTCGACCTGGTACGCCCACCTTTCGACGCCGTAGTCGCTGTAGGCGTAGGCGACAACCAGGTAGTGCATCTTGCCGGTCACCCGGCCGGTGCGGACGTCATGCACGGTGATGTCGGCGGAGAAGACACCGCACGCCTTGAACCGGGTGACGTACCAGGTGTTGTTCGGGCCGTGGTCGTCACACCAGTCCGGCGTCGGCCACGCCGTGATGGCTGCATGACGACCGGCGGCGGATGGTTCCGCCCAGGAAGCGCAGGCCACGGGCTTGCTGCTACCGGCGTCGCGGGCCGCCTTCATCTGGGCGTCGCAGGCGGCCTTCTCCTGAGCAGCAGTCGTCTTCGGCTTGACGGCCGCGGGAGCTGGGACAGCTGGCGGAGTGGGCTTGGAAGCCTGTGCGGTGGGCGAGGAGCCGATCAGCAGGCCCAGTGTGACCGTCCCGGCCGCGAGCAGCTTTCTATATCTGAAGTGCATGACTCTCCCCGTGATGATGACTTGCGAGTGTTCTACGTGTCAGCTCAATCACTCACAGTGATCACATCACGTGTAAAACCGTCATCACAGATAACATTCAGACGAACGGGCGTTCTATTTGGCCACTTTGCCGCTACACCGCTGCGATGCCCTTCAATAACATCGCCGAGCGGGCATGTTGAGGGGCTGACAGCGAGTCAGAAGGAGGAGCTGTCGCCGTACCTGTCCCCCGACGGCAGCGCGGCTTCAGGAAGCGGTGCATCGCCGCATACGGGGCAGCCTTCCAGCGACGTGGTGTGCGGCGCCGTGGCAACCGGGCTCTCGCAACGAGGGCATGACGTGGGGGCCTGCTTCAGCAGGGCATCGGCCACAGACCGCACGAGTTCAGTGGGGCACCGGTTGGGGCACCCGACCCAATCGGTGCCTAGGTCACTGAGCCGAACCCGGAAGAGATCACCACAGATGCCGCAGCGGACGCTCCACGCCGCTGTCGGGCTTCGAAACGGCTCCACTGATTCAAGTTCGTACCGGGCCAGCTCTGCTTCCGCCTCCCGGGCTGCCAGTTTTCGGGCCGGGGTGATCGCTGACTCTTTCCGGTCCTGGGCCCGGTGCACTTTCTTCCATGCGCGCACCCAGTCCCCCCAGGCCCGCTGGGGCACCGCGCAGGCGTGAAGCAGAGCCATCAGCTGCTGCTGGCTGGTGGGGAATGCCTGGCGCGTGAGTATGCGCTGTGCCGTCGAACGCGACAGCGGCCCCAACTCGGGCCGTCCTTGCAGCCTGTGCTCCATGGCGCGGTAAGTCAGTCCGCTGCGCTCGCGCAGATCCAGCAATGCCCGGCTCATGTCCGCTCGGTCAGCGATCAGGTCCGGCCGGGGCGCCTTCCCCGGGTGAGGCGGCACCGCCCGCCGCCGGTCGCGGAGTTCCACCATCTGCCGGGCCTGCTCCCATAGCCGGCGCGCTTCGCCGTCGGCTAGGCCGCATCCCTCCTCGTACGCTAAGACGACCCTGAGGGTGGGCAGGACGGTACCGCCCGCAGCCCGCTGCAGCGTGGTGGCGCTGTACTTCGTACGGGCCGCCAATGCCGCGTTGGTCAGGCCGGCACGGGCCCTGCACCGCCGGAGGTGGCTCGCGAGCCGGCCCAGGGCGCTGTCCGGGCGCGGGACCGGGTTCTCGGTTCGTCCCACGATCACGCCTACCGGGGCAGGTAGGCCGAATGGACCCGGGCAAGGTTGCGCAGGCCCCGGGCCGCGGCACCGGTGGCCAGTCGTGTCACGCTCACCGACAGCAGGCCGGCCGCGCCCAACAGGGACAGTACCTCCGCGTGCGGCATGCCGTTCAGGGCCAGGGCAGACGCCATGATGATGATCACCACGATGACGGCGGCTTCCGCCCCGCCGAGCTGGCAGCGGGCAGAGCTGTCGGGTACGACGCAGCGCGCCACAGAATCGTGCATGAGGAAGGTCCCTACGTGCGGGCGGTCCACAGCCGGCGGCCGTGAACCTGACTGGCTCCAGCAATTTGTCATAGGCCACGGGCAGTTGACGCTGCGTCGCGGCGTGACAGCATGGTGCCACTGCGGCGGGCCGTGGGCACTCCATTGATGCACACTTGTCCCATGTGCTGATTTGAGGCAGACCCGATTTTCGGGCGGCACCGTATCTGAGACAGCTTGTGGTCAATTCCGGCGAGACCGGTGGCCTGGCTGTTCTCCATGCCTGGCCGGAGCCCGGCGCCGACGAGCCGTCGGGGAGGGGGCAGTTCGTGCGTTCCGTCCCAGTTCTGTTTGCCGTGAGCGGACCAGGGCTGCCACCCTCCACGTAGTTCCGTACGTGACTGGCTCCAGCAACCAACCGGACGGATGCGGTCGTCCGTGTTGACGCGCGGGCGCCCCACACAGCCGGCTTCGACGACGTGCGGGGCCGGCTGTTGCTAGTCAGTGGCGCGACGGTAAGCCTCGATCGCCGTACGGACCGCATGAAGTCAAGCGACAGTCGGGGCCGCTGCCCGGTACTGCGTGCGCTCGGCGGCCGTCTGGGCCTCCGCCACGGCGTCCCTTCCCCCCTCTCGTTTCTGGACCAGCCCGCAGAAATAGGATCCTCCCCCGGGCGCCGCGCCAACCTGATCCAGCTCAGGCCCGCGGCTGCTGGCGACCTCCTCCGCGTCTGGTCCGACTCGGCAGGGTCGGCGTGGCCAGTGGGCCGAGCGTCGCCACCGCGTCGAAGGAAACATGCGGTGGCCACACGCCGATACACCGTGCCGCCGCCTACGCCGCCGCCCGTTCCCAAGCCGAAGAACACGCGCTCGCCGTGAGTTCCCAGTGTTTAGCTGCAAGCCCTTGGCCAGGGCCAGTCCGTCACCCGCACGGCACGGTCTCGGGAGGGGCTATTCCGTCAGGCGCGAGATGAAGGCAGGGGCGAGGTTTCGGACGCGCTCCTCTTCAAGGGAGCCTGCAAGCGCCTTGACAGCCATGTCGACGCCGGGGGTGGCACGCCCGCCGAATAGCTGGCGCAGCTTCCCCAGCCCATCCGCCGCAACGTCGCCCACGCGCGGGTCGTTGCACAGAACGGTGAACGTTTCGGAGACCTGCCGTGCCCTGGTGGTCATCATGATGCGCAGGACGTCACCTGCGTCCTTGTCGGTCAGGCGGTCCGGACGCTTCTCGGCCTGGCTAAGCCGGTCGGTGATCTTGAAGGCTTTGGCGACCAGAAGGGCTGCAGGGCCGGCGACGTTGACCATGACGGAGCGATCGTCGGCAGGGTCGAGGCTGCCGACGGGCAGAGGAGAACGGTCCACAGCGGCGACCTCAAGGCCCTCGATCCAGCGCGCGGACATTGTGCCGTGCGGCGGGACCTTGGCGCTGCGACGCCCGTTCTTCGGAGAGAGCTGCCGGGGGATGAGGAGATCCAGTTCCACCGGAACAACCTGGTCGCCCACGGTCTCCTGCCGTTCCCAAAGCCCGGGTTCGCTGTCCTTCTTCAGCATGAAGCCGGCCTCGCGCAGAGATGCATCGAGAAGCGGCTGATCCTCCAGAAGCGCGGGGTCGATGCTCAGGTCGCCGTCGGAAGTGAAAGGCGAGTTACGGATCGCCGCGTCCGGAGTGCGCAGGTAGACGGCCTGCGCACCTACGACAGTCAGGGCATCGAGGTGAGGGCTCAACGCGACCAGGCCGTCGAGGAGAACGCGCCGGGCCACCACCGTCAGCTGATCGGGGTCGACGCCCTCCGGAACCTGTGACATGGTGCCTCGCGCTCTCGTCGGCTTGCGTCCTGCGTTGCGATCTTAGTGTTGGACGGGCCGTGTCCAGGCGTCGTTCTTGGGAGCCCGCCACTTCTCGGGCCAGCGCTCCATGAACTCAAGGAGAGCCTCTCCCTCGGCAGGCATCCGGCCTGGGCCAGCCAGGCAGTCGATTACCGCTTGGCTGGGCGCGACGTACTGTACGCCGTCGACGAATTCCGCCCCCCTTCGGACGAAGGAGTCCGGTTCGTTCAGCAGCAGGACGTCCGCGCCATCGGCGACCGGCAGGAGTCCAAGGTCATCGGCCAGATCGTCGACGTCCAGCCAAGGTGCGACGTAGAGCACCAGCTGGCCCCCCACGGCGACCTGAACAAAGCGCTGCGCGGCGTAGGAGCCGGTGACCGAGAGACCGTCGATGGCTGAGAGACCACCGACATGCTCCGTGGAAAGCTGCGGGATCTGTTGCAGCAGGGCCGATACACCATTGGGAGCCAGCGCTCCCCGGTACGACCCAGGGGAGAGGAGATTGGTCTCCTGGGCCCGTGCGCGCAGAAGCTGAACCCAGTCGACGTCCGTGATGAGCCGGCCCTTGCGGTGGATCAGGAGCTGGTCTTCCAGGGTGTCCAGGAGCCGGGACACGTAGGGGAGGCTCAGCGCGGAGGTCCGGTGCAAGTCGGTGGCTCGGTGAGGTGGCGGCACATCGGCCAGGAGCCGAACAAGGCGGCCTGCCTTCGGCCCCGCCAGAGTGGTCCTGCTGGACTCCCGCCGAGCAGACCGCGGCGCCTTCTCGGCTCCTACTGTGTGGATGATGATGGCCGGTCGCGACACGCGAATGCCGACATTACCGGTCAGATCCAGGTAAGCGATGCCATTCTGCCGCAACAGCTCACGGGCCTGCGAGGAGATCCATGGCGCGATGACCAGCAGAGTTGAGTAGTGATTGACCTCGCGGAGCAGCTGCACCTGGGGCACCAGCCGCTCCATCACGAACCGTGGTGATACCGCCTGCGTCGCTTCCACTAGTAGTTGCGTGAAGGTGCTGTCCCCCTCCGCCCTTACCTCCAGGAGAGCATCGAAGACCTTGCTGTTGTTCGGGCGCTGCGTGACCTGCCACTCCGGCCCCAGCAGGCCGTTCAGGGCTTGGATGCCCTGTTCCAGCAGGTGCGCTTCTCTGATCAGCGGAGATTCCACGAAACCATCATCACACGTGAAGCAGGCAAACTTGCTCAGAACCGGTGACTTTACCGGCCTAGTAAAGTTCCGATTCCAGGCAACTTTTTCTGGGTATGCCACTTGCCTGAGTTGGGCAACTCCGCCACTCACGCAACTCGAGCAGCGTCGCATCATCGGTGCGCCTCGGGGAGTCCTCGAGTCCGCCCCCACGTCGGCGCCGTGGACCTAGCGGGCCGTGCGTTGAGGACCTAGAGGGTCCGGTATGCCCACAGCGGAGCCGGCGAGGCCGTTGCGCCGGTGTTTCCGCCTGCCCGGCTTGCGGGTGCGCCGCCGTACCGGCGAGCGCCTGGTCGTCGCCGCCCGGCTCACCTTCAGCAGCCCGTGGGCTCCGCGCAGCCAGCGTCACCGCACCCGCCGTGAACTTCGCCAAGCAGCAGCGCCTGCATGTAATCGACCGTCACACCCTCGGAGTGTGGGCGTCCGGCTCACGTCCTCCGTGGAAACCGACCGTGCGGTCCCGCCACCTCGCAAACCGACCGCCCTCTCGTGAAGCTGCTTGCAGCCGGGCTGCCGTCGCGATGGCCCGCCTGGCCCGCCCATCCAGACGAGCATGGCTACGGCATGGCCCGCCTGGACGACGAACCGGCGCTGCCGATGGGGAGGGCGGTCATCCCAACGGAACATTTCCGGCGTGCAGAGCAGGGACCGACGGCTCACCCTGGGATACATGAGAGCGGCAAGCAGTGCCAGAGTGACCGCGACCGGGTCGGCGGAGTAGCCAATGGCAAGCGAACCTGCGGTGTCTAGCCAACCTGCGGTGTCTCTGTCGCTGGATCCTGAGGTGCAGGGCGGGTATAGAGCGATCTTGCACGAAGTGGATGGGCAGGTTGCGTACCGGTGGCGACTCGGGGAGGCCGAGCCAGTCACTACCGACGCCGATCGCTTTTCAGTCCCGGCGGGTACGCCTGCGGGCACGGAGTTGTCTGTGACGATCTTGGGCGATGCAGAGAAGGAATTGTGCAGCGACGTTAAGCAGACGGAAGAAGCTGTACCAGACGGTGCTGTCGGACACGACGTCCCCGGCCTCGCGGCCAGAACCGTATGGTCTACGCGACTCGTGTGGTGGTCGGCTGGTTTCTTGAGCGTCCTCTATATCGTCATTCTCGTGTTGCTGTGGGCAGCGCTGCACGACGACTTTACCTCCGCTCGCGGGGGACCCCCATTCGCACCGAAAATCGCTGCAGCCTTGGTCGCCGCGGGGATCCTCGGTCTACTGGGCGGCTTCTTTCTGGGATTGCTGGAGTTTCGAGGCAAGGCGACCGCCGCAGTGAAGGTAGGCGAGGCAACCGGTGCAGACGTATTAGGGGTCGAGGTCGACGTGGCCAAGGTGCTGAAGCAGTTTCGGCAGATGCCGAACCAACTTGCAGCGTTGTTCATCGCGCTGGTCTGCTTCATTGGTGCGACTGTCATTACCGCTCTGGCCTCTGAAGCGGCCGCCCCGCCTTCAGCACCATCGTCCCCCTCAACCTCATCTACTCCAGGGAGGTGATTACGGTGACAGGGTTTCTGCAGCCATCCTCATCGAGGGAGTTGGGGATTGTCATCTATGTGATCACACCGCCCCGGGTTCCCATCAGAGAGTCACTAGACCGGGCTCGGGACGTCTTCAGCCCTATCGGTATTGACCTTGTTCCGACACGTACCTTCGAGCTGACGTCGCCGAATCAGCAACCTCTGTACCAACACATAGACGTCGATGGATGCACCTTGGGATCCCCGATCTCCAATCGCAAGCACTCCAGCTTGCACGGCATTCGTCACGACGCAGGAAGAAAAGGGGTGGCCATTTACTTCGTGCGGAGCACAACACCGCCTGTGAACGGATGCTCACAGCACCCGCCGAATACACCTGGCGCCCTAATCACAACAAACGCCACAAAATGGACATTGGCCCATGAAATAGGGCACGTGTTGGGACTGTTTCATTGCAGCAAAAACAATGCTCTAATGTCGCCAGCAACTACGTCTATCACCGATAAGCCTTCGCTTAGTTTTTCAGAAGTCCAGACCCTGCTTCGCAGCCCATGGCTGACCTAGGCGGCCTCATGACCACTCAACCGACTTACGACTCCAGCTACATCGAAGAGCAGTTGCAGGCCGAGCACCCCGACTACGCACAAATCGCGGCGCATCAGGCCGAGTTGCGCTCAACAGTTGAGGTGCTACGGGAGCGTTCGTATGACAAGGACGGAGCCGTGGCCAGTAAGGCTCTCTACGTCCTCAGCCTTGTCGCTGCGGAGCAGCAAGGATGTGTCGAGACGCTGGGTGAGCGAGCAGATAGCGGTGATGAGGTCATCAGGTCAGTGGCGGCGGCCGGTCTGGCAAACGTCGTCAGCGCGGCAAGGGAAGACCTCAGCTGGGAAGCCATCACGACAAGCAATGTGCTGGACTTCTTGAGTAAGACAGCAGCAGGGCCAGCAAACGCCGCCTTGCTCAAGCTGGCTCGCATGGTCCTCCACGATGAGAGCACAGCAGTAAGGTCCGCAGCTCGAGAGGAGCTCGCCAGAGCGGTAGCCGCGTCGCCAGCGCTGGCAGGAACCGAGCCTGAGCCAGTCGAGCCGGAGGTATTGCCTCAAGACGACGGCACCTTGCTTATCTCGCCTCCCTCAGATCTGGTTACCCACGAGGAACAGATGGCTGGCCTTGCGGAGTACATCGAGCAGGAAACCGAGGCCTACGCTTAGACGTCGTCTCATTTGGTGTGCTGGGTAGTCTGCACCGTGTGGTGATGGTTGAGCGCATGGTGCCGGACGAGCTGTGGGAACTGTTCCATCGGGTGGTACCACCTGCTCCGACACGGCCGCAGGGCGGAGGCCGGCGCCGGTACGGGGACCGCGAGGTCCTCGCGGCGATCATCTTCGTGGCCAC